>JALRFI010000025.1 GCA_023253775.1 Crocinitomicaceae bacterium
AAGTTCTGCCTAGGGATGTAAAATTAAAGAGTAAGATCACTCGAAACATCGAAGTGAATACCCCCATTGTTTCTGCCGCCATGGATACAGTTACTGAAGCAAAACTTGCTGTGGCTATTGCGCAACAAGGTGGAATTGGCGTGATACATAAAAACATGTCCATTGCAGAGCAAGCCCTTGAAGTCCGCAAGGTAAAAAGATCAGAAAGCGGTATGATTCTGGACCCTGTGACACTTGATGAGAACGCGTTTGTTAAGGATGCATTGAACTTAATGAAAGAGTTCAGCATAGGTGGCATCCCAGTCGTAGATGAATCGAGAACTTTAAAGGGAATTGTTACAAATAGAGATCTACGATTCGAAAAGAATTTAAACCGTCCAATTGTTGAGATCATGACTTCGGGAAATTTGGTGACTACCAATGACGGAACTGATCTTGCCACTGCTGAAGAGATCCTTCAGGAAAATAAAATTGAAAAACTGCCTGTTGTCGATCAAAACAATAAGTTAATTGGATTGATAACCTACAGAGATATTATTAAAGTAAAGACTCATCCTAATTCTTGCAAAGATTCCTTTGGAAGACTGAGAGTAGCTGCTGCTGTTGGGGTTACTAATGATACGCTTGAAAGAGTAAGCTCTCTTGTTGAAGCCGGAGTAGATGCGATAGTAATCGATACCGCTCACGGTCACTCTCAAGGCGTGGTGAACAAACTACAAGAAGTGAAGACTAAGTTCCCTAATCTGGATGTCATTGTCGGTAATATTGCTACTCCAGAAGCTGCCAAATATCTTGCGGAGGCAGGTGCTGACGCTGTAAAGGTGGGAATTGGACCTGGATCGATTTGTACAACCAGAGTAATTGCCGGTGTTGGTGTCCCACAACTCTCTGCAGTAAACGATGTTGCACAAGCATTAGAAGGCACTGGAATTCCAGTAATCGCTGATGGTGGTATTCGTTATACAGGAGATATTGTTAAGGCAATTGCTGCCGGAGCGGATGTGGTAATGGTTGGTTCTATGTTCGCTGGGGTTGAAGAATCTCCAGGAGAGACCATCATTTACGAAGGAAGAAAGTTTAAATCATACCGAGGAATGGGATCGATAGAGGCCATGCAAAAAGGATCAAAAGATCGATATTTCCAGGATGCGGAAGACGACATCAAAAAATTGGTTCCCGAAGGAATATCAGGAAGAGTGCCTTACAGAGGCAATCTTGTTGAAGTAATGTACCAGATCATCGGTGGATTGAGAGCTGGAATGGGATATTGCGGAGCTCCTTCGATTAATGAACTAAAAGGTGCTAAATTCGTTCGAATTACTTCTGCTGGAATGAAGGAGTCTCACCCCCACGATATAACAATTACAAGGGAGGCTCCAAACTATAGTATCAAATAACACGTTTCAGATAAAAACAAAATTTCTAGCAATGAAAAAATTACTTTTCGCGTTAACATTATTTACCGGTTTCACAGCCACAAGCCAACAAAACGACCCGGTTCTTATGGAGATCGATGGTAAACCGGTCACGAAGTCTGAATTTCTCCAGATCTACCTGAAGAACAACAATGACCCCAAGTACGATAAATCTAGTCTTGACGAGTACATGGAACTATTTAGAAAATTCAAGCTTAAGGTTGCAGAAGCTGAAGCCCTTGGGTATGATACTATCCCAAAACTCGTTCGAGAGTTGAATGGTTACAAAAAACAACTTTCAACCCCTTACCTTATCGATTCGGCGAAGAACGAATCACTTGTTAAGGAGGCTTATGACAGAACAGCAAATGAAATTCGTGCTTCCCACATATTGATCAGAGTTGAATCGAATGCATCACCTGAAGACACCTTAAATGCGTATAACAGGATCATTTCATTGAAGAAAAGAATCGACAATGGTGAAGATTTTGAAAAAGTAGCTAAAGGAAAAAGTGGTTCTGAAGATCCATCAGTAGTAAACAACGGTGGAGATATTGGTTATTTCACTGCATTCCAAATGGTTTATCCATTTGAAGACATGGCCTTTAAAACGAAAGTTGGAAGTACTTCTGAACCATTTAGAACAAAATTTGGATATCATATTGTGAAGGTAACCGATACACGCCCAGCCAGAGGAACAATTAAAACAGCTCATATTATGGTGGCTGTTGCCAAAAATTCGACGGAAGAGGATATCATGAACGCAGACAAAAAGATCCGTGAAATCCATCAAATGTTGAAAGACGGAGCAGACTGGGATCAACTTGCATCAGATCATTCAGATGATCCAAGCACATCGAATAAAGGAGGTGTTCTTCCTCCATTCGGAACGGGCACAACAACACGAATGGTCGCAAGTTTTGAAGATTCAGCCTTTGAATTGAAGAATGATGGAGACATCAGCGAACCGATAAGAACTGAATATGGTTACCATATCATCAAACGATTAGAATGGACACCTGTTCAGCCTTATGCATCAATGAGAAAAGACTTACAATCAAGAGTAAATAAAGACGAGCGTTCTAAAAAAACTCAAGACTCATTCGTAACAAAGTTGAAAGAAACATATTCTTACTCAGATAAATCTAAGAAAGGCCTGAAGTGGTTTGAAAAAAATTTAGACTCAACTTATTTTATTGGTAAATGGAATGCAGATAAATTGAAATCAGATAAACCGCTATTTACCCTTGATGGAAAGAAATATACTCAACAAAATTTCGCTAACTATCTTGAAAACAATTATCGTCAAGTAAGAAGAGACGTTAACAAGATCGTCATTCGTCAACAATTTAATCAATGGGAAAAAGATCAAATTCTGGGGTACGAAGAATCAAAGCTTTCCGATAAATACCCAGCTTTTAGGGCTCTTTTAACCGAGTATCATGATGGGATCTTATTGTATGAAGTAATGACTGATATGGTCTGGAATAAAGCAGTCAAGGATACATCTGGATTAAGACTGTATTTCGAGAATAATAACAGTAAGTACATGTGGTCCAAGAGAGTCGATGCTGTAGTTTATGAATGTGCTTCTGCCGATATCGCGAAACGTGTTGCGATAATGATGTCAAATGACACAATCAACTCCAAACATGTGTTAGATGAAATCAATAAAGAAAGTGAACTGAATCTAAGAGTTAGAACCAACAAATTTGTTATCGAATCAACACCTTACCTTCAGAATATTAATTTAACGGAAGGCACCATACCTCCATATGAATTTGAAGGAAAATGGTACGTTCTCGATATAAATGAAATACTTGAACCGAGAGCTAAGCTGTTCAATGAGGCTAAAGGAACTGCAACAAGTGATTATCAAAATTATCTTGAGGCGAAATGGCTTGAAGACCTGTCTAATAAGCACGCGGTGAAGATCAATTATGATGTTTTATATTCACTCGGTAAATAACAAAATAAAGAGCTTTAAACAGGCTGTCATTCTTGTCAGCCTGTTTTCTTTTTTTTTCACCACTGGATGCTCTGATCAGGACGTTGTTGTCGCATCAGTGAATAACCATGAATTAACCATGATAAAGGCAGAGAACCTTATGGATGCACTTGGCTATGACATCAATAATAAGGAAGATTGGAAAACATTCATTGAATCATGGACTATGAATGAGGCTTATCGTCAGGAGTTGATTGAGAGTGATGAAAAACGTTCAGAAATTGTCTCTTTAAAAGGCAAAAACTTCGAAGGAGAGCTTTCACGATTTTATCTTGAGGAAAGGGAAATCAAAAAAAAACTTGACACAATAATATCCGAAAGAGAATTAAAGGATTATTACTCCAAAAACAAAGATCAGTTTTCATTGCAGGATTACCTGGTAAAAGCCCTTTATATTAAAATTCCAAAAGGTATTGAAGTAGAATCAAAGCTTATAGAAAGTTACATGTTAAAAAATGATAAAGATTTGTCCAAAGTGAATTCTTATGCCAAACTTTATGCTGAAGATTTTTACTTCGATGATGCACAATGGATTTACTTTAATGATCTTGTCAAAGACATTCCACTCAAGGGATACAACAGGGAGAATTTGATATTGAACAGAACAAAGACATACTTTAGTGATCAGGAGTATACTTTTTTTGTAAACATTTTCGACTTTAGAGTAAAGGACGAAGTTCCTCCATTTGATTTTTTAAAGGATCAAATTAGAGAGATAATTCTTGCAAAACGAATTAGTGTATTGAGGGAAAAGATCGAAGATGAAATTAAACAACGAGTGAATAAAAACCATGATATCCAAATTCATTACAATTACTAGTCTTTTCGTTTTACCATTTATTACAAATGGTCAGGAAAAGCAGGTCATCGATAAGATCGTTGCTCAAGTTGGAGATTACATCATCCTACTTTCAGATCTTCAGGGACAAAAAATCCAGGCGATTCAGGCAGGATTGACTGTAACAAATGATATGGACTGTGATGTTTTAGAGGAAATGATGTATCAGCAGTTACTCTTGAATCAGGCTAAATTAGACAGTATTGTTATTCAGGACCAACAGGTGGATGCAGAGATGGAAAACCGTCTTAGAGTATTGGAACAGCAAATGGGTGGCCGAGAGAAACTTGAGCAGTTTTATGGGAAAACTGTCACTCAGATTAAAGAAGAATTCCGAGGGATAATTCGAGACAGATTATTATCGGATGAAGCGGAACGAACCATCACGGCTGACGTAACTGTAACACCTAAAGAAGTAAAAGAATTCTATACAACTATTCCCAAAGACTCGATCCCACTGATAAATGCTCAATTGAGCTTCCAGCAGATCGTGCACTACCCTGAGATTACTAAAGCAGATAAAAAATTGGCTTATGACAAACTAGCTGATATAAGAGCAGGTATATTATCGGGTAAAAGTTTTGATACGCAGGCAAGGATTCATTCCATGGACCCCGGAAGTGCATCTCAGGGAGGGAGGCTGAATGCTTCACGAGGTATGATGGTCCCTCAATTTGAAGCCGCAGCCTTTTCGATGGAAATCAATGAGATTTCTGACATTTTTGAAACTTCATATGGATATCACATCCTAAAATTACTTGATAGAAAAGGAGACGACTACATTTGTCAGCATATTCTGATTATTCCTGAATTTAGCAATGACGCGCTCGAGAGATCAGCATTAATCATGGATACATGTTACAATATGCTAAAGCAAAACCTAATAACATGGGAAGATGCTGTAATGCGATTCTCAAATGATGAAGGTACCAAGCAAAATAAAGGAATCATTACGAACCCTATTACGGGTGAGCAAACCTGGGATATGGAAGACCTAAATCAAGTGGATCAGGAAATCTTCCTGTTAACCGATAATATGGAAAAGGGGGATGTCTCCTACCCTAACATCTATGTCAATATTTTTGATAGAAAACAAGGAATACGTGTCGTTCGATTGATGGAACGTAAGTTACCACATATTGCAAATTTAACTGACGATTACGCACTTATCAAAAGGGCTGCTGAGAATGATAAAAAACAGAAGACAATCAATAAATGGATCGATTCTAAGGTTCAAAATGCGTACATAAGAATTGACGAATTCTATCTCAACTGCGACTTTAAAAATCAATGGGTAAAGAAATAGTTTGCTATATTTAACTTCCTAAGAAATTCATATGTCAGACAAAGAAGCTGTCGATCAGTTAGTTGATCATTATCGCCAATTAAAGAATGAGATCCATAAGGTCATTGTAGGACAGGATGAAGTAGTTGATCAGGTATTAATTTCTATATTTTCCAGAGGTCATTGTTTGCTAGTGGGTGTGCCGGGCCTAGCAAAAACCTTACTTGTAAACACCATCTCACAGACATTAGGATTGAGCTTTAATCGTATTCAGTTCACTCCTGATTTAATGCCTTCTGATATCATTGGCTCGGAGATCCTTGATGAAACCAGAAATTTCAAGTTCATTAAAGGACCATTATTTTCCAATATCATTTTAGCTGATGAGATCAATAGAACTCCTCCTAAAACGCAATCTGCCCTTTTGGAAGCAATGCAAGAAAGATCCGTAACGGCTGCTGGTAACAATTACCCTTTACCAACTCCTTTCTTTGTTTTAGCTACTCAAAACCCGATCGAACAGGAAGGGACCTATCCATTACCAGAAGCTCAGCTCGATAGATTCATGTTTAATATTTGGGTAGATTACCCGAGCTATACCGAGGAGCTAGCGATCGTTAAAGCCACTACTTCTGACTTGTCAATTCAATTGAACCATATATTAGGTGCTGAACAAATCCTGAAATATCAAGAGGTTATACGACGTATACCTGTCGCTGATAATGTGCTGGAATATGCTGTGAAATTGGTAGGAAAAACAAGATATACATCTGAATTCGCTCCTCAATTAACAAAAGATTTCATTTCATGGGGAGCTGGACCTCGAGCATCTCAATACCTGATCATTGGCGCGAAATGTCATGCTGCCTTGAATGGAAAATATTCACCTGACATTGACGATGTAAAAGCTGTAGCTAAACCTATTCTTCGTCATCGAATTGTTCGTAATTACCGTGCAGAAGCTGAAGGATTCACAATGGATAAATTGATCGATGAACTTCTTTAAATCATGAGTGAGAAATCTGAACTTCTGAAAATATATGAAGACGTTTTCGAACCTGATTTGATCAAAGAGCTTGAAGAAAAAAGCAAATTGGTTCATGCAAAAGCTGGTGACATAATGATAGAGGTCGGTCAGCAGGTTCTATATATGCCCATCGTTCTTAAAGGAATTATTAAAGTTTCACGGATCGATCAGAATGGTAATGAGCTCCTTTTGTATTATGTTGAGGCAGCCGAGAGTTGTGCAATGACTTTCACCTGTTGCATGAAGGATTTTCCGAGCGAAATAAGTGCATTAATAGACGAAGATTCGGAAATATTGATGATCCCAACTGATTTTATGGATCATTGGATAGTGAAGTATCCTACTTGGAAAACTTTTGTCATGAGAACGATACGAAATCGATTCCATGAATTGATCGTTGCTTTGGATCAAATCGCTTTTCAAAGTCTAGACGAACGACTCGCTCATTATCTAATAGTGAAATATAAAACCACCGGATCCGCTTTGATCAATCTGTCTCATGAACAAATTGCCAATGATCTAGCATCATCAAGAGTAGTGATCTCCAGACTTTTAAAACGTTTGGAGAATGATAAAAAAGTGCTTCTATATAGAAACCAGATCAAACTTCTTCACGCTTTTATCGAGGAATAAATACTATTTGTATCTTTTATTCATGAAAAAGATTCTGATATTGCTCTTGTCTTCAGTACTGATAGGCTCTTGCGGTCCAGAGAAAAATGGACAAAAAAACAATTCTTCCATGAATACCGAAAATAACTCTGATTCATTGTTTGCTATTGCAATTCATGGAGGCGCAGGCACCATTCTGCCCGAAAATATGACTCCAGAATTACAAAAGGAATACGAAGCTGTTTTAAAACTTGCAGTCTCTGCGGGATATGAGATTCTTAAAAATGGAGGTTCAAGTTTAGACGCAGTGATCGAAACAATAAAAATCATGGAGGACTCCCCCCTTTTCAATGCTGGAAAAGGTGCTGTTTTTACAAACGAGGGCTCAAATGAACTGGACGCCTCAATCATGCTAGGTGAAACCCTTGAAGCGGGAGCAATAGCAGGTGTTTCAAAAATTAAAAATCCAATTGTACTGGCAAAGGAGGTCATGCATCATTCAAATCACGTATTGCTGTCCGGAAAAGGGGCTGAAGAATTTGCAGCTTCAAGAGGAATAGCGTTAATAGACCCCTCCTACTTCTTCACAGAAAAAAGATTTAATGACCTTCAAAGAATAAAGAATTCTGAAAAAACAGAATTGGATCATTGCGGAAAAACAAAAGACAGTAAATTCGGAACGGTTGGTTGTGTCGCTTTAGATAAAAATGGGAACCTTTGTGCCGGGACATCTACCGGAGGAATGACTAATAAACGCTGGAACCGAATTGGCGATTCTCCAATTATCGGAGCAGGAACATATGCCAATAACAAAACTTGCGCAGTATCCTCTACCGGCTGGGGTGAACATTATATCAGGAATATTGTTGCCTATGATATTTCCGCGATGATGGAATATGCAAACAAAGATCTTGGTTCAGCAACCGAGGAGGTCATCCATAAAAAACTGAAAGCCACGGGCGGTGAAGGCGGAGTAATTGCTATAGATCGAAAGGCGAACATTTCCTTTGAATTCAACACTCCGGGAATGTACAGAGCATCGATTGATAAAAAAGGAAATCTATATATCGGGATTTTCAAAAAATAAGCCTGAAGAATATACGGCTCTAGTTAGTATATTTGGTCTGCACAATAACTATTTATGGCAATTTCCAAAAAAGAACTTGAATTCAATATCAATGATGACCAGATGCGTCTCAAGATATCCGCACTTGAAAGAGAATTGAATACGATCTATCAAGGAGGTGGTAAAAAACGCATTGACAAACTTCATGATAGCGGAAAAATGACTGCTAGAGAGAGAATTGATATGCTCTTGGATTCAAATACTGAAAGAGTCGAAGTTGGTGCTTTTGCCGGTTACGGAATGTATAAGGAGCATGGAGGTTGCCCTGCAGGAGGTGTTGTGATCGTTATCGGTTATGTCAGCGGCAAACAGTGTATTGTAGTTGCGAATGACGCTACTGTCAAAGCAGGCGCCTGGTTCCCTATTACTGGCAAAAAAAATCTACGTGCCCAGGAAATTGCCATGGAAAACAACTTGCCAATCATTTACCTAGTTGATTCAGCGGGAGTTTATCTTCCTATGCAGGATGAGATCTTCCCTGACAAAGAACATTTTGGAAGGATCTTCAGAAACAATGCAGTAATGAGCTCAATGGGGATCGTACAAATTGCTGCAGTGATGGGAAGTTGTGTTGCTGGTGGAGCATATTTACCTATCATGTCTGACGAATCTCTTATTGTCAATAAAACGGGTACTATATTCCTTGCAGGCTCTTATCTTGTAAAGGCTGCTGTCGGTGAAACAATAGACAATGAAACACTTGGCGGAGCAGTGACACATACCGAAATCTCAGGAGTATGTGATTACAATGCTGAAAATGATGAGGATTGTCTGAAAACGATCAGAGACATTATGGATAAGATCGGAAAATCAGATGACGCAGGATTTGACAGAAAAGAAACAAAACTGCCCAAGGTAGATGTGAAGAGTGTGTATGGAATCCTTCCTGCAGACAGATCAAAACCCTACGATACCAAAGAACTTCTAAAAGCAATAGTAGATGACTCTGAGTTAACAGAGTACAAAGCCAACTATGGAAAAACCATAATTTGTGCATATGCACGAATCGATGGGTGGAGTGTTGGAATTGTAGCTAATCAGAGGGAGATCGTTAAAAACGCTAAAGGAGAAATGCAATTTGGAGGTGTGATTTATACTGATTCTGCTGATAAAGCAGCTCGATTTATTATGAATTGCAATCAGAAGAACATTCCTTTGGTGTTTGTGCAAGATGTTACAGGATTTATGGTAGGTTCCAAGAGCGAACACGCTGGAATTATCAAGGATGGAGCAAAAATGGTAAATGCCATGGCAAATTCCGTAGTTCCTAAATTCACAATTGTAGTCGGAAATTCTTACGGTGCAGGAAATTATGCAATGTGCGGAAAAGCCTACGACCCGCGATTAATCGTTGGTTGGCCAACTGCTGAAATAGCTGTAATGGGTGGGGCATCAGCCGCAAAAACCTTATTGCAAATTGAGGTAGCATCAATGAAAGCGAGGGGTGAAGAAATCACTCCAGAAAGAGAAAAAGAACTTTTTGATACGATCAAAAACCGATATGACTCTCAAATCTCTCCTTATTATGCGGCTAGTCGTTTATGGATTGATGCTATTATTGATCCAGCAGAAACAAGAAAGGTTGTTTCAATGGGAATAGAGATGGCAAATCACAAAAAAGCCGACAAAAAATATAACGTTGGCGTAATTCAAACCTGAATTTAAAGCATATGCATTTAGACTGGCAAATAAAATATTACCCAGAACTTTCTACTAATGAGTTTCATGATATCATTGAATTGCGTTTAAGAGCATTCGTAGTCGAGCAGAACTGTTCTTACCTGGACCTTGATGGAAAAGACAAAAAATGCTACCATCTGATCTGTCGAGATGGAATGGGAAACGTTGTCGCGACGGCAAGAATCCTTCCTCCTGGTCTATCCTACCCTGAAGTTGTAATTGGTAGAGTTGTGATCGATGAAAGCATCAGAGGTAAAGGGATAGGACACACTTTGATGGAAGAAGCAATGAAATTTACCGAGGAAGAATTTGGTAAAGTGGCCATTCGAATTTCAGCACAGAAACATCTCGAAAATTATTATAACAAACATGCTTTTTATTCTACCGGAAAGGAATACCTAGAAGATGGAATTCCACATGTAGAAATGTTATTTAACCCAGAAATATGAAAAGATTAATCCTACAACTTTCAGTTATTTCACTGATTGCTTCATGCAAAACTTCGACTCCTACATCGGATATCAAACCTGTTTCTAATGCGAATTCTAATGTTACGCTGAGTACTGTAGACGTTGATTACATGTCAAAATCTATCAAAGCGAACGAAGACTTTTTCATGTTTGCGAATGAAGAATGGATCAAGGCAAACCCAGTTCCACCTTCAGAATCTCGTTGGGGAAGTTTTAACGAGCTGGATAAGAGTAACAAGGAAAAACTTATTCAAATTCTTGAAACCTGCAAAAAATCCAAAAACGAAAAAGGGTCAGATGAACAATTACTTGGGGCATATTACAGTTCTTTCATGAACTTTGATCTAAGAGACAAAAAAGGATTCTCCCCTCTTCAAGAAGACCTTAATAAAATTGCCTCCATAAAATCTAAGAGTGAGATCGTTTCGATCGTAGCTCGACAACACATGGAAGGAATAAATTCTCTTTTCAGCTTTGGTGTAGGTCAAGACTTGAAG
>JALRFI010000086.1 GCA_023253775.1 Crocinitomicaceae bacterium
TTGTTCAACGAAGACAATCTGTTCTTTCTTACAGATTCAGCCAAGTATGCTATTCTATACATGTTCTTTATCTTTAGTGTGCTGGCGCCATCACTTTCATTTATTGTCTTAAGAAGAATGAATGTTATTTCTACTATAGACATGGAAGATAAAAGGGAGAGATTAATACCAATGTTGATCATGTTAGTGTATTGTCTTCTACTATACTTTTTATTCATTTACAAAGCTCAAAACAACATTTTACCCAAATACATCTACGCTTTACCTTTGAGCGGAATATTTGTTACGGTTACATTTTCGTTGATCAACCGATGGATAAAGATTAGCTTACACGCAGGTGGGGCCGGAATATTATGCGGATTCTTATTTTCCTATGGAATCGCTCAAGCGGAATTCAGTGTTTGGACATTGATGTTTGCCATTTTCGCATCAGGCTTAACACTTTCGGCACGATTATTTCTCCAGAAACATAGTCCTTTGGAAGTGTATTCCGGTTGGGGACTAGCAATGATGTTGACCTTTATTATCAATTTTCTTTATCCAATTAGTTAATATGTTCTCCTTAAAATTCAAATTTTTCTCAGCTGTATTACTTTCCATTTTTTTGGCTGCATGTGGTAACATGAAGTTTGGTTCCGGAAAAGGAATCAATTTGTTCACGATCGAGCAAGACAAGGAACTTGGTGCTCAAGTAGCCGCTGAGATCGAGAGTAATCCTCAACAATATCCGATCCTGGACTCAACGCAGAACAAAGCAGTTTACCAATACTTATACAAAGTCAGAGATAAGATCCTGAATTCAGGAAATGTTGATTACAAAACTGAGTTCCCATGGAGGTTGCGTGTGATAAAAGATGATACTACTCTTAATGCTTTCTGTACTCCTGGAGGATATATTTATATCTACACTGGAATATTAAAATTTTTGGATAATGAATCACAGTTAGCAGGTGTTCTCGGTCATGAAATGGGTCATGCAGATATGAGGCACTCCACACGTCAAATGACACAGATGTTCGGTGTTCAGATCCTATTAGATGTACTTGCTGGAGATAGGGCCGCATTGAAACAGGTAACCGGAGGGTTGATCGGTTTAAAATTTTCGAGGGGGCATGAAACCGAAGCAGATGAGCGATCAGTTCTTTATTTGTGTCCTACTGATTACGATGCAGCCGGTGGTGCAGGATTTTTTGAAAAGATCCAGAATATGGGTGGAGCAAGACCACCAGAATTCCTGAGCACACACCCTGATCCAGGGAATAGAATTGAAGATTTCAAGGCGACTAAAGAGCGACTTGGTTGTAAAGGAGACAAAGCTTATGAAGCCGAGTACAAAGCAATGGTTGCCAAATTGCCGAATTGAAAAATGAAGGCCAAAAGAGTTATTGCCAATACGCTTGATGTTTCTAAAGGGGGAAATAAATAAAAGATACGATATTTAGATATGACAGGTTATGAATAAGGAGTTGAATGATCAACTTTTTAGAATTATCTATTAATCTATATTAGGTCAATTCCACTGTAAGGGAAGTATCTGTCTTTACAACTTTCAACGCTCCGTGCTTCGTCAGTGATTTGATACTCACATCCCATTGCTTATTACTCAATCCAGCTTTCGTTTTCAAATCATTCAAATCCATGGCTCCTTCCTTTTGAACCATTTCTAAGATCATCTTTTCATTTTCGGTTAGCTCTAGCTTGTGTGATTTTACCTCAGGTCTCATCTGCGGGAAGAACAGTACTTCCTGGATCGATTGGTTATCTGTTAAGAACATGATCAGACGGTCCATACCGATTCCTAATCCACTTGTTGGTGGCATCCCATATTCAAGTGCACGCAAGAAATCCTGATCGATGAACATCGCTTCATCATCTCCCCTTTCAGAAAGTCGCAACTGATCTTCAAAACGCTCGCGCTGATCGATCGGATCGTTCAATTCAGAATACGCATTAGCAATCTCCTTTCCACACACCATTAACTCAAAGCGCTCTGTAAGCTCAGGGTCATTGCGATGTGTTTTACACAATGGAGACATCTCTTTGGGATAATCGGTAATGAATGTTGGCTGGATGTAATTTCCTTCGCACTTCTCACCAAAGATCTCATCGATCAATTTCCCTTTCCCCATTGTATCATTCACATCAATACCCATTCCTTTAGCAGCTGCATAAATCTCTTCTTCCGATTTCCCCTTGATATCAAATCCGGTAAACTCAAGAATTGCATCGCGCATGGTTACACGCTTGTACGGTGCTTTGAAATCAATATCGTGTTCTCCAAAACGAGCTTTTGTAGTTCCATTCACAGCTAATGCACAGTGCTCCAGCAATTGCTCAGTGAAGTCCATCATCCAGTTATAATCCTTGTAAGCTACATAGATCTCCATAGCCGTGAACTCCGGATTGTGCGTTCTGTCCATCCCTTCATTTCTGAAGTTCTTCGAGAACTCATACACCCCATCAAATCCACCTACGATTAATCGCTTCAGGTATAATTCATTGGCAATACGCATGTACAAAGGAATATCCAATGCATTGTGCTGAGTAACGAACGGTCTGGCAGATGCTCCACCCGGTATCGGTTGAAGGATCGGTGTTTCAACTTCCATATAACCTGAATCATTGAAAAACTGACGCATCGCATTGAACAACTTTGTTCGCTTGATGAAAACATCTTTCACATGCTGATTTACCACAAGATCAGCGTAACGTTGACGATATCGCAATTCAGGATCTGTGAATGCATCATGCACTTTCCCTTCAGCATCTGTTTTTGGTAATGGAAGTGGTTTTAATGACTTGCTCAACAAGGTAAATTCCTTCACATTGATCGAAGGCTCACCTACTTGCGTCGTGAACAATTCTCCCTTTACTCCGATGAAATCACCAAGATCAAGGAAACGTTTGAAAACCTCATTGTAAAGTGTTTTGTCATCTCCCTTACAGATTTCATCTCTGTTAAAATACACCTGGATTCGTCCAGTTGAATCCTGAAGCTCAGCAAAGGAGGCCTTTCCCATGATTCGCTGACTCATCATTCTACCTGCAATACATACCTCTTTACCCTCAACAAATTCTTCTTTAATCCCTTGCGTCGTGTGACTTACTGGATATAATGCTGCAGGATAAGGATCGATCCCGAATTCACGAATCTTATTCAACGTTTCTCTTCGCTGGAGCTCTTGTTCAGATAGTTCAAAAACACTCATTTTCTTACAATTGAGGTGCAAAGATACAGAAGGATTCGGAAATATACTTTAAGGTGGTTAAACCGTGATGGTAATCATGGTTAAATTCCTAACTTTACCCTATGGACTACCTCGATATTAATGTATTGAAATCCCTCCACATCATCTTCGTTGTAAGTTGGTTTGCTGGCCTTTTCTATATCGTTCGTTTGTTCATTTATCATACTGAGGCGCAGACCAGAAACAAAGAAGAGGCGGCGTTGTTGTCTTCTCAGTTTGAGATCATGGAGTGGAGGCTATGGTATATCATCACCACTCCGGCAATGGTTCTCACCATCCTTTTCGGAACACTCATGATCCTTAAAAATCCCGACCAGTATTTCTTCGGCGAACATGCACGTTGGATGCACATCAAGCTTGGATTCGTTGGCATGTTGCTGGTGTATCATTTCGTTTGTCAGAAGATCATGAACGACCTGAAAAAAGGAAAATTCAACTGGACTTCAGGAAATCTGAGACTCTGGAATGAAGTAGCTACGCTTGCGTTAGTTGCGATCGTATTTCTCGTCGTGATGAAAAACTCGATAGACTGGATCAAAGGCACGGTAGGTTTCTTCGCAGTTGCCATTATGTTGATGATCCTCATTAAAATTTATAAACGTTTACGAAAATCATAATAGACATGTACAATAATCTGCTTGTTGAAAGAAAGGGAATGATCGAGATCATTACGATCAACAGACCTAGTCAATTGAATGCCTTGAACAAAGAAACCATCCAGGAATTGAATACCGCTTTAACAGCTGCAAACGACGATAAAAAGGTAGGAGTAATCATCCTTACAGGTAGTGGTGAAAAGGCTTTTGTTGCCGGAGCGGATATCAAGGAATTTGCACATTTCTCAATCGCCGAAGGCGGAAAACTGGCCGCCAATGGACAAGAATTATTGTTCGATCATATAGAAAATTTAAATACTCCCGTAATCGCTGCCGTTAACGGATTTGCATTAGGCGGTGGACTCGAATTAGCGATGGCTTCTCATATTCGAATTGCGTCGTCCAATGCAAGAATGGGGCTACCTGAAGTCTCTTTGGGTGTGATCCCTGGATACGGAGGAACTCAGCGCTTAGCTCAACTGGTTGGTAAAGGTAAAGCCAACGAAATGGTTTTCACGGCGGGAATGATCAAAGCAGATGAGGCACTTTCTTGGGGATTGGTAAATTCTGTCGTAGAACCGGAAAACTTGATGAATGCAGCTGAAGAAATGGCTGCTAAGATTCTGAATAATTCGGGAATGGCAATCGGATCTGCGATCCGTGCGATCAACGCAGGATTCAAAGATGGTGTTGATGGTTACCAGGCTGAGATCGAAGAATTCGGAAAGTGTTTTGGAACAGCTGATTTCAAAGAAGGAACAACTTCTTTCATTGAAAAAAGAAAAGCTAACTTCAGAAGTTAATGTCTAATCCTATAAAGCGGTTATTTGGTCAAACGGCGGTTTACGGTCTTTCGAGTATCGTTGGTCGTACATTGAATTATTTACTTGTTCCGCTTTATACGCAAGTCTTTGCTGATCCATCTGATTACGGCGTAGTGTCTGAGCTTTATGCCTGGGTCGCCTTTTTGATCGTCTTTCTGACCTTTGGTTTGGAAACTACTTTTTTCAGATTCATACAGGATCATGAAGGAGACAAGGAAAAGGTTTTCCGAAACAGCTTCTTTTCAGTCATCGGGATCAATGCGATCTTCTTTCTGTTGCTGATCTATTTCAATGAGGATATTGCCGATCTGATGCTGTATTCAGGGCATAATGAATACATTATCCTTCTCGGAGCAATCGTTTGCATTGATGCTGTTTCGGCACTACCACTGGCCAAATTACGCGCTGAGGAAAAAGCACTGAAATTTGCGGGCATTCAGTTTGCAGCGATCGGGGTGAACATCCTGATCAACCTCGTTCTAATGCTTGGAGCATTCGATCCAGAACGACCTGAAGAAGGTGTTTTATTCATCCTTTTTGCCAACCTATTCTCTTCTTTGATGAAGCCATTATTGCTTTACAAGGATTTCATGAACATCTCCTTCAGAGTAGATAAGGAAATGATCAAACGAATGTTATGGTATGCATTACCGTTGGTTGTTGCCGGTTTTGCGGGCATCATCAACGAAACACTTGACAGAATCCTATTGAAGCATATGCTCTATGATGGGATGACAGCCGAATCGCTGAAATATGCTGAAGGACAAGTGGGAATATATAGTGCTTGTTACAAGCTTGCGATGCTCGTTTCCATCTTACTTCAGGCATATCGATATGCGGCTGAACCCTTCTTTTTTGCACAGCTTAAAAATGAGGACAAGAATAAGGTCTATGCGAAGGTGATGAACTTTTTCATCGCAGCCGTTGCCCTTGTATTCCTGGTCGTTTCATTGAACATTGACATCTTCAAATTATTCATAAGAAACGAGTCGTACTATGTCGGATTGGGAGTGGTTCCAATTCTTTTATTAGCGAATGTCTTCCTCGGGATCTACTTCAATCAAAGTATCTGGTATAAGTTAAGCGGTCAAACCAAGTATGGTGCGTATATCGCAATCGTTGGGGCAACCCTTACCATTCTGATCAATGTGATCTTCATACCCTACTTTGGATATTTCGCCAGTGCATGGGCAACCTTGATCGTTTATGCCAGCCAGATGGTCTTGTCATACTACCTTGGTCAAAAACATTATCCGATCAAATACAATCTAAGAAAATTCGGTCTTTACCTTGGTTCGGCATTACTTATCTACCTCATCGCTTCTTTGGTTGATATCGAAAGCGGGACACTCAAATTCGTCATCCATAATGCCCTTATTCTGGTATATATTGGGATGATCTACTCTTTTGAAAAAAAGAATTTCCATCAAGCTTGAGTTATTCGCATTCCTTTGTTCATTAAAGTGGACGTTTTAACCCTTCTCACCCTTCAGTTTTGTTAACTTTGATGGTTGAAAATTCGATCTGAATGAAAGTTAGAATTATAAACCAGTCAAAAAACCTGCTACCCGCATACGAAACAGGACTTTCCGCAGGAATGGACGTTCGCGCAAATCTTGACGAGCCTGTTATTTTAAAACCCCTCGAAAGAGCTTTGATCAAAACCGGATTGTTTTTGGAAATCCCAGAGGGACATGAGTGTCAGGTAAGACCGAGAAGTGGTTTAGCCTTCAAAAAGGGGGTCACCGTTTTGAATTCCCCGGGGACCATCGATGCGGACTACAGAGGTGAGGTTGGAGTAATTCTGGTTAATCTTTCATCAGAGCCGTTTACAGTAGAGCATGGAGAACGCATTGCTCAGCTTGTTTTTGCAAAAGTAAAGCAGGCAAAATGGATCGAAGTTGAGGAACTTTCTGAGACTGTAAGAGGCGCAGGAGGTTTTGGTAGCACAGGTGTTAAATGAGACGATAGACAAGAAAATGAAAGTTATAGTTCCTATGGCGGGACGTGGAAGCCGCCTTCGACCACATACATTAACCATCCCAAAACCATTGGTTCCTGTGGGAGGTAAACCGATCGTTCACCGATTGGTAGAAGATATTGCTTCAGTGTGCAGTGAGAAGATCGATGAGATCGCTTTTGTGGTTGGGCAATTTGGAGATGATGCTGAAAATGAGCTGATCGAAGTTGCCGCCAGTCTTGGTGCTAAAGGGTCGATCCATTACCAGGATAAACCGCTGGGTACTGCGCATGCAGTGCTTTGCGCGAAAGAAAAATTGGAAGGACCGGTCGTAGTCGCTTTCGCCGACACCCTATTCAAGGCAAACTTTAAGATCGACCCAAATGACGATGGAATTCTCTGGGTCAAGCAGATCGAAGATCCAAGTGCATTTGGTGTGATTAAAATGAATGAGCAGGGAGAGATCATCGACTTTGTAGAAAAACCGAAAGAATTTGTATCAGATTTGGCAATGATCGGAATTTACTACTTCAAAGATGGAGCGCGTCTTCGTCAGGAATTAGAATATCTGATCGATAACAATATCATCAAAGGAGGAGAATATCAGCTTCCGGATGGTTTGCGCCGTTTGACTGAGGCTGGCTATAAGTTTAAACCAGGAGAGGTGATCGAATGGCTGGATTGCGGGAACAAAGAAGTTACCGTTCACACCAATCAGCGTGTTCTTGAATACGATGCAGAAAGAAATCGTTCAACGGTATCGCCTACCGCAAAGATCATCGAAAGTGTAATCATTCAACCTTGCTATATCGGAGAAAATGCTTTGATCGAAAGGTCAGTCATCGGACCACATGTTTCGGTTGGCAACAACACTAAGATTACCGATTCAAATATTAAAAATTCCATCATTCAGCATAACACAACAATCAAACAGCTGGTTGCTAAGGACTCGATGATTGGATCACATACTGAGTATAAAGGTTTGGCTCGGGATTTGAGTATTGGCGACTATTCACAAATTTCTGAATGAGATTTATTCTGATCATATCATTCTTTTCAATACTTGTTTCGTGTGGGACAGTAAAGGAGAAGGTATCTAAAGACAGCAAACCGATTGACCCTGCTTATATCACTGCCTTTCATGAGGCGGTGAGATTAAAGACAGTAGGTCAGATCAACGAAGCGATTGCTGCTTTTGAAAAATGCGTGACCTTAAAAGACGATGATGACGCAGTTTATTTCGCTCTATCGCAGCTTTACCTCATCAAGAATGACAGACTGACTTCTGCCAACCATATTCGAAAAGCAGCTGAACTGGATCCGGATAATATATGGTACACTCAGGAGCTTGCTTACATGTATTTTGAGTCGAGCAATTATAATGAAGCCGTAAAGAATTTCGCGAAACTGATCAAGAAAGAACCAAGGAATGTTGACTGGTTATATGGCTATGCTGAAGCACTGGTAAAGGCAGGGAAATTCGATGAGGCGGTCAGTGCTTACAATAAAATGGAAGATCAGCTCGGGATGTATCCTGAATTAAGTATCCAGAAATTTCAATTGTATGTTCAATTGAAGCAGGATGCGAAAGGGATAGAAGAGATTGAAAAAGCCCGAAAGAAATTCCCGCAGGATTCTCAGCTCATTGCAACCTTAGTCGATTTCTATTTTCAGCGAGGGAAGGAAACAGAAGCAATCCAGATGCTGGAAGAGTTGTCGATCGCAGATCCAAAAAACGGAAGAGCAAATCTGGCGTTGGCGGATATCTATCGTCAAAAAGGAGATCAGAAAAAAGCCTACGACTTTTTGAAGAAAGCGTTTGATTGTCCGGATGTAACACTTGACAACAAAATGCAGATCCTGATCAACATCCATGAAACTTCGAACAAAGTTGACCCCGAAGTATCTGAATTGGTTGAAATGGTGCTGCGCGATCATCCTACAGATGCAAAATCCTACTCAATCAAAGGGGATTTTCTGTTACGCCAGGAAAAGGAAGCTGAAGCACTTGCCGCATATAAAATGGCATTGAAATATGATAAGACACAGTATCCGATTTGGAATCAGGTTTTGATTATGGAATATCAGGCTACTGATTTCAAAAGTTTGTATCAGGATGCCAATGAATGTCTTGAATATTTCCCCACAGTCACGACTGTTTATCTTTTGAGCGGTGTCGCTTCTGTACAGTTAAAACAATACCAGGAAGCAATCACAATTTTAGAATCAGGCATTGAAATGGTGGTTTCTGATAAGTCAATGGAAGCTGAGTACAACGGTCAGCTCGGTGAAGCCTATTTTGGAGTAATGGATCACATAAAAGGCAAATCATTTTATGAGAAGGCCATGAAGCTTGATCCAAACAGTTCATTGATCAAAAACAATTATGCTTATCGATTAGCAATGAGCAAAACTGATCTTGAACGGGCACTGGACATCATCAATGAAGTGGTCGCGCTTAATTCTCAGTCTCCTCATTTTCTTGACACAAAAGGAGTTGTACTTTTCCAGATGACTTTGTTCGAAGAAGCAAAATTATTTTTTGATAAAGCAAATAAATTGAATCCCAACGATAAATTAATCGTTGAACATCTGGGCGACGCACATTACAAAACCGGGCAGAAAGCCGAGGCGGTGGAGCTATGGATCAAAGCGAAGGAGCTTGGCTCAACCAATAAAATGATCGACAAAAAAATCGACAAAAAAGAATTTTATGACCCAGTATTTTAAAGGTTTTACTGCTGTTATTTTCGGTCTGATGTTTCTTAGCTCCTGTGCTAAAAAATTAACGGAAACTGAAAGAGTGAAACTTCCCAAAAAGAAGGCGACTGAATTGGTCAACATTCTTGATAGTATTTGCCAGATCAAACCGAAGTACTTCTATACGAAGATCACTACTCACGTTGAGGATACCAATAGAAACGTCAATTTTAAAACATCCGTAAGAATGACTGCGGACAGCGCGATGAATGCTTTGATCACTTACGCATCCATTCCGATCGTAAACGCAATGATCACTACAGATAGCGTCATCATCACTAACAAAAGGGAAAAGTGTTACATTCGCCAGTCACTGGATTATATAAAGGAAAACTTTGCTATCGATTTCAATTTTTCGAATCTCGAAGAATTGATCCTAGGAATGCCACTGGATTTCGATAGCACCCAAAAATACTTTATGGTGCATGATCCTTATAATTATACCATTTCCAGCCATAAAAAAAGAGAATTCAAAAAACTTGACCGCAGCGACAAAGAGGATGTTTTAATCAAGTATTTTCTGACGGATTCTTTAACGGGATTAAAAGGGATGTATATTGAAAGTCCTTCAGATACAGCAAGCATTAAAGTCGACTATCTTGTGAGAGAGAAAATCGATGGTTTCGACGTTCCAAGAGAAGTCTTTATTCACATCATTTCAGCAAGAAATAATATGAGGATCAACATGTCCTACGAAAAAATCGAAGTTGACATTCCAAAAGAAATGATCCTAGTAATTCCTGATACTTATGAGCAGTGTAAATAAATTCATATTATTTTTTTCAATTCTGATCAGTAGTTCATTTTTACATGGGCAGACGAGTGAGAAACTGAAGAAGGAGCAACAGAAACTCGAAAAGAAGATCTCCAACACTAAAAGTCTTCTAAGCAAAATGAAAAACAATACTGAAGCTTCGCTGAATGAATTGAAAGTGATCGAAAATCAGATCGCTTACCGAGAAGAGCTGGTCCGAAATTTCGACAATCAGATAAGAGGTGCCCAGGTCAGGATCTCCGAAAAGGATCAGGAAATAGTTCAGATGAATGAGAAATTGACTCGATTGAAGGATCAATACAAACGCTTACTGATCTATGCATATAAGCATCGCAACAAATACGGCCAATTGATGTACATCTTCTCTTCTGATAATTATTACGAAGCCGTTAAACGAAATAAGTATTTAGAAAGAGTTTCAGAAATGCAACAAAAACAATTTCTGATCATCCGACAGCATCTGAAAATGATTAAACAGGAAATTGAAAGCATTGAGAAGGAAAGAACTTTTAAAATGGCACTACTGAGCGAGAAAAAGGTCGAAAAAGAACAGATATCTCAAGACAAGGTCCGTCAGGAAAAAGTATATCAAAAATTCAAGAAAGAAGAAGAAAAATTATATTCTCAGCTTAAGGAGGATGAGCGTAAAAAGGAAGTGCTCAAAGCTCAGATCTCTGCAGCAATTCAAAAGGAGATTGCTGAAGCTGAAGCGAAAAGAAGAAAAGCCGAGGAAGAAGCGCGCAAAAAGAGTAACTCTGCCTCGACGTCAGGTAGCTCTAATTCATCAACGAGCAAAACCATCGAGTTTTCAGAGACCAAAGAAAGTATTGCATTGGGCAGGAGCTTTGAAAGTAACAAAGGAAAACTCCCATGGCCTGTTGAAAAGGGAAGTATTACAGAAGGATTCGGAAAGAACCCACACCCAACATTGGCCAATGTCGTAACGAATAATAACGGTATCGATATCAGTACGTCCAAAAATTCTCAGGTTCGCGCTGTATTTGAAGGAGAAGTAACCAGCGTTCTGAATATTCCGGGTGCGGGTAAAGTAGTGATCATAAAGCATGGTAGCTATCGTACAGTTTATAGTAATCTCCAGGATACCTACGTAAAATCAGGCTCCAAGGTAAGTACAAAGCAAGCGATTGGATCTGCTTTGGTGAAGGAAGGAAGTGCTGTATCTGTTGTCCATTTCGAAATACATCAGGTAGTCGGAACCGCGGTTCAATGTCTTAATCCAAGTCTATGGGTAGCCAACTAAAAAGATCAACACTGTTTTGTCTTTTCGTGTTCGTTGCATCCTATTCAATAGCACATGATACACTGAACATTTGTTCTTTCAACATTCAATTTCTTGGTCATTTTAAGGATAGAAACAATGAATTTCTGGCGGAGGTTCTTTCACCCTTTGACATCGTTGTGATCCAAGAAATGGTAGCTCCACCGATGGATGGAGTTTACCCAAATGGATTAGCCTACAAACAAGATTTGGAGAGTGCTTCCTTCGTTAAGGAAATGACCAAGCAAGGATTCCAGTATTGGCTTTCTGAAGAAGATACAGGTCCTTCCCGAAATCATCTGGTGTCTACTGCCAGTGAATGGTGGATTTCCTTTTATCGACCGGATAAAGTAATTCCGGATTCGAGCAGAGCCTACGGATTTCTTAGTAAAATTAGAGCGGCGAATCCAACTTTCGAGCGTGTTCCTTATGCATTTCCTTTTTCCTCAATTGATGGAACTTCAAACTTTACGTTGATCTCCACACACTTAAGACCGGGTGATGGTAGTGAGGATATTAAAAAGAGAAATCAGGAGATCAATGGTGTGGTTGACTGGATCAAAAAGCAAACTGAATCAAACCGAGATTACTATTTGCTGGGTGATTGCAACATTTATACTCAGAGTGAATTAAAACCCTTTAGTGAAATTGAATTCAATTCATTGAATAGCGATTTTCATAGCACAAATACGAAAATGTACGAGGACATCTCTAAAGGAAAAGCTTATGATCACGTGTTCTATACGAAACACTGTGCTGAAGAGATCCTCCCGTCAAGTTTTACTGTGGTCGATCTTTTTGGTTTGGTGCAGAAAGCAGGTATGACATATACTCCTTACAACCATGATCAGTTCAGAACTACGTTTTCTGATCATGTTCCGATATCTTATCAAATCATCACCGGGAAGGATTCAGACCTTTGATCTATTTAAACGAAGCTCCAAAGCGATAAATGCTGCACTCATTCCCCAAACCGGAATCGCAGCTTTATCCG
The DNA here is from genome assembly GCA_023253775.1 of Crocinitomicaceae bacterium. Taxonomy (GTDB): domain Bacteria; phylum Bacteroidota; class Bacteroidia; order Flavobacteriales_D; family Crocinitomicaceae; genus M0103. The sequence continues at coordinate 12,437 of JALRFI010000086.1, forward strand.
TATCGAGAAAGTTGTTCAGAAACCCATGCACAAAATAAGTGACCAAAGAAAGGATCATTGCCATGATGATTGTCTTGAACTCTTTGTCTTCAGAAGGCCATGCGTAATAAAGTGATATTCCTTTATAAAAGATCATCACCACAATTAGGATCATAGCAAGCATACCAACCAATCCCATTTCGGCTAATGGTCCAAGATATTCACTGTGAGCATTCCCAAGATCACCGAAGTTGGTAGAGATGATCGTCAAATTCTCAGGCTCTTGAAATGGCGCGTATTCAAAGGCGTAGGTTCCGGGACCATAACCAAACACAGGTCTTTCCTGAAACATAGCGATTGCGCAAGACCAGCGATTTAATCGCTCCAAGTTGGAAGCGTCCGTGGTAACATTTGTCGCACTCTGCAAACGCTCGCCAAAATCTTCAGTCGTATGCTCGAACTTGTTTCTGGAAAGCTCCATTTGAATATTATCCCAGGAAAAGAAAAGGATTCCTCCTGCAACCATGGCTATCCCTACAACCCAAGAGAAGTGAATTCTGATTTTAATCAGGACCCAAACTCCCAAGGCGGCGATCACACTTAACCAAGCTGCTCTGGTATAGGAGAAATACAAGCCCAGTAGAATGATCCCTATAAAGGCGATCAATAGAGCCTGGATCAATGGATTATGCTTTTTCGAGAAATAAAGTCCGAAGACGATCGGTACGATCAAGGCTACAATTGCACCATAGATGGTATGGTCCTTAAAGAATGGCCACATCACCCAGTGTCCTTCTTTTTCTCCAAAACGGTACTGAGCGTGTACGACCAGGGTATAAGTGATTGCAACCGTCATTCCAGCCGTGAACAGCCACAAAAAATACTTGATGTGTTCGACTTTTCTGAAGAAATAGGTGCCCATCACTAAAACGGGAATAAAGAACCACAGACGCGAAACAAAAAACTTCAATGAAACGACCGGGTGAGAACTCGTTATTGAGGTAACAACCACCCAGAAAAGATAAAAGCCGGCCGCCAAAACTATTGGGTGATTCCAAACCCGAGGATCTATGATCGGCTTTCGGATCTGCAATAAAATGAACATTAATAGAAACCCAAAAAGGATTGGTTCTGTTGGAATAAATAGTCCAAAACTATCCGTAAACTCTTCAATATTGACAGATAGCGGAGTCAATGCTGCGAGGCCCAAAAACGCCCAGTCTGTATAGTAAATGGCAAAATAGATCGCCAGCAGTGCAATCGGGAAAAGACTCAGATAAGCCTGATCATTCCATGTAAAATAAATGGAAAGAAAAATGTACAAAATGCCCGAAAAGAGCAGAAGGATATTTTCTCTCAGAAAAGTCATCGATTAGGCTACCTGACGCAATTCGTCAATTTTCTCTTTAATCAAAAGACCGAATACCATAAACACCATTGCTCCTATTGTAGATAAAAGAACAATGATCATTCGCTTAGGCTTATCCTTTTTATCTGCAATAACAGCCCTTTCTACGACAAATTTGTGATTGAAGATCGTATTCGCATCAGATTCTGCTTGTTCGTAGGATTCCATGAAATCTTCCAGTTTAACGATCTTTTCATTTCGAATGTATTCCAATCCGTCGAACTCTGCTCCATGTTGCATGTTGATATCGATCGCTTTTTTGATCTCTGCTTTTTCCTGTTGATTCTTCGCATCCACATAGGCCTGGTATAGGTTCGCACGACCATCCAAAGGAACTACTCCAAGGCTTGCTAATGAATCCAGTTTTCTCAAGACTTCAGTCCTGTCGATCTCCATTTGTTCCTTCTTTCTCTTGTTGATTTCAAAAGCAGGAAGAGTTCGCTCTGCAACCATATTGTTCTTCACTGTATCGATCAGATCGACAATCTTGTTGGCCATGTCTGCAGCCATTACCGGATCTTCATCCAATACATCGATCTGAATTGAACCATATCGTGTTCTTACAAAGAAGAAGCTAAAAAGATGAAAGGAACAAACCCTAGAATTTTAGTTTTGCCTCCATTAGCTTTAAAGAAGATAAA
>JALRFI010000164.1 GCA_023253775.1 Crocinitomicaceae bacterium
CGATTCGAAAGGTTATTCCTGAAGATCTTATATTGCTTAGGAACATTAGCATTCAGACATTTCTGGAAACTTATGGGTGGTACAACACTGAAGAAAATTTAGCATTGTATTTTTCGAATGACCTTTCAGAAGAAACTCTCAAGGGACAGATCGACTCAATTGAAACGGACTATTTTTTCGTCCTCAAAGATGATGTTCCCGCTGGATTCATCAAGATAGGTCTAAAAAATAACCCAATTCAAAAAAGCAAAGAAAAAGAACTTGAAATTGAAAGAATCTATATTCTCAACGATTTTCAAGGTTTTGGGGCCGGGAATTTTCTTTTAGAATACACAGAATCAATTGCTAAAAGCAAAGGAATAACCCAAATCTGGCTTGGGGTTTGGAAAAAAAATTTAAAGGCTCAGGAATTCTATTTCCGGAAAGGATTTACTCAAATTGGAGAACATGATTTTTGGTTAGGGAAAGATCGGCAAAGAGATTTTATTCTAATAAAGAGCATTGAGTGATCACCACTCATCTTCTTTACCGTCCTCCTTATTTGCCTGATCGATCAACTTCTTCCAGTTATATGTAGGATCATCTGAATCATTAATGATCTCCTTATAATCAGCCGGATCAATATGATAATGTTCCACCTCTTCTCCAGTGTACAATTCTATGGCCTGAAGAAAAAGATTTTCACTTTCGCTACAGAATGACAAGGCCTGTCCTTTTCTTGTTCCTCGTCCCGTTCTTCCGCATCGGTGCACATAATTTTCGGGATTCTCAGGTAGATCGTAGTTGATCACGTAATCCACTGTAGGAATATCGATTCCTCTGCATGCCACATCCGTAGTGATCAGAACTTTGTTTTCACCTGATCGAAACCTGTCAAGAATGGAGAACCGTTCCTTCTGCTCTATTCCTCCATGAAGCGCCTCGGTTTTGATTCCAACACGTTCCATTGCTGCCACTACTCTCTCTGCTCTTACTTTGGTTCGAACAAAAACAATGAATTTCAATTCTTCGAATTCTTTCAACATGTTCTCAAGAAAGAATCGCTTGTGATCCATCTCAACAAACGCTACAGCATGTTCAATATTTCCGGCTACCGGATTCTTTGGAGAGATCTGGATCCTTATGGCATCTCTCACCACATCGTATGCAAGCTTTTTAATCTGCTTATCGATCGTAGCTGTAAAGAATAAGGTTTGTCTTTTTTTCGGGATCTTTCTTAGAATATCCTGAATGTCCTTATTGAAGCCAAGGTCGAGCATAAGATCTGCTTCATCAAGAACTAGAAACTCCAATCCGCTTACATCCAAAGCCCCTTGTGCGATAAGATCGAACATTCTTCCTGGAGTTGCCACAAGAACATCTACTCCATTCTTCAGCGTCCTGATCTGTTGTTCCTGATCAACTCCACCATATAAACCAAGCGTTCTTACCGGTGCATATTTTCCAAGATCAAGAAAAACTTCCGAGATCTGCTTTGACAATTCTCGCGTAGGAACCATGACCAAACATCTCACAGAGTTGGAACCCTTCCTTCCTTTGGAACGAGTCAATTTATCAATAACAGGAATTGCAAAAGCAGCTGTTTTTCCCGTACCTGTCTGTGCAACTGCCATCACGTCTTCACCGTCAAGAATATGCTTGATCGACTTAAATTGAATATCGGTCGGTTTTTTAAAACCAACCTCTTCCAACCTGTCTTTTAGCTCCTTTACGATGTTGTAATCACTGAACCGCATGATAAAAGTTATGGTATAAAAAAGGGCGGAAGCAACTCCACCCTTTTTTCGAAATTATATTTGAATTATTCTTCAGTAGCTATACTTGGAACTAAAACTCTTCCACAGTGCTCACATACCAGAACTTTCTTCTTTGACTGAATATCAAGTTGACGCTGGGGCGGGATCTTATTGAAACATCCTCCACAAGAATCTCTTTCAATTGAAACAACTGCCAAACCGTTCTTCGCATTAGATCTCAAACGAATATACGCCTGAAGTAGCCGAGCATCGATCTTCTTCTTTGCATCATCCGATTGCTTCACCAACTTATCTTCGTCCTTCTGAGTTTCTGCAACGATCTCATCCAATTCCGACTTCTTCGTTTTCAAATCTCCAGCACGAAACTCATATCTTTCTTTAGCTTCATCAAGGATCTCCTTCTTACTTTCGATCTTTAACTTTGCTTCTTTCGACTTCTTGTCGTGTAATTTGATTTCCAACTCCTGGAACTCTATCTCCTTTGCCAAAGATTCGAATTCACGATTGTTTCTTACATTATTCTGCTGCTCCTTGTACTTTGCGATTGCAGTTTCAGCATCCTTCGTGGCATTTTTACGATCCGTGATCTCTATATCAAGCTCCTTGATTTCATCTTCGATCTTTGTTATTCTTGTCTCAAGACCACTGATCTCGTCTTCAAGATCCTGAACTTCAAGAGGTAATTCACCTCTGATCGTACGAATTCTATCGATCTCAGAATCGATCTTCTGCAGTTCAAACAATGCGTCCAGTTTCTCTGCTACAGTAGCCTCTGATTTTGTTGCAGTACCTGCCATGTGCTAAATGTAATTAATTGGATTTGTATTAATTTCCGTTAAACGGACGGCAAAGGTAGCAAATTTTTTCTTCAAAATATCACCTAATAAATTTATGGTGAACTGCTCTGATTCATAATGCCCGATGTCCGCAATAACGATCTTCTTTTCAGCATCAAAAAACTCGTGATATTTAAAGTCTCCAGTGATGAAAACATCGGCTCCCTGGCGGATTGCATCCTGGAGTAAAAAACTTCCGGAGCCACCGCAAAATGCCACTTTTTTGATCTTATCCCCTTTCAATTCTGTATATCTGATCGCCCCGCAACCAAAAGTGTTTTTGACTTTTTTGAGAAAATCCATTTCATCCAATGGGACACTCAATTCTCCTATCATTCCGCTTCCAAGATCATGATTTTTATTTTCAAGCGGAATAATGTCATGAGCGACCTCCTCATAGGGATGAAAATCATTCATCACTGCAAGCACTTCATTCAATACAGAATGCTCTACAAGAAATTCAAGTTTCCGCTCTTTATCACTACTTCTTTTTCCGATGTCACCCGAATATGGATTTGAACCCTCATTCGGCTTGAAAGTACCTATACCCTCAGTGCTGAAAGAACACTCTGAATAGTTTCCTATTTTACCAGTTCCAGCATTAAACAATGCTGTCATTAGGTTTTCTGCTGCTTCAATAGGAGTATACACCACCAATTTGAACAATACATTCTGTTTTGGACGAAGAATCTTTAAATTGTCAAGTCCCAGCCTATTACCTATCTCGCGATTTACACCATGAAGGTAATTGTCAAGATTGGTATGAATCGCATATAACGCGATGCCATGCTTGATGCATTTGATGACTGTTTGCTCAATGTAATTTTTACCATTTATCTTTTTCAGTCCTTTAAAGATAATTGGGTGATGAGCGATGATCATATCACACCCCTTTTCAATAGCTTCATCCACTATTTCAGGAGTACTATCTAGGCAGATCAAAACTGAAGAAACACAATCGCTGTGTGACCCAACCAATAGACCGCAGTTGTCATAATCTTCCTGAGTTGACAAAGGAGCCAGCCCTTCCAGATAATCTGTAATTTCCTTTATCCTCACTTATAAATGCTTTAATAATCCAAACGACAGCCCGTAACTTCGGTTCTTATGAATATAGGGGGAGTATTTCCCATAACTCGTATTCAACTGAAATCTCGCTTCAGGTGAGATCAATAATGACCAACCCGTCGACATGTCAATTGATAGAGATGCGTTATACAGCATGCTAATTACAAAAGAATTATATCCGATCCTGGTCTTGATTGTTTCATCTCCGGCTGAGCTCGTTGTCGTTTTCCATTGTTGCTCCTGACGATATCCTGCGAACATCTGCGGCATTAATCCTGCTCCTATACTCCATCTCAATGTTTTTCCGAAAGCAGCATTTATTCTTATTGGCATGACCACGTAATTGTAGATGTTCTGATAAGCAAACATCGTGTCCGTTTTTTCAAAAAGATATTGTTCACCATTTCGATACCAGCCTATCCCACCATCCCAGAAAAAATTCTCTGACAGTTTATTTTGTAATCCAACAGCAAATGACCAGGATTTTGATCCAAATTCATCTGCCCTGGTCCCCAAGGTATCTCCGAACAATTCTCCGTTTTCCGAAAGTGTCCTATTATTTAATGAATAATTCGTGATAAAATAGATCGAAGTACTCGCCTGATTTTGAGAAGCGGGAGGCCTTTTCAACGAATCCCTACCTTTCTCTTCTTTCTTATCCGTTTGTTCAACTGGGTCCTCTCCACCGACGATGATCTGACCAAAACCTGCTGTTGAAAACATGAGAAAAAGAACGAATAAACGTGTATGCATATTATATACTTTTACTTCTGATTTTACTCGGAAGTAACAAATATCGTAAACACACGCGAAGGAATATGGAAAAAAAGGAAAAAAAGAAGAAAAGTCTATTCAGAAGAATCCTTAAATGGACTGGAATAACATTTTTGCTTTTGATCATTGCCCTCATTTTGGTTCCGATCATTTTCAAAGATGAAATCAAGGAAATGGTCATAGACGAAGTGAACAGCAACCTGAATGCAAAACTTTCTTTAGGAGAGTTTGACCTTACTTTCCTGAGTACTTTCCCTAACATGACCGTCGAGTTGGGCGATACTAAGCTTGAAGGGATCGATGAATTTAAAGGAGTTGAACTTGCTTCTATCAAGCAATTCGTTGCGCATGTAGATTTCTGGAGTGTAGTATCAGGTGATCAGGTTGAAATCGATGAAATCCATCTCAAAGAGCCAAGTTTTGATGTCCGAGTATTAAACAATGGAATGGCCAATTATGACATTGTGAAACCTGATTCTGTAAAAACCCCTGAACAGGTATCTGAACCATCCAATTTCAAACTATCTCTTAAGGAATATAGTATCACTGGGGCAAACGTAAATTACAAAGACGAACCTTCTTCCATGTCAATGAACATTGCTAACCTCAATCATATCGGAAAAGGAGACTTAACGGAAGACGTGATCGACTTTGAAACCACGACAGGCATGGATAAGATCACGTTTAATATGGATGGGGTATCATATCTAACTGACGTGAAAACTGATGTGATCATGAATATCCTTATGGAATTCACTGAGAAATCATCCAAGTTTACGCTAAGAGAGAATCAATTCAAGTTAAACTCTCTTAGCTTTTCAGTTGACGGATTCTATGAAATGCTTGAAGACCATGATCAGATGGATCTAAAATTGAACGCGAACAAAGCTACTTTCAAAGAATTCCTTTCACTCATTCCTGCATTCTATAAAACAGGTTACGAAAACATGGTAAGCAAAGGAACTCTTGAAATGAAAGGCCTTGTTAAGGGAAGAATGGATGACGTGAATCTTCCAGGATGGGATTTCAAACTAGCTGTAGGAAACGGATCGATCAAATACCCGGATCTGCCTGGATCAATTTCAAACATTAATGTTAAGGCATCTTCTGCTTTCGCAGGAGGAGACAATCTTGACAATATGACTTTGGATGTTGAGAAATTCCATGCTGCATTTGGCGTGAACACCCTTGATGCCAATTTGAAAATGAGAAATCCAATGACCGATCCTCTTCTTGTTTCAGACATCATGGCGAAGATGGACCTTGCTACCATAAAGGACTACATCCCAATGAATGAAGGTGAGTCTTACAATGGTAAACTGGATGCAGATGTTCATTTAAATGGACGAATGAGCTCAATTGAAAAAGAAGACTACGAAGCATTCAAAGCAGAGGGAACATTAACGTTGATGGGGATGAACTATAAGTCACCTGATTTGTCGAATGATGTAGACATCTCTGAAATGGTATTTCGTTTTTCTCCTAAAAACTTGACATTGGAAAAACTGAATGCCAAAACAGGCAACTCTGACTTCAATATAAATGGGGCGATTGACAACTATATGGGTTACGTCTTCAGAGATGAATTACTGAAGGGTAATTTCAACCTCAACAGTAACCTTATCGACCTGGATCAGCTGATGAATCTCTCGACTTCAACTACAGAATCAACCGGGGAGACATCTGAGGCTGCTTCTGAATCTTCTGAGCCGTTACTTATTCCAAATAACGTTGATTTTAATCTGAGAACATCCATTGGAAAACTCAAATACAGCGGAACTGACATTACGAATATAAATGGTAATGTAAAGATGAAAGAAGAAGTCGCTTCCCTTGAAGGATTATCAATGAACGCTATGGGAGGAAGTATTGGTCTTAAAGGCACCTACGACACGAGAGATCATGCTAAACCAAAGATCAATTTCTCTTATGTATTGAAAGAACTGGACATTCAGCAACTTGCAAAAAATTTTGTAACGATTGAAAAACTGGCTCCAATTGCAAAATATGCACGAGGAAAGATCTCTTCTTCATTTGATATGACTTCAGATCTTACATCCGGTCTATCACCAATTTACAACTCCTTGAATGGAGGTGGTGATCTATCTACATCAACTGTCACAATCAAAGGATTTAAACCATTTGAAAAAATGGCAGAAGCACTACAGATGAGTAATCTATCCATTCAAACGATCAAAGATGTTAAAGCCAAATTCTCTTTTGCTGACGGAAAGGTTAGTGTGAAACCTTTTGATGTTAAACTCGGAAAGATCAAAACAAATGTGTCCGGATTCACAACATTTGAACAGGGAATAGACTACGACCTAAAAATGATGGTTCCAAAAGAAGAGATCCCAGCCGCAATGATCAAGACGGTCGAACAA
>JALRFI010000188.1 GCA_023253775.1 Crocinitomicaceae bacterium
CGCTTTTTTGAGCTGGGTTATTTTTTAGACCTATCTTGATGAACCCAATGGGAATATCCTCTTTAAGGACGAAAAAATAGTCCGTTTCAATAGAATCGATCTGTCCCTTGAGGGTTTCTTCTGAAAGGTTATTGGAAAAATACAGTGCTAAATTTTCTTCAGTGTTGTAACACCCGTAAGTTTCCAGAAAGGTCTGAATACTAATATTTCTAAGCAATGTAAGATCCTCAGGAATAACCTTTCGAATCGATAAAATATTTGGGTTTTGGATTGTCGATTCCAAACTCATGGATCTTAAAGAATGTTGACCTCTCTTTCCAGCTCGACCCCAAATTTACTTTTGATGTCCGCAATGATCGAAGTGGAAAGATCCAATACTTCATGACCTGTTGCACCTCCGTAGTTGACTAAAACCAACGCTTGAAGTTTGTGTACGCCATAATTCTCCAATGTCTTTCCTTTCCAACCTGCTTGTTCGATCAACCATCCTGCTGCTAATTTTCGTTTACCATTGTCCGCGGGGTAAACAGGGGCATTTGGATAGTCTTTCAGGATGGAATCGGCGACCTCTTTCTCTACCACCGGATTTTTAAAAAAGCTACCTGCGTTTCCGACCTTATTAGGGTCTGGTAATTTAGACGATCTGATTGCGATCACTGCATTGCTGATGTCTTTTATTGATGGTGAAGATATTCCCATTGCTTTAAGCTCATTCTCAATGGCTCCATAACTACTGTTAATCTTTGGATTTTTTGACAAATCAAAAGATACATCAATGATCACATATTGTCCTTTTAGTTTTCTTTTGAAAACACTTTCTCGATATCCGAATTCACATTGTGATTTATCAAAGGTATGGATCTCGCCTGTTGCCAAATGATACGCCGAAAGAGAATGAAAGACATCCTTGATCTCAACGCCATAGGCTCCAATGTTCTGCATTGGACTCGCGCCTACACTTCCAGGTATTAAACTTAGGTTTTCTATGCCTCCAAACCCTTTGTCGATGCACTTTAACACGAATTCGTGCCATATTTCCCCTGCTCCTGCTCGAACAATCACGGCGTCGTTGTTTTCAGAAATGATGTCGAAGCCTTTGATCTCATTTTTTAAAACCAGACCGTGATAATCCCTCGTAAAAAGTACATTGCTTCCACCTCCAAGAATGAGTAGAGGTAAACCATTTGAGTTTTTTATCAGTCGATCAAGAGTCTCAACCGAATCAAAAGAACTGAATAAGTCCGCTTTAACACTGATTCCAAAGGTATTGAATGGCTGGAGGTCCTGATTTTCTTTGATCATGTTGCGAAGTTATAAAAATCCAAAATGCAGAGTGCATTGAGACAGGCATTGTTCACTTAGATCAAGTCATTATTTATATTTTTATACCATGAATTTTAAAGCCATTTCATTAGAACAGATCAATCGTTTCAATAAAGGGACATTGATGGAACAATTAGGGATCGAGTGCGTTGAGGTTGGTGAGGATTATATTGTGTCCCGAATGCCGGTTGATCACAGAACTCATCAGCCGATGGGATTGCTACATGGAGGCGCAAGTGCAGCTTTGATCGAGAGTATCGGTTCAATGGGATCAACCTTATTGCTTGATCTTGAAAACGAATACCCTGTGGGATTGGAAGTAAATGCGAATCATGTAAATGGTGTGAAAAGTGGTTGGGTGAAGGCTATTGGAAAGATTGTTCATACAGGTAAAAGAACCCATTTGTGGCAGGTCGATATTTTTGATGAAGAGACCGGGAAACTGGTTTGTACGGGGAGATTGACCGTTATGGTCATTAAAAAATAGTGGAGAAGAGTATACTAAAATATCGAAAACCTGGACAAGCTTCAGTCGCTTTGAATGGAGTATTTGTTCCATGGGATGGCTTGTTTTCGCGTGGGTTCTTCTTATCGAATGCAAATAAAAGCAAGATATGGATCTTCAAGGAAGGTGAATCTGAACCTTGCGATCATTTCAACAGCAATGATCCTTTTGTAATCTCTAAAGAGGATTATATTGGTAATGCTGAGCAGCTTATCAAGTTTTTAAATGACGACAAGCTTCAAAAAGGAGTGTATTCTCGAGTGAAAAAATCGGAGATCAAACAAAGTCATGAGGCCATTTTTGAAGCGTTATGTTCTGCATACCCAGAGGCATTTGTATATTATTTTAACGATCCCAGATTAGGGGAGTGGTTGGGGGCTACACCTGAGGTACTTATTCGCAACGAAGAAAAACATACGCTTGTGATCTCTTTGGCGGGCACATTAAGTATGGATGCAGAAGAAGATTGGACAGAAAAGGAAAGACAAGAACAGATGTTCGTGACTGAATTTATTCTTGATCAACTTGAAGATCATAATGCAGATAAATTATTGGTGACAGAGGCGTATGAAGTCGTTGCCGGTCCTGTGAAACATTTGAGATCGGACATCATTTTTGAAGCTGAAATGGAAGATGCGTTTGCAATTGCGCTTGATCTTCACCCGACTCCCGCAGTTTGTGGATTACCGAGATCAAAAGCAATGCAGGTTCTTGCGTCACTTGAACCTCATGAGAGAGAGTTGTATACAGGGTTCATCGGTGTGATCGACGAGGGTGTATCGCTATATGTTAATCTTAGGTGTGCAAAACTGAACAATACGAATGCTTTCTTGTTCCTAGGAGGTGGGTTTACAAAAGACTCAGATCCTGAAAAAGAATGGAAGGAAACTGAACATAAAAGCCGAACTTTACTCAATATCTTTGAACAGTTGAATGAAAATGAGAAGCAGTAATAAGAGGGTCGTTCAATTGATCGTTGAAGTATGTGTGAACTATGGCGTTAAGGATGTCGTGGTCTCACCTGGCTCGAGAAATGCACCTCTTGTAATTGGTTTTGATGAACATCCAGAAGTATCTTGTATCACTATACATGATGAGCGTTCAGCTGGATTTTTCGGATTGGGAATCGCAGATCAAACTCAACGTCCGGTTGTGATTGTATGTACTTCCGGTTCTGCAGCGGCAAATTATTATCCAGCAGTTGTAGAGGCTTATTATCGTTCAGTTTCTTTAATAGTGATCACTGCTGATAGGCCCTCTGCGTGGGTTGATCAGGGAGATGGTCAAACCATAAATCAAGCATCGATCTTTGGTAAACATGTGCGTTATTCGTGTAATTTGCAAGAGAAGGAAAGTGCTGATCTATGGGAAGAACAGAGAGAATTGTCTATTGCAATGGTGCATGCTACCAATTCATGGAAAGGACCAGTGCACATTAATGTAGGGTTCAATGAACCACTCTATGGTACTGCGGAAATTGAAAGGCCTGCAATTCGTGGTCTGAAGATGGTCAATGGTCAATTTGATCTCTCAGTAGATGACCTAGAAATAGTAAAGAAAGGCCTCCAGTTTGGTAAAAAAATGTTGTTGTGTGGTCAGTTAACTCCGAAGCCCTTATTGAATAAATTGATCGCTGAATTTGCTGATGATAGTTCTGTGGTAGTTTTGGTGGAAAACACATCAAATCTGACAGATAAACGATTTGTTCATTGCATTGATAGGGTTTTGAATTCGATCAGTGAAAAAGAAATTGACTCTTTTAAACCTGAATTATTGATTTCAATAGGCGGAGCGGTTGTTTCAAAAAGGATAAAGAAGTTCTTGAGAGAATCCGGACTCAAAATGCATTGGAAGATAGGTCATGAATTTCCTTTTATGGATACCTACATGAGCTTGACTCATTCTTTTCGATGTGATGAATTAGAATTTTTCTCTGCGGTTTCCAGGATCGATTACAGAAGAAGTGTTTCCAATTATGGTTCTGCTTGGAAACAAAAGGATCTCCTGATCAAGGATAAGGAAACTGAATTTTTCGGAAAGATTCCATTTTCTGATCTGAAGGTATTCGAGCTGATCCTGGATTATATTCCAGATGGGGCAGTGCTGCATATGGCAAATAGTTCTGTTGTGCGATATTGCCAACTATTCGATCCGGTGAATACGTTAAGCTATTATTCAAATAGAGGAGCTTCCGGAATCGATGGAAGTTCCAGCACTGCAGCAGGTGCAGCATATATTGATCCTGATCGACTTCATGTATTAGTTACAGGCGATGTTTCGTTTCTATACGATAGCAATGCCTTTTGGAATAAATACTTGGGGAAAAATCTCAGGATAGTTGTCGTAAACAATGGTGGTGGGGGAATTTTCAATATCATCCCTGGACCATCAAGTGTTGCTCAGAACCAAAGCTACTTTGTTGCAGCTCATAATTTTGAGGGTAAAGAGATCGCAGGGGCGTTTAATATTGATTACAAAGACTCTTCAGGAATTTCCGAATTGGAATCGATGATGCAGTGGTTCTATTTGTTCAATGATTCGGATCGACCAAAAATGATAGAGATTTTTACGCCTTCTGATATCAATCATAGTATTTTAGAGGAGTATTTTCAATTTATGAAATAAAGAGATATGGAGTTTTTTGAGCTATTGTTTACTTGGGATGGTTTAATGTATTTTTTGATCCTGTCTTTACTTGAAATCGTTCTGGGGATCGACAATATCATTTTTATCTCTATTGTCACGGACAAGCTACCTTCTGTCGAACAGCGTAAAGCAAGAAATGTTGGATTGACACTAGCTCTGGTGGTTCGTCTTGTTCTTTTGGCCTTTGTTTCTTGGTTAATGCATTTGGATGCACCATTGTTTCCGGAATCAAAATGGGAAATGCTGGAGAATTTTTCGTTTCAAAGTCTCGTTCTCTTGTTGGGAGGATTATTCTTGATCTACAAGAGTACCATCGAAATGCATAGCTCAGTAAGTGCTAAGCACAAAGAATCGGTCAATGTGCCGAAAAGTCTTGCTGCTGTGATCGCCCAAATTGTAATGATCGACATTGTATTCAGCTTTGATTCTATTATTACTGCCATTGGAATGACAAATGGTTTAGGTAATGAAACAGAACAGAATCCTATTGTAATCATTTATGCAGCTGTCATCGTTTCGATGATCGTGATGATGCTTTTTGCAAAACCAATCTCTGATTTTATTAATAATCGACCTACAATCAAGATGATCGCGCTCGGATTCCTTGTAACGATTGGTGTGATTCTGGTAGCAGAGGCATTTGGTCAGCATTTGCCTAAGGGTTATATCTATTTTGCGATGGTATATTCACTAGTAGTTGAATTCCTGAATATCCGAATGAGGAAAAATAAGGGGCTGGACGAGTAATCTTGGATAGAGATGAGGCATATCGGATTCTTGGAGGAGTTGAAGGTGATTCACCGGAATACTTACTCGAGGACAGGCTTTTTGAAGTAAAAAACTATTTCAAGTCTAAAGTTCCGCTAAGCAGGCTATTTAAGAAGCAATATGATCTCCTTCAAAAGTATGCTGATGCAATGAAGGTGGTAGGGATAGAATCTATAGTTCAATCTGAGCAATCAATGTCGGGCATAACTAATAAGTTTGAAAATGCTCCGCCATTGGATGTTTTTAACACCTATCAAAGCGCACTTAATTCGCATTATTCATTAATTCTAAACTCTTCGGAGCCCGATAAGATGATCTTTTTGGGGCAGTCTTTGGTGCAGATTTCTTACGACTATTCTGCTTTCTGGATCCCCTTCGGAAAATTGGATATAGAAGCGATTATTTCTTCTCCAGTTGATCCTATGTTAGTGTACAATGAATTGGTGACAGCTCAACAAAATGGAGTGACAGACTTCAACGAGTTGCTTATTTATGTCGAAAAGAAAGATACTGTGCTTCTTAGGGAGGGTAAAAGATTATCTTTGCTGAATAAAATTGAATCTGAATGGAGGATGTCTTTGGAAAGTTAAAGGCTCAGTTAGAATTACAAGAATGGCCTAACGTATATCTGTTTAAATTCATTGTTCCGAAAGACGACGAGAAACTGGCGAAGGTGACTAGTCTTTTCAATGATAGTTCAGATATTGTTTTCCATCCCTCTAAGAATGGTAACTACATAAGTGTTAGTGTTAAAGAGCTCATGCTTGATGTGGATTCCATTATTTATAAATACGAACAAGCTTCCTTGATCAAAGGTGTGATATCCTTATAATTATGAATTTTTTATTGTTTTCTCCTTCTTTTTCAATTACTCGACTTGCTCTTGCAGTATTGTTTGTTTCCCTTGCAATTCTTGTCTTAGTTATAGCTTATCGAAAATTGCTTGCCTATCTTGGAAAAGGTAATCCCGTTAAGGAAGATTACTGTGTGTTATACAGTCTTGAAGAACCGATAAGTGCTGCCCAAGTGCAGATCTATTTTACTTGTGAAGCGAAAAAAAATGTTCAAATCATTTTGTTTAATGAACAAATGAAGGAAATCAGAGTTTTAAAAGAAGGTGATTTTGAGCCGGGTGGGCACATTGTAACTTTTGATACAGCCACAGTTCAAAATGGTCAATATTTTTACGGTCTCAAATCGGAGAATCAAAAGACCATGAAAAAGATGATTGTAAACAATGTTTAGCATGCCAAGTTGTCATGAAAAAAAGCTTGGAAAAAGATTTGACGATTAGGGAATTGAATTAATTTTATCAAAATAAGAATTAAAAAAAACAAATTTATGGCTTTAGAGATCACGGACGCGAACTTCCAGGAACTTGTAATGAATTCAAACAAACCAGTGGTAGTTGACTTTTGGGCAGAATGGTGTGGACCATGCAGAATGGTTGGGCCGATCATCGAAGAAATTCACAAAGAATATGATGGGAAAGCAGTTATCGGAAAGGTTAATGTTGATTTAAATCCAGGAGTAGCTTCTCAATTTGGAATTAGAAATATCCCTACGATCCTATTTATTAAAAACGGTGAGATCGTCGATAAGCAGGTAGGTGCAGCGCCCAAGAACCTGTTTACATCGAAGCTTGATGCAATGCTTTGATGAATACATGAATTGATTGAATAAGCCATCCAAAAGGATGGCTTATTTTTTTGATGCATATTGTATCTTTGCGTCCACTTATGGATTCATTTTTACGCAGACTAAAATATTACGGGATAGGATTTGGAATCGGTCTTGTATTCGTTCTATTCTTTTTTCAGAACAGAGGTTGTTCCTGGTTACCTTCTAATCGAGTAAAAAACAGTTTTCTTGAGCGGCTGATCGTCGTTTCAGATTCACAGTTTGTAGCGATGAATAAAATCGGGATCAATACTAAGGAATTGATCAATGTTCTAAACGATGGGGATGTTAACTTCGGAGCATCCAGAAAATCCACCAATCCCAAAGTATATGAGCTCGAAAAAGAGATCAATGGGAAGGAAACAAAATTTTATTTCACATTACCCGAAGAGAGCTTTATTGCGGAGGTTTTTCTAGCTGATAGGTCAATTGGGAAGATCCAGAATTCAAGATCTGGATCAGGTAAGATCATTCATTTTCCCAACGATGAAACGATTGTGTACGTTGATTCTAGCAGGCTGTTGAACTGTCAGCAAATGGAGATCGGTTTTATTGATCCGAAGTCAATGCTTCAAGCAATAAAGAAAACCGGAAAGATCGATTTTGAGAAGAGTAGACTAGACTTGTCCCCAAAACCTGAACATTATCTTTCTTTCAAAGACAAGAAAGGGGTTTGGATAGGCGCGAAGGCAGTTTGGTACAAGACAAAAATCAATATTTCCTCTTTTGAGCTGCCGTATTCGACAGACTGCGAATGAAATAACCATCGTTTTGTTGAAAATTGAAGGTTATATAGTGGGATTAAGGATGTTGAATTGTTAATTTTGAACGATGGAATTTTCAGCTGAACAAATTGCGGGACTTCTAAATGGCACGATACAGGGTGATCCTGCCGTAAAAGTTAGGGGTTTGGCAAAAATCGAAGAGGGACTAAAAGGTGCGCTTTCATTCCTGGCAAACCCTAAATACGAAGAACATATCTACTCTACAGGTTCTAGTATCTGTATTGTAAATAATAGTTTTGTTCCAGCAAGAGAACTTCCGTCTACTTTAACGTTGGTTCTGGTTGAAGATGCTTATTCATGTTTTGCAAAATTGCTGGAACTATATGGTCAGATGACCAAAAAACAACCTGCCATTGAACAGCCATCTTTCATACATGAGAGTGCGCAATATGGTGAAGGTCTTTATCTTGGGGCATTCGCCTATTTAGGCGCTAATTCAAGGATTGGTAATGATGTCATCATCTATCCTAATGCATATATTGGTGAAAATGTGACAATAGGTGACGGGACAGTGATCCATCCAGGTGTGACAATTTATCACGATTGTAAGATAGGTTCCAATTGCATTGTGCATTCAGGTGTTGTGATTGGAGCCGATGGTTTTGGTTTTGCACCAGACGAAAATGGAGAGTTTAAAAAAGTGCCACAGATCGGAAATGTGATCGTGGAAGATAATGTTGAGATAGGGTCGAATACTACGATAGACAGGGCAACAATGGGGTCTACTATTCTTCGAAGAGGCGTGAAAGTGGATAATCTTTGTCAGATTGCTCATAATGTAGAACTGGGTCGGAATACAGCGATGGCAGCGCAAGTAGGCGTTGCTGGATCAGCCAAAATAGGCGAGAATGTTATGGTTGGTGGACAGGCAGGAATAAGTGGACATCTTCACATAGCTGATGGTACTAAAATCGTGGCTCAATCAGGAATCCCTTCTTCAGTGAAAAAAGCAGAAACGTTGATGGGATCACCAGGGATTCCGATCGATGATTTCAAGAAGTCATATTTTGGTTTCAGGAAATTACCTTTCATTCTGAATAAGATACAGGAACTTGAGCAAAAAATAAAAGAACTTACCAAAAAATAATCAATGGCTGACAAACAAAGAACATTGAAAAGTGTAGCTATACTGAAAGGTGTGGGACTTCATACAGGGGAGAAAGTAACAATTGAGATTCATCCTGCTCCTGATAATCATGGTTATAAATTTCAGAGAACGGATATTGAAGGGCAACCATTGATAAAGGCAGATGCTGATTTTGTGGTTTCGACGGATAGAGGCACTACACTTGAACAGAATGGTGCAAGGGTTTATACTACCGAGCACATTTTGGGAGCTTTGTATGGTTCGCAGGTGGATAATGCGTTGATTAAACTTGATGGTCCCGAAGTACCAATTATGGATGGAAGTGCTTGGCCTTTTGTTGAAGCAATTGAAAATGCTGGATTTCAAGAGCAGGAAGCTGATCGTAATTACTTTGAACTTAACGAGAATATTCCATGGGAAGATTTAGAGAAAGGAATTGAATTCTTGGCTGTCCCAGATAAAAATTACCGAATCACTGTAATGGTAGACTATAAGTCACCTGTATTGGGCACTCAGCATGCAACAATGTACAATATTAATGAATTTAAATCAGAAATTGCCACTTGCCGAACGTTTGTTTTTCTCCGTGAACTTGAGTTCTTGGCGAAGAACAATCTAATTAAAGGAGGCGATTTAGATAATGCAATTGTACTTGTTGAAAGAGATGATGTAAGCCAAGAAGAACTTGACAGGCTGGCAAAACTTTTGGGGAAAGAAGATCTTAAGATTTCTATCGATGGAATTGGTGTTTTGAATAGTACAAAACTAAAGTTTGAGAATGAGCCAGCAAGACATAAATTACTCGATATCGTAGGAGATTTGGCCTTAGTTGGTCGTCCGATCAAAGCTCATATTCTTGGCGCTCGCCCAGGACATTCAGGAAACGTTCGATTTGCGAAAGTTTTGAAAGAACAGATCAAAAAGCAGGAAAAACAAGGGAAATATTTCGACCTTGATAAAGAACCTGCGTTCAATATCAATGACATTGAACGCATGCTGCCTCACAGGTATCCTTTTTTGCTTGTAGATAAGATACTTGAAGTAACTGAAACTTCAGTGATTGGTGTGAAGAATATAACCATGAATGAGCCTCAGTTTACTGGACATTTCCCCGGGAATCCAGTTTTTCCAGGAGTATTGCAGATCGAAGCAATGGCACAGGTTGGGGGTATTTTTGCGCTGTGCAATGTTGAAGATCCACATCTTTATTCTACTTATTTTATGAAGATTGATAAAGTGAAATTCAAACAAAAAGTGATTCCAGGCGATACTCTTGTTTTTGAATTATTCTTACTTTCACCAGTGCGTCGAGGATTAATCGAGATGGGTGGTGTTGCTTATGTAAATGGGAAGCCAGTTATGGAAGCTGAGATGTTGGCACAGATAGTTAAAGATAAAGCATAGGATGATCAGTAATATGGCTCGGGTGTCTTCGGATGCTAAACTGGAGGAAGGAGTAATAGTTGAGGCATTTTCGACTATTTATGAGGACGTAGTGATTGGTGCCAACACAAAAATTCATCCGAACGTAACCATCTATCCCGGTACCAGGATTGGAAGTGATTGCGAAGTTTTTCCTGGAGCGGTCATCGGAGTCATTCCCCAGGATCTGAAGTTTGATGGAGAATATACAACGGTCGAAATCGGAAATAATACCAAGATCCGTGAATGCGTTACCATTCATAGAGGAACAAAAGATAAATTAAAGACGTCCATTGGGGACAATTGCCTGTTGATGACTTATGTGCATGTTGCTCATGATTGTCAGATCGGAAATAATGTGATCCTTGCAAGCTACGTTGGATTGTCTGGTCATGTAATCATTGATGATTTTGCAATTCTGGAAGGAAAAGTAGCAGCTCAGCAATTTGCTCATATTGGCGCCCACACCTTTGTTGGAGGTGCTAGTCTTATCCGTAAAGATATTCCACCTTTTATTAAGGCGGCGAGAGAACCTCTTACCTTTGCGGGAGTCAATTCGGTAGGGTTAAGAAGACGAGGTTATTCTGACGATGAGGTCAGAGAAATCGAGGATGTTTATCGAATGCTTTATGTCCAAAACAACAACATCTCGAAAGGGGTACAGGCGATCAAAGAGCATTTACCTGCATCAAATATCAGAGATCTTATACTCGAGTTCGTTGAGTCATCCGACAAAGGGGTGATCAGAGGAATGATATAATTTTATTTCATGTTAGTTCATAGGAATCAGATCATTGATCTTGAAATTACCGGTTATGCCTTCGGAGGAAGAGGAATAGCCAGAATTACCGATGGAGATGATCAATACATCGTATTTGTTGACAACACATTTCCTGGTCAGCTTGTTAGAGCTCGTATCGACAAAAAGCGGAAAAGATTTGCAGAAGCAAAATTGGTCGATATCTTAAAAAGATCGCCACTTGAAAAAATATCTGATTATCAAGAGATTTCGGGGGCTCCTTACATCTTCGTTCCGATATGCGAACAGGAAAAGGCGAAAAAAGAATCTGCATTAGAAGTCTTTGGAAGAATCTCTGGGATACGTGATATTAATGATAAATTCGATGAGTTCATCTCTTCTCCAGAACAATTCAACTATAGAAATAAAATGGAATATAGCTTTTCTTGTATCGAACATGACGTTCTTACAGGAGAAGAAATTGATGATGCGTTTGCCGTTGGATTTAAAAGGCGCGGGACTTGGTGGAAGGTTGAAAATCTGAACAAACCAAGTGGGCTGTTTGATGAAGATTGGGAATCAAACCTAATCAAAATAAGAGATTTTTTAAAATTGAGTGGTTTGCCAGCATGGCATCCACCCAGAAAGGAAGGATTTTTCAGGCACATTGTGGTGAGAAAATCTTTTCACCAGAATAAGCTATTAGTTCATTTGGTGACGTCGTCTGAGAATTTAAAAAAGTTTGATAAGAAAGCCTTCACCAATTTTATATTTTCTCTTTTTGGAGAGCGAATTGCGGGTATTCAGCACACGATAAATGATAATGTGGCTGATCGGGCGAAGATCGAAAATGGAAAGACTGAGCTGTTATATGGAGAGCCTTTTGTAATCGAAGAATTACTCGGGTTAAAGTTTGAGATCTCCATGGAAAGTTTTTTTCAGACCAACCCAAAGAGTGCTGAACGATTGTATTCGAAAGCGCTTGATTATGTTTTCGAAGAAGGAATTCCTGATAGTGGTGTAGTATTGGACCTTTTCTGTGGGACAGGAACTATCGGTCAGATCTTATCAACCAGAAGTAAAAGTGTAAAAATTGTAGGTGTAGACATCGTTCCGGAGGCAATTGAGGATGCGAAACGAAATGCTCAACGAAATAATATTCGAGGAGTTGATTTCTTTGCTGCTGATGTTGGTAAATTCCTAAAAGAACATCCGGAGTACTTAGGAAAAATTGACACGATCATTCTTGATCCACCCAGGGCAGGTATTGCTCCAAAGACATTGTTGAAGACGATCGAACTAAACGCGAAAAATATTGTTTACATTTCATGTAATCCATCAACACAGGCAAGAGATACTTCGATTTTGATTGATCATGGATACGTATTAGATAAATTGTCA
This sequence comes from Crocinitomicaceae bacterium, assembly GCA_023253775.1. Classification (GTDB taxonomy): domain Bacteria; phylum Bacteroidota; class Bacteroidia; order Flavobacteriales_D; family Crocinitomicaceae; genus M0103. The sequence goes on from JALRFI010000188.1 coordinate 12,357, forward strand.
TTGGTTGATCAATTCCCGAATACGGGACATATTGAATCGGTCGCAAAATTCCGTAAGTTGTGAAATGTAGTTTGATTTCTATTGGTGATGAGCTTCTTATTGGTCAGACGATCAATACGAATGCTTCTTGGTTGGGTTCAGAATTGTCTTCTCGAGGAGTTAGAATTATTAAAACGCTTACCATTTCAGATGATCGTGAGGATATCATCAAAGCGATTGATGATTGTATTTCAGTTTCAGAGCTTGTGATCATAACTGGAGGTTTAGGGCCGACTAAAGATGATATCACAAAGCATGTATTGTGCGACTTTTTTGAAACAGAGCTTGAAATTCATGAGCCGACGCTTCAACGAATAGAGCAATTTTTCTCGAAGAGAAATCGGCCAATGCTGGAAGTCAATCGATTGCAGGCTGCATTGCCGAAAAGTTGTACGATTTTACCTAATGATCAGGGTACAGCAGCTGGAATGCTGTTTGTAAGAAATGGGAAATGGGTTGTAAGCATGCCGGGGGTTCCATATGAAATGAAGAGCATTTTCTCCAATGAATTGCTACCTCTGATAGAGAAAAAATTTGAGTTGAAGTCGATTTATCACAAAACATTTTTAACCACTGGTATCGGTGAATCCTTTTTAGCCGATATGATCTCTGATTGGGAAGATCTTGTGAGAAAAAGAGGATTTGGTTTGGCTTATTTACCTTCTCCAGGAGTTGTAAAATTGAGACTGTCTAGTTTCGAGGGAGAAGAGCGAGCTGAAGAGATTGATCAGTTATTTGAAGTTTTGGAAAATAAGATTCCTGAATTCCATTTTGGATATGGTAATGATACATTGTCATCCAGTTTGGGTGCTTTACTCCGTCGCAAAAGGAATACTATTGGGACCGTTGAGAGTTGTACAGGCGGGGCAGTTTCAGCGGAGCTCGCATCAATATCAGGAGCTTCAGATTATTTCATAGGATCGTATATCACATACTCCAATGCCAGTAAAGAAGCACTTGTTGGTGTGCATTTTTTTGATCTTGAAAAGCATGGTGCTGTAAGTCAGGAAATAGTCAGTCAAATGGCAAGAAATGGCAGGTCAAATCTTAATGTAGACTGGTGCGTTGCTGTTTCAGGAATAGCTGGTCCTTCTGGAGGTTCTGAGGAAAAGCCTGTAGGAACTGTATGGATTGCTATTGCTGGGCCAGAAAGAGTTTTTACCAAGAAATTTAGCTTTGGAGATAATAGAGAAAGGAATATAAAAATGTCCGTTCTAGGTGCTTTAAACTTAGTCCGAAGAGAAATTTTAGGATTCAATGAAGAAAAAAAATAAAATTACTTGTTGGTTTAGGAAAATATTGCTTCCTTTGCACCCCATTTAGAATAAGGATAAAACGAATAACATGTCACGAGTTTGTCAGATCACGGGTAAGTCGGTAATGGTTGGAAACAATGTTTCGCACTCAAACCGTAAAACAAAGCGTAAGTTCTACCCGAACTTAATTTCTAAGAAGTTCTATCTTCCAGAAGAGGATGCATTTATCACTTTGAAGATTTCAACTTCGGCATTGAGAACTATCAATAAGAAAGGAATTTCTGTTTGTGTTAAGGAAGCACGAGCGAAAGGTTTTTTAAAATAAAATCCTCATTCTACCCGTTGTGAAACGGTAGATTTAAAAAGAAAGTAAAATGGCTAAGAAGGGAAAAGGTAATAGAATTCAGGTGATCCTTGAATGTACTGAGCATAAGGAGTCAGGTATGCCGGGGACATCTCGATACATTACAACGAAGAATAGAAAAAATACTCCAGATAGAATGGAGATCAAGAAATTTAATCCGGTATTGAAGAGATATACAATTCACAAGGAGATCAAATAATTGTAAGTCATGGCAAAGAAAGTAGTAGCATCCCTTCAGAAAGGTGGAGGAAAAGAACATACG
>JALRFI010000196.1 GCA_023253775.1 Crocinitomicaceae bacterium
CCAACACCTACAACTCCAACAGTTGCGGCTTCAGGGCCTACAACATTCTGTTCGGGAGGTTCGGTGACACTTACATCTTCTGCAGCTACGGGTAACAGCTGGTCGAATGGTGCAACAACTCAATCGATCGTGGTGAGCAGCTCCGGTTCCTATTTCGTTACGGTTTCTGATGGAAGCGGATGTACGAGTGTTTCAGCGACAACAGCAGTAACGGTGCAAACTGCTCCGGCTACACCAGTTGTTTTTGCTTCAGGACCGCTTGTTTTTTGTTCAGGTGAGAGTGTTGTCTTAACATCTTCTAGCCCTACAAACAATCTATGGTCGAATGGAGCTACAACTCAATCCATTACTGTAACAAGCACTGGAGCATATTTCGTAACTGTAGATTTGGGTAGTGGTTGTCAGGCAACTTCAACTTCAACTTTGGTCAATGTGTTAAGCGCACCTGCGACACCATCGATTATTGCGGGAGGACCTGCAAGCTTCTGCCAAGGGGGAAGTGTAAACTTAACATCTTCATCGGCGACGAATAATCTCTGGTCGAATGGAGCTACTGGTCAGTCAATAACGGTTAATACAAGTGGTGCTTACATCGTAAGTGTTACAAATGCTGCTGGCTGTACTTCATCTTCAGCACCATTCCAGGTAACAGTGAATCAAGCAAGTAGCTCTGTAATCAACGAAAATGCATGTAATAGCTATACCTTAAATGGTCAAACCTATTTCGCATCAGGCACATACACGCAAGTAATCAACAATGTTTACGGATGTGATAGTACGATAACATTGAACTTAGTGATTGGAACACAACCAAGTAGCTCTACTCTCGATGTAGTTTCGTGCAATAGCTACACGTTGAACGGAACCGTTTATTTGAATTCAGGTACGTTTACGCAAGTAGTGGAGAATAGTGTTGGATGTGATAGTACAATAACGTTGAATTTAACGATTGCTAATCCAACTACATCTGAATTGACAGTTGCTTCATGTAACTCTTACAATTTGAATGGTCAGATCTACACGGCTTCAGGCACATATACTCAAGTAATGAGTAATGTTAATGGCTGTGACAGCACGATTACACTGTTCTTAACCATTGGAACAGAATCGTCGAGTTCTATCATTTCAGAAGTTGCATGTGGCTCATATACGGCCCCTGACGGACAGGTATTTACATCAAGTGGAACATATACAAGCATAATTGAAAATGCGGTGGGATGTGACAGTGTTATCACCATCAATCTAACTGTAAACAGTATTTATTCGAATACTGAAACAGTTTCTGCTTGTAAGTTCTATACCTGGAGCATGAATGGAATCACGTATTCTGAATCAGGTGTTTACACGATCAATTATTCTACAGTTGAAGGATGTGATAGCTCCTTTGTGCTTGATCTAACGATTGAAAATGTAAATATTGGTGTTGACCAGATTGACGCAATCACTCTACAATCACAAGCTACAGGCGATACTTATCAATGGATTGATTGCACGAATGGATTTATTCCAATCCCAGGTGAAACGAATCAGCTGTTTATCGCTCAATCCAATGGTTCATATGCAGTGATCGTTACGACAGGGAATTGTGTTGATACGTCAAATTGTATTTCTATTTCAGGAGTATCAATTGACGAAGTGGATAATTCAAGTGTATTTGTATATCCAAATCCAACCTTTGATATGCTATACATTGATGGTTTGACCAACTATGAAATCCTTGAGATAAAGATGTATGATTCAAAAGGAGCTTTGGTAACTGAAAGAATAGAGATCAATGAAACTTCTTTGAACCTTGTTCATTTGGCAAGAGGAATTTATCATCTCGTCATTCAAACTGACATCGAGCAGTTACATTTCAAAGTAATGAAAGAGTAATAAATTCATACAATGGCAATAGAAAAGGGTTCCAAATAATTGGAACCCTTTTTTAATTATGTAAATTGTAAGGTACCGATCACACTATTCACAAAGCCCCGTTTGGGGCTTTTTTTATGGGTTGTTTCTGACCTTTTGAACTTGCAAAAACTTGCCATTTTTTTTCATTTTTATTCTTGCAAAAATGACGTACTATTAGTAAACGAATATTATTATTTAATGAAAAAGTTTTTCTCAATTTTTGGATTGTTATCAATTTTTAACCTTACTGGCCAAGGAAATTTACAATTTAATCAGGTAATTAATTTAACATTCCCGGCAATTTCGGGGTATTGTGGTCCTTGCTCTCCAACAATAGATTGTAATAGCAATGATTACTCATCTAACTTCACCATTCCTGATGGAAAAGTATGGAAAATAGAATCTTTTGGTTCAAGAACATTGTCTGGTTGGGATGTATACATCGATGAATTTAGAGTTTATACTTCTCCTGCCCCTAATGTTAGATCATATCATATGGCTCATTTTCCAATTTGGTTGAAAAGTGGAGATCACTTTCTAGATTTTGTATATGTTGCTAACAGTCCTTCAATTTGCTCAAATCAGAGCTCTCCAGTAGTTACTCTCTCTATTATTGAGTTTAACATTGTTCCATGATGTTCATAGAATTATGTCTAACCGATCCCCTTTAAAAAAATTGTGATAAAATGGAATAGAATTTTAATAACTACGCTTTCCTTTTACGAAGTTGATCTTCGATTCTTTTCGTGATCACCTGAAACAAAAGTTTGACATCTTTTTCTTCTAGCTTCCTCCCAAACCTGATCAATTTACCGCGGTATTCAAACTCAATTCTTTCGCCACCCTGCACCCAAGGTGATGATTCCCAAACTGCCTGAATAGAATTTGGTTTTGGCTGAGACAAAGACATTTTTTTAATATTTTCCAGATAATACGGGACTGCTTTCCCATATCCTTTGATTGACTTTTTATACGTACATGCTACCTCATCGATCTTGATCAATTCTTTGCCCCACATGATCCAGAAAAAAGACCGGATGACCTTAATGGCATAATACGCCCAGAATGCCATAAAAACATACACAATGATCTTCTCTTGTTCGGTCATTTTAAAGGTGAAATATGCCCAAGTCATCACGGAACCAATCACAAGCCACATCGATACCCAAGCGCCCATTGCACTCTTCACCCATCCCGAAGCTCCCGGGTAAATAACAACTGTCGAACGTTGTTTATCATCTACAAAGCTGATCCTTTCACCGATCCATTTCATGTCGTAAATGTACATTTAATCCACAAAAAAAGGGCGGTATAACCGCCCTTTCTGAATAGAATTGTAGATTATTCCACAATTAATTTCTTCGTATGCTTTTCATTGTTAACCGTTAATTCAATAATGTAAACTCCTGAAGTCAATTCTGAAGTTCCAAGAATGATTTCAGAAGCTCCATTCAATGCACCGTAATTTTTAGAAGCAATCACTTTTCCAGTTACGTCGATCAATTGAAGGCTTACTTCAGCATCCTTTTTAAGATTCAATCCAACTACGGTAAAATCAGAAGCTGGGTTAGGATATACCTTGAAAAGGTCATCAATTTGCTCATCGAGTTCAGTAATTCCTGCACTCGTTCCATCTACATAACCGTTTGCAACTGCCTCAGCAATCGTTGCCTTTCCAGCATTGTCTATACGTCCATTAGGAGCAATCAACATACCTACGATGTGTATGTTATTCTCATCCCATCCTGCAGGAAGATTAAATGTAAAGTTTACAGTATGAGTCTCTCCGGAGTTCACTGTTGCTGGGAAGCTGTTCGTCAATCCTCCAAACCCTGGAGCAATTACTCTGGCTACATGATCATATACCATTTGAGCAGCAGGAACCGGATTAGGCAAAGTTTCATATCCACCCATTACTCCATTTCCACCACCTGCATAAGCGTTAGATTGACTCCAACCAGCTCCTGACCCAGTAACTCCATCTTCGGTTAACACACAAGCAATCTTATAGTTGCTGTTGGCTGCAATCTGGAAATCTGCTGATATTGAAACATCTAATACTCGTGTTGTAGCATTCCAGTTGGCCCCATTCACAATAAATGCTGCAGGAGGTGTCTGTAATCTTGTAAGGAAATCAGAGTACATTCCTGAAGGGTCAACATCAACACCCCTGTCTACTAAAGCACTTGGGTAACCACCAATTAGTGCACCGATTCCAGTATCGTAATCTGTTACTGTCATTGGATCTCCATTATGCACAGCAATTCCAGCCCAGTACGGCCCAAATTCCTGCTCATATAGATCCATATAAACTGCTCCTCTTGGACACCACTGACACCAAGTACCAGTTGCCTCCTCGCCAACCACAACTTTTCCTGCAGCAGGAACAATTGGGTTAACAGTAATTACTTTGCTGTCATCCGAAGGATCATTATCTGCACCAAGTCCATTGACATTGGAAACAGTTACAGTCAATGTGTTACTTCCCGCTGCAACTGATACTGGTGCAGCAAAAGTATGGTTGTAGGTCGCTAAAGATGCAAGTGAAATAGGACCTACACTTTCCGTAACCTGGTTACCGGCATAGTCATAGGTAATATCAAATGAAGTGATGTTATTCATTCCAAGGTTTCTTACAGTAGCAGAAACGTTAGAGGTCAATCCTGCAATACCTGATAATTGATCAACGAAAGTTACACCTCCATTCAGTGCGGGCAAAGATGCAGAAATGTGGTTATAAGAAACGTCATCTACATAAAAACCTGATTGTCCGTTTCCTCCTTCACCAGCAGGGTTAACTGGATACAAGTCAAGAATACCGATCGATCCTGTCGGATTTGAGAAAGAACCCATTGAAACGTTATCAATGAACAATTCCCAAACGTTGGATGTCAAGTCCATTTCAATTCTTAAATTGAACCATTGAGCTACAGGATAATTTGCGTTGATGTATGGTGTACCTGAATTAGACAATTTCATTGTACCATCTTGCAACATGTAGCAATCTAGAGCCCACACTTGAGCAACAATGTTGGTTCCCTGAAGGTTGAAGTATGCCCCTTTGTTTGATTCAACAAAGAAATTCGCCTCAAACGTAAAGTTTCCAGAATTATATACTTGATCAAATGGCAATACAACATCTTGAGGTCCTCCATTTGCAGCAGTTGAAGAGAAATAAAGTGCTTTTGTTCCACTCGATGCATTTGCAGAGCTAACCAGTACATCTTCAGATCCTCCTTCCTGAGAAGCAGTCCATGTTGTCCAGTTTGGAGATTGTGGCCCTAAGTAAGAACCAACCGTGTATGACTCAAAATCATCAGAAAATGTTTGTGCAAAAACTGACATACTAAAAGCCAAACTCAGAATTGAAAGTAGTTTTTTATTCATAGGTCTTTTATTTTAAGGTGCAATATAATTCATTGCAAGCAATTATGTCTACCTGAAGGAAATATTATCATGTAATTATTGAATTCCCAACTATTTGATGTATCTGAAATCCTGATCCTTTTTTATCGATTTCAATGATTCAAAGATCAATCGTATACAGTTTTCCACGTCTTCTTTTCTCACCATTTCCACAGTGGTATGCATGTATCGAAGAGGTAACGAGATCAATGCACTTGGCACTCCTTCATTTGAATAGGCAAAAGCATCCGTATCGGTACCGGTAGCTCTGGAGGCCGCGGCTCGCTGAAACGGAATTTTAGACTTTTCTGCCGTAGTGATGATCTGTCTCAATAAGTTGTTTTGTACTGCAGGACCATAAGTTAAAACTGGTCCATCACCAGATTTTTGATCCCCATTTTCAATCTTATCAACCATTGGAGTAGCCGTATCATGACAAACGTCAGTAACGATGGCCACATTTGGTTTGATTCTGTGTGCGATCATTTCTGCACCTCTTAATCCGACTTCCTCCTGAACGGAGTTTACAATGTATAAACCAAAAGGGAGCTTGGTTTTCGTTTCTTTCAAAAGACGAGCAACCTCGGCGAGCATGAAACCTCCAATACGATTATCCAAAGCTCTTCCGATGTAACGGTTTTTATTCAAAATGATGAACTCATCTTCAAAGGTCACAACACACCCTACATGAACTCCTAATTTTTCGACTTCTTCCTTTGAATTGCATCCGCAGTCGAGAAAAATATTTTTCATACTAGGAGTTTCTTCCTTTTGCTGACGCATGTGAATGGCTGGCCATCCAAATACCGCTTTCACGATTCCTTTATCGGTATGAATATTCACCCTTTTCGAAGGTGCGATCATGTGATCCGATCCACCATTTCTTCTTAAGTAAATGAAGCCATCTTTTGTTATGTAATGTACAAACCAAGAAATCTCATCTGCATGCGCTTCTATCACAACTTTGTACTCAGCTCTTGGATTAATCACCCCAACCACTGTTCCGTAGTGATCAGTAAAATATTCATCAATGTGCGGTTTAATATAGCTCAACCATAGCTTCTGACCTTCTGATTCGAAGCCCGTGGGACTTGCATTATTTAAATAATTGGTTAAAAACTTCTCAGACGCCGTTGTGATCACTTTTTTCATTTGATTTCTGTTTGCGTCAAAACTAATGCTACGAAATTGAAGTTAATCAATCGTTTTGAATAACTTACCTACCATAGAATGTGAATATCGATACTAGAATACCTATCTCTTCAACGTAATGTTTCCCTTGATGATGGATTCTTGTCCATCAACACAAACCGCTTTCAGATAATAATCGTAAACATCCGGATCGAGTAACTTACCTCGGAATGTTCCATCCCATCCGGTAAGACGATCATAGGATTCAAATACCATTTCCCCCCAACGATCAAAGATCCTGAAGGTCATACTCTCGATCAATTCTCCTCGGACATACAATATGTCATTCTCATTATCTCCGTTGGGTGAAAATGCATTGGGTACATACACGTAAGGATCGTCGCATATGAAACCATAGGTTTTGATCAAAACAGTGTCTGTTTTCGTACAAATACCATCCGTGACCAATAAGGTATAAAGTGTTGTTCCTTCAACTGTTGCATTCGTTTGCTGCGTGGTTGGGCTACTTAATCCCGTTTGAGGAATCCAGGCATAGCTGTATCCTGAAGGCTGACCGAATAAAGTGGTCGTACCTCCTTCGGGAATCGTATAATCAGAAGCACTAGCAATGACGGCACCATCAGGAATAGAACTCACCTCAATCCAAATCGAATCTTCCAAAACGCAACCATTGGAAGAGCTTGCGGTCACATAAATGTATTGAGAAACACTTGGCACAGCATCAACATTGTTAGCCCCACTTGGGTTGACCAATACTGAATCCGGATGCCAATCATAGGTAAAAGAGATTAGTGGGTTCAGATTTGTTGCTGTTATGGTAGTATTCTCACCTTGACAAATGGAATCATTACCCGACAGCACGAGTGCTGAGCTTATAAAATCAACTGTGACACTATCAATTGAACTACATCCAGGATTACTGGCCATAATGTAATACGTCGTATTTCCAGCTGGGGTAATTGTCAGAGTTGAATCACTTGTAGATACATTCAAAGTATCGGAAAAATCAGAATCGCTTGACCAAACAAAGGAACTTGCAGTACCATTGCTATTCGCTGTAATAGTAATCTCAGTCGGCGAGCACAATTCAATATCAGAATCGGCCTGTAATTCGATTGAATCCAACACGGTTATTGAAATAAAGGCAGTGTCAGTGAGCAGGCAGATACTATCTGTAACAAGAAGATACACATCATAAACTCCGGGTGTATCATAGACCATTTGCGGATTGAAGATCACGGAAGTGGTGTCGCCATTTCCAAAATCCCATACATACGAATCGGATTCAGTGGAGAAATTATCAAAGGTCACTGTAAAAGTTGCACAACCTAAAGTTTGATCTGCTGTAAATTCAGCATTCGGGATCAATTCAAAATCAAATTTGAAGATGACATTATTACAGTTCGTACTAAGGTTAGCATTTGACCATGCTCCAGGTGTAGTTGGGAAATCTGAGTGTCCTCCGCATCCTCCGCAGACACTTTGATAAACTACTCCATTCTTATCAAAACGTGAAGTTCCTCCATCCACATGTTCATGTGCCAGGTTACCTCCCATGTATGTTCCATAAAGTATTCCTCCCAATTCTCTTTCGATGACCAATAGATAAAAATCAAACCCATCAGGGGCATCATACTGAAAGGCATTTGATGAAACAGGCATTCCTGACATTGGAGTTGCTTGTAAGATATTCGCACCCCATCCGGAAATATAGATGTTCCCGCAAATGTCAACCAAAAATGCAGCCGGTGAAATATTGATCAAAGGACTTCCATTTCCAAATACTGTAGAATTCAGATTTATTGTTAAAGTTGGATCGAGTTTAATAACAAACTGACTACTTCCCGGATTAACAAAAGTGGCATTGACGACAGGGAAGCCGCCTCCCTCTGCCTGGCCTAAAACAAACACATTGTCATTTCGATCGATCTCGACAAAAAATGCCTGATCATAATTCGAAGTTCCCAGATATGACGCATTTACCACATTGGTTCCTGTGGGATCAAGTTTTACAACAAAACCATCCGTTTTCCCTCCATTATAATTGGGTTGAAGACCACCAGAAGTGAATTGCAAATTTGGAGATGAAGTACCTCCTACGAAGAGTATGTTAGAGCTGGAGTCCACTTTCACGGAATAGCAGGCATCATTATTTGAACCACCGTAATAGCTCGACCACATTAAAGAAGAAAGGTCATTGGTCAATTGAAAAATCACACCATCCTGCATACCTGCATTCGCTGATTGAAAGGCATTCAACACCGGAAAATCAATAGATCTTGTACAAGAAGCGATCAAACAATTTCCAGAAGGATCAAGCATTATCTCTCCTCTAAATTGATCTCCATAATTTTTGGTCAATGAGTCGTAGGCTGCAACAGAATTGTAAGTGCCAGAAGTTACTTTGGAATTAACCCCATCATTCAATGAACCTCCGAAATAGGTTGACGCCAGCAAATTTTGTCCATTGGAAGAGATCTTTGCTACATAAATATCTGTACCCTGATTTGTGAAATAAACCCCATTGAAATAATGGTTTGAATTTGCAGAACCACCCGCGTGAGAGGACTGATATCCACCAACAATTGGAAAATCGATACTTGAGGTCGATCCATACAAATACAAATTGTTGTTTGCGTCACAGATCATACTTTGTGCCGTTTCTGTACCTTGCGTAGCATCTCCACCACCCAGGAAAGTCGTCCAAATCATTGTTGTGCCATCAGGAGTGTACTTCGAGATGAATGCATCTGTAATTCCGTAAGTGCCATTAGTGGGTAACGTAAAATTCGAATTCACGTCATATGCACTGGGTTCAGGAGTCGGATAAGCATTCCCATAGATCATTCCACCAGAATAAGCCGTTCCATCATAACCATAGGTCGCAGTCATTCCGAAATTATCCGTAATTGAACCAGAATAAGTAGCAAAAACCAAAACCGGATCGATCACCAACACTGCATTTTTGTTATACTCCTTCAGATCAAATACAACCGAATTATTGATGATCTTGAATGAACAAGTAATTTCTTTCGTCCGACCATTGATGATTTGATAGACAAATGGTTTTTTCTCAATGATCTTGCCAAGAGAAGTTTGAACGATGAGATTTCCGTTTTTATCGATCTCCAATTTTTCATGACCACTATAATTCAACCTGATCAACTCTGGATCAGCACCTGGTAAAACCTGAAATTCGTACTTCAGACTTCCATTATCTTCGATCAGATCCAGATCAATGCCTGGATAAAGATCTTTCAAGGAAGCTTCACCATAACCATGAACCTCAGAAGCCCATTTATTCTGGTCATTACCAATAAAATAATTGTAGTAAGCTTGAGTTTTTTCTCTTTTTTCAATTTGAGTTACCTCGCTCGATCCTTCAAAATTGAGATGCACTACTGTTTGTGGAATGGAAGGAATCAAATTGTTATCCTTTGGGTTCCCATGTAATTCCTTAACAGACGAATGATCCATCAGATGGAAAACAAATTTGTTTTGTTGCACCCAAAGGTTTCCTCCATCAAATTTCGATTTAAATAACACTCGATCGTTCCATTGACCTTTATTCTCAATGAACGCGTGAAATATGGAATGATCATGGCTAATCTCCTGAGCTTTAGCTAAAAGGCTCATTAAAATAAAAGAAGAAAAGAATACTAGTCTGAGTAGTTTCATGGTCAACATCTCCACATCTAAAGTAATGAAATTTAAAGTTGTGACGAAAAAAAGAAGGAAGAGGCTGTTTCTTCAGATGATTTCCATTCAAAAAAAGTATTTTCGTATGGAGGCAAAGCAATGGAAAATGAAAAACAGAATTACTGAACTTTTTAACATTGAATATCCCCTGATCCAGGCGGGAATGATCTGGTGCTCCGGTTGGGAATTGGCATCTGCAGTATCCAATTCTGGAGGCCTTGGTATTATTGGATCTGGTTCTATGTACCCAGAAATTCTTGAGGAGCATGTTGTAAAGTGTATGAAAGCAACAGATGGCCCTTTCGCGGTTAACTTACCAATGCTCTATCCTGACATTGACAAGCACATTGAGACAATTATTAAGCATAAGGTGCCAATTGTGTTTACCTCCGCCGGAAATCCAAAAACCTGGACTGCTCAACGATTCGGGTCCAAGATGCGTCTAATGACACATATTGGCCACGAATAGGGTGTTTATCAAAGAGAAATC
>JALRFI010000222.1 GCA_023253775.1 Crocinitomicaceae bacterium
CTTCTACCACTATTTGAACCCGAATCTCGTTCGATTTGGGAGGGCAAAGGTAATTACTTTTTTTATTCACGCAACACCCTGCAAAACTTTTTTTTAAAATATCCTACGATTACTCCTCAAAACAGTTTCATACCAAAACCAAATCCACTCATTACCTTAATACTATCCGTACAAAGTGGGGTGCAAAGATAAACAGCCTTTTCCCTTTGACAAGCCTTTTCATTAAACTTTCTAGAAAAAAATTGACCAATCAAACTAATTGCTTGATAAACTATGAGTTAAAGTTGAAGAAAAAAAGAAATTTAATCGAATTAACGATCTAAATCAATCGATCCATTTATCATCACGCATTTCACCCTTGATCACCACATCTTTAGTGCGAGCATAATCTTCGGCTGCTAATAACATCTGTTCTCTTGTATCTCTGCGTAAAAGAATTGCTGAACCTCCGCCCGGCGTTTTCACCTCAATATAAAATCCATTTCTCAATCGCGAAGGTTTCGTTGCTGGTCTTCCCATTATATTTTGTTGTTGTATTTTTTTACAATAAACGAATAAGAGATCAAAAAAGTTGATTTTTAAGAAATTTTATGAAAAATCAATCTACACAAGCAAACCAACTTTTGTCCTCAGAATACACTATTTGCACCAAATTCCAGCAAATAAAGAGCACTAAAAGATGATCAACTTTTTTTAAAGACAATCCGGATAATTTATAAAGTTTACTCAACGAACACCCCGGTGTGGTGTCAATCAATCTCAGTAAATTCAGTGACTCATCATCGAGTTTTTCTGGTCGGGATCCTATCCGCTTTTTCTCTTTCCAAACTTTCAACTGGATCTTACCAACAAGACAGGTATTATCGTCCACCCGAATGTAGGATTTCCATTTTCCATCATCGTCCAAAGAGTAATGGGGCATATTCTCCGACTTGTCAACTTGAATTTCTAACACCAGCTTATGCTCGTCCTGCCAAATCTTCGATGTAAATGTCATCGGAGGCGAACAGAACAAACTTGCTGCCCCATCGATCATATGATACTCTTCTTCAGGATCTATACCAGCCACTTTACCATTGTCTTTAACTCCGATAAGCAACCGGCCTCCATCCGTATTTGCAAATGCACACAGAGTCTTTGCGATTTTCCGTTGATCATCTACCCGAAATTTAAAATCTTGATGTAAATGCTCCCCCTCCCTTATTATTTCTGCAAGTTCCATGTTTATGAATTCCAAATCTGCCAAGACCTCATGGCTTGAAGCTTCAACATTGCCTCACCATTTATTGCGGTTGCGCCTCTCTCTATAAAAATCTCCATTGTTTTCGTCAACTCTGGATTGTAAACAAGATCTACAAACAAATGTTCTTCCGAGATGGATTGCGGTAAAACTTGTAAAACTGATTTCACATCAGGATACATTCCTATCGGGGTACAATTCACTATCAGCTTACAACTACGGATCATTTGCTCATTGATATCCTCATAACTGAAGCAGCGGGGGCCATTTGGAGATCTTGAAATAAAAAATACCTCTACTCCTATCGATCTAAGCACATAAGCAACTGCTTTAGACGCGCCACCTGTGCCAAATATCAGAGCCCTCTCATGTTTATTCGTCAAGAAAGGCTTAATCGAGTTATGAAATCCGTATACATCCGTATTATACCCAATAACTTTCCCTTCTTTAAATGAGATACAATTCACCGCCCCGATCTGCGTTGCATCATCCGAAACCTCATCAAGATAAGTCATTACGCTTTCTTTAAATGGAATTGTAACATTTAAACCAGAAAGATCCTGTTTGAATAGACCGGTTATTTCGCTAATATTTCCCAGCTCAAAATTCAAGTATACAGCGTCAATGCCGTTTGCTGTAAAGTAATGGGCAAAAAAAATTTTCGAGAAAGAGTGACCAAGTTTCTCTCCTATCAAGCCGAATGTCCTCATTCTTTTGGCGCGAATTTTTCAAGAACAACAATGAGTGCGAATCCTAAAACAGCACAGCCAATCGCAAGAAGTAAATGCGGATCATCTGGAAAAGCTCCTGGTAATACATTCGCCTTCATCCATTCTTCTCTTCCGTCTGAATGAATGATCATAGGGGCATCTCCAATATTTATCTTCCAAGGCCACACTTTATAGAGCGATCCGATCATAAATCCGGTTAAAAGAGCAATTGTAATCTCTTTGAACTTAGAGAACAGAAATTTCAAAACTCTGGCAAAACTTAGAATCCCTAACAAACAACCTGAGGCAAAAAGTGATAATATGGTTAGATCTTTATCATGAATGGCCCCTAAAACAGTATGATAGGAACCCATAAGAACCAAAATAAATGAACCTGAAATTCCAGGTAGGATCATAGCACAAATGGCAATCGCACCACTCAAAAACAAATACCATTTGGCATCAACATGAGCTACCGTTTGAGCAGAAGAAATGAAATAAGCAATTACAACTCCAACTAGTAAAGAGAGAATAATCTTCCAATCCCAACTTTTTATTGATTTGGATACCAACCAGGCGCTGGCTACAACTAAACCAAAGAAAAAACTCCAGATCTCAACAGGATGATTTTCCAATAGAAAAAGTACAAGCTTTGAAAGTGAGGCAATACTAATTCCAATACCCATCAAAAGGAAAAGCAAGAATGTGCCATTCACATAATTCCAAGCTGCTTTCAACCCTTCTTTTCTCAGAATTTGAAATACCTGAAAATTAATATTGTTAATACTTGAGATCAATTCTTCATAAATACCTGAAATAAAAGCAATAGTTCCTCCAGATACACCTGGCACAACATCAGCAGCTCCCATAGCTACTCCTCTAACGGAGATCAAAGCTAGCTCCAGTGGCGTTCTCTTCTTCATTAATCGAGCTCTAAAAAATTATCAACCTCTTCTTTCCAGGCTGTAATACCACCCTCCAGAATCAATACATCAATCCCAAATTCTACAGTAATTAGATTTCCAAGGGCTTCAGCTCTTTTACCCGATTTACACATTAAGACTTTCGTGGCTTTTTCAGGTAATTTATCGATTTTCCCTGTGAGCTCAGCCATGGGAATATTTAAAGACCCAATATTACAATACTGATATTCATAAGGTTCACGAATATCGATTACACAGATGTTTTCACCCTCATCCATTCTCTTTTTCAGCTCAATCGCAGTAATAAATTTCATCACGATAATTTGAGCAAAGATAGAAGATTCAAATCATTTTGACAGAAACTCCCATATCGAAGGTTGCAACAATCTCACCATTCAGATTAGTTGCAGTTACCAGCACCTGTAGGTTCTTTCGTTCTGAACTTTCGGAACTATCAATTATAGCTTGCCTTATCTTATTTCCCTCCTTACATTCAAATATGATGTCCGTTTCTGCTCTCTTCAAAAATTCAGTATTCATGCTTTTGAATGCAAAGGACATTCTTTTATTGGGGATTGTTCCTGCATGATAAAAGGTATGTATACCACCTGCAATATCAGCACCAACGGCGAGCGATCCAAAATACATGCTGTTCAAATGATTCTTAGTTCTTCTTCTAAGCTTGATCCTCACTTTGACTTGATCGTCATCAATGAAAAGTAATTTAGGTCTGACAAAGCCGATCATGGGAATTTTAAAATGGCTCAGTAAAAACATAAGCCATTTCATTTTACCAAGGGTTGGTTTCTGAGGATCAGCCATTATATTCCAATTTTAATTGTTCAACGATTTCTTTTACAGGACGAACTGATCTTACATGCTCGATAGAAGGACCTGCACACCATACCGTTTTATAGGTAGAGCTGAATGCAGCCTTTTCAAGACTTTTCATCCCTCTCATAAATGTTAAAGCCTTGAACCACTTTTTAAGTTTTTTATTCTTGTTAAGGGTTCTTTCCAACCAGTTTTGTTTGGTGCCGACTTGCTGAACATAGGGAGTATTAATCACTGTACAAGGAGTTCCGGAGAGTTTGTTAGTCATAACAATGTCTTTTGATCCAAAATCAACACAAGCTTGTTTATATTCTTTAGAAACAGGTGCTTCATCGGAAGCAATAAAAATACTACCCATTGATACTCCAGCTGCACCAAGATTAATCATTTCCGTAATGCCTCCACCAGTACCTATTCCTCCTGCTGAAATGACAGGAATCTTACATTCTTTTATTAATTGTGGAACCAGCTCTTTATAGGATAAAGGACCGGCGTGTCCCCCGGCTTCTTTGTTCACTGCTATGAGGGCATCAGCTCCAAGTGCCTCAACTTTTTTGGCGTATTTCACATCAGTAACATCACAAAAAACCTTTACTCCCGCTTTGTGTGACTCGCGAATTGTCTCTTCCGGTGATCCCAAACTTGTGATAATAAAATCTACTTTCTCCTCGCAACAGATCTTCAATTGTTCTTTGTACAGAAAATTGGACTTATTAACGATCAGATTGATTCCAAAAGGACCATCAACAGAAGTCCTTATCTCTCGCATTGCATTTCTCAGTTCATCCGTAGTTCGATAATTTAATGCAGGAATAGCGCCAGTAATACCACTTCGAATCGCCTCAATGATCATCTTTTGATTACTCACCAAAAACATTGGCGCCATAATTACCGGAAAATCAATTCCAAGCATTTCACACAATTCAGGTCTTTTATTTTGCTCCATGGAAACAAAAATAATTATTTATTATGTATGCAGAATATATTTTTGCGGAATTGAATTGTTAAGAGTTAATACCGATCATTGATTAACTTTGTCAAATGAGAAAAGCAAAAGCCTGGTTAAAAGCATTTCGTTTAAGGACACTTCCCTTATCATTGTCAGGAATAATCATGGGTAGCTTCATTGCATTTGAAAAAGGTCACTGGAATTCATCCATTTTCATTTTTTCTCTCATTACCACTATTCTGTTTCAGATTCTATCTAATCTAGCCAATGACTTGGGAGATTCATTGAAAGGAACAGACAACGATAATCGTCTTGGTCCCACTCGAAGTGTTCAGTCTGGAGAAATTTCCAAAAAACAAATGCGCAATGCGGTCATTCTATTCTCTATTTTAAGTTTGGCATCTTCGTCTTGGCTCATTTTTATTGGAACAACAAACATGGGTACAGAAATGATCTGGTTCTATGGAATTTTAGCAACGCTTTGCATAGCCGCAGCCATTACATATACGGTAGGTAAAAAAGCATATGGTTATCATGGGTTTGGCGACCTAATGGTCTTCATCTTTTTTGGTCTTGTGAGTGTACTTGGAGTTTATTCTCTTTATTCAAAGCAATTTGAGTGGATGAATATTCTTCCAGCTTGTAGTGTAGGATTATTGAGTACTGCTGTTTTGAATTTGAATAATATGCGAGATATTCAAAACGATAGAAACTCCGGCAAGAACACTTTAGTCGTACTAATAGGATCAAATTACAGTAAGCTTTATCATTCATTACTCATCACTGGAGCATTTATCTGTAGTTTTTATTACATGGTTGAATGCACAAGTTCATCTGTTTTCATTGGATTGATACCTTTTGTATTACTTTTTCTACATGTACGAAAGGTCATGGCAGTGAGGGATCCAAAAGAATTTGATCCAGAACTTAAAAAAGTGGCATTGCTCACATTCGCTCATGCTATTCTTACTTCGATAGGATTGAACTTGTAACTATTGAAAGCAACCATTCAATATCATCCTTTACATTTCAAAAGACCAGCTGGTACGAGCAGAGGTGAGCTCACCATCAAACATTCCTGGATATTAGAGATTTCTGACGACGTAACTTCAGGATTAGGAGAAGTGTCCATCATTCCGGGGCTCACTCCAGAATTTACGACTCTTGAGGAATACAATGCTTTAATCGAGGAATACATTGATCGGTTTAATTCAGGTGCATTAGCGAATGAAGAATTGAAAAATCAATCCGCGTTGAAATTTGCCTTTGAAAGTGCGCTTCTCGATCTAAACAACCGAGGAAATCGAATGTATTTCGACAACGAATTCTATCATGGAACAAAGTCATTGCCCATCAACGGATTGATCTGGATGGGATCATTGCCGTATATGCAGGAGCAAATCCAGGAGAAATTGAATGCTGGTTTCAAAACGATCAAAATGAAGATCGGCGCAATCGATGTTGAAGAGGAATTGAAGCTCCTCCGAAATATTCGAAAGGAATTCAGTTCAGATCAAATCACCTTACGGGTAGACGCGAACGGAGCTTTTAACCGAAGTACTGCACCCGCAATTTTGCATGCTCTTGCTGATTTAGAGATCCACTCCATTGAACAACCAATACCTGCCGGGAAGTGGTCCGAAATGCGTGATCTTTGTCAATCAACCCCAACTCCAATCGCTTTGGATGAGGAACTGATCGGAATAAATGAAACGGGAGCCAAAATCGAACTATTGGAAACAATTCAACCTCAATTCATCATCCTGAAACCAAGCTTACACGGAGGAATAAGCGGTACCCAAGAATGGATCAGATTGGCTGAAAATCGGAAAATACCGTGGTGGATGACTTCAGCGCTTGAAAGCAATATCGGATTGGACGTGATCTGTCAACTCACAGCAGAATATCAGAGTGATTTGCCACAAGGATTAGGAACAGGATCCTTGTATGAGAAAAATTTCCCTTCAGATTTAACGGTTGAATCAGGTTTTATTTTCAAGAAAAAAGGGAAGCAATAGCCTCCCTTTCTTATGATATTTCCTTTTGCTTATTTGATCACTTTCATATCGATTATAGCACCATTGTTATCCATGACATGAATGATATACATTCCGTTTGACCACGCATTTGAATTGATACTAGTCACTTTGCTTTCAACATTTGACTGATAAACAACTCTTCCTGTCATGTCTGACACCGATAAATTCCATCCAGCTTCCAAACCTGAAATGACTAGCTCATCATTAAATGGATTGATAACCCTTAGTTTCTCGGACTGCGTATCAATTAAAGAAGCATCCTGTAATTCAATGTAGTCATAAGCGACAAGTGTATTTATTCCAGAAGCTCTTTGAGGGCACGTAATGGTGATCACAACTGCGTAATTCCCCGCACTATTTGGTGACGGATAAGATACCGTGTACGTTTGAACAACCGCTCCGGTATTGTCAATTACCACCCAAGTCACTATAATTGAATCAGCTCCGGCAATTACTCCATTCACATACGCGCTGTCAATTACCGAAAAATCAATTACACAATCATCGATCGTATTATTCCCAAGAGTATCCACTACTCCTCCATTAGGCGTACCGTTATTAATGATCAATGTAGAGTCTGAATTATTCGATCCATTTCCAATAGTCATCTGTACAGTGAACGCACAACCATTAGCATCAACTGCTACGACGGTGTATGTTCCTTCACATAGGTTACCAGCTTGCGGAACAGTTTGTCCCCCTGGAACCCACGAGTATGTATATGGCGCAGTTCCACCGGTTGCTGTCACCCAAGCAGTTCCGTCACAAACTCCTGCAGCACTGACGTCAGTTGATTGACCTACGGCATAGAATCCGGCACATGGGTCATTGTTCGCACCGATAATAAAAGTCAAAGTGGTATTGTTTCCAAGCAAATCCTGAAAGGTAACGGTATATGTTCCGGCACAAAGTCCAGTAATTCCGTATCCTCCTTGCTGTAATACAGCCCCATTTCCTTGCCAAAAAATCGTAGTTGAATTCATTGTTGAATCCATAAACCATGCTGCACCGTCGCACGAATTTGGATTCGATACATCCTGTGTATTGATCATTGGCTGAGCCAACGCAGTAAGCGAAGTCCCAACGAAGAAAATAAATCCAAGAGTAAATTTTTTTAGTAGTGTTCTCATAATGTTTTAGTTAGTTGAGCCAAAGGTACAAAAACCTATTTTCTTTTCAAACCAATCCTCTTTCGTTGAATATCTACTTCAATTACTTCAACCTCAACATGTTCGTGCAAAGAAATAACCGTTGAAGGATCGGAAACAAATTGATCGGAGAGATTCGATATGTGGATGAGTCCATTTTCTTTGATCCCAATATTCACGAAAGCACCAAAAGCCGTTACGTTGGTAACGATTCCTGGTAATGTCATCCCTGTTCTAAGGTCACTGATCGTTCTCACTGAACTGTCAAATTCCAATACTTTTGCTGACTTTCTCGGATCCCTTCCAGGTTTGATCAATTCTGAAATAATATCATTGAACGTATATTCATCGACTCCTTCAACTTCTCTCCTATCAAGATTGGAAAGGACTTCCTTATTCCCTATCAATTCAGGGACAGACATGCCTTTTTTCTTGGCTATTTTCTCTACGATCTTATAACTTTCTGGGTGAACCGCCGAATTATCCAATGGATTTCCTCCTTCTCTGATCCTCAAAAAACCAGCCGCTTGTTCATAGGCTTTTTCACCTAGGCGTTTTACTTTCTTTAATCAGCTCGGTTTGTTTTTTTGCATAAACTATGAGCGGTGAACCCTCG
>JALRFI010000018.1 GCA_023253775.1 Crocinitomicaceae bacterium
CACTTTGGTGCACGTAGCAAACGGTTTGAAAGCCAATTGTCCGAATGACGAGGCGAAAGAATTGTTCGAATTGCCTGATTACATTTCAAAAATGGTTGAAAACAACTGGTTGGGCTCTAAATCAGGACAAGGATTTTATAAAAAAGTTAAAGGAGAAGGTGGAAAAAGTGAGATCCAGGTGTTGGATTTGAACACATTGGAATACAATCCATCTCAAAAAGTGAAGTTTGCAACGCTAGAGATGACCAAACCGGTGGAAGACTTGAAGCAACGAACGAAGATGCTTTTTGCAGGAACCGACAAGGCGGGTGAATTCTATCGAACATTGTTTGCGGGATTATTCGCATATGTTTCAAACAGACTTCCTGAGATCACAGATGATCTGTACAAGATCGATGATGCGCTGAAAGCCGGGTTCGGATGGGAGCTTGGTCCTTTTGAAACGTGGGATATCATTGGACTGGACAAAGGTCTTAATCTGATCGCAGCAAATGGAAAGAATGTGGCAGGATGGATTTCAGAAATGAAAGCTTCCGGAGCAACAAGTTTCTATAAAACAGAAAAAGGACAGAAGCAATATTATGATGTTGCTTCCAAAACATATAAGGTAATTCCAGGAACAGAAAATCTGGTGATTCTGGACGCACTTCGCGTTGAGAATAAAGTTTGGGGTAATTCCGATACTACGCTTGTTGATTTGGGAGATGGCGTATTGAATCTTGAATTCCATACGAAGATGAATACCATTGGTGGAGGAGTAATCCAGGGAATTAACAAAGCGATTGAAATTGCTGAGAAAGACTACAAAGGATTAGTGATCTCCAATACCGGACAGAATTTCTCGGCCGGGGCCAATGTGGGAATGATCTTTATGATGGCCATCGAACAAGAACTGGAGGAGCTCAACTTTGCAGTGAAAGCATTCCAGGACACCATGATGAGAATTCGTTATTCAAATATTCCGGTGGTAGTAGCACCTCACAACCTTGCTCTTGGAGGAGGATGTGAAATGTCAATGCATGCGGATAAAGTTGTTGCTCATGCAGAACTTTACATGGGACTGGTTGAATTCGGAGTAGGATTGATCCCTGGTGGTGGTGGTTCGAAAGAATTCGCAAAACGACTTTCTCAGGAGCTGAAGGATGGCGACATCAAGATCAACCGAATGAGAGAACGATTCCTTACGATCGGACAGGCAAAAGTAGCGACGTCAGCCTTTGAAGCCTTTGATCTTGGCTACTTGAGAGAAGGGATTGATGAAGTGGTAGTGAGCCGTGACCATCAACTGGGTAGAGCGAAAGCTGCTGTTCTTGAGATGTCCGACAAAGGATATGTTGCTCCAAAACGTGAAAAGAACATCACAGTTATGGGACAGGAAGGATTGGGAATCGTATACGTTGGTGCCAATTCAATGCTTTCCGGAAAATACATGTCGGATCATGATCGTGTGATCTCTGAGAAACTTGGTTTTGTTTTATGTGGAGGTGACCTCAGTGAAAACACGGTTGTTTCAGAGCAGTATCTACTTGATCTTGAAAGAAAGGCTTTTGTGGAATTATGTACCGAAAGAAAGACGCTTGAACGATTGGAGAGTCTTGTGAAGTTCGGTAAAATCTTAAGAAATTAATTATGGGACAAAGAGCATATATTGTAACAGGATTCAGATCTGCGGTTGGTAAGGCCGGAAAAGGTGGATTCAGATTTTACCGCCCTGACGATCTTGCTGCTGATGTTATCAAACATTTGATGGCAAGTGTTCCTCAACTTGATAAAGAAAGAGTTGACGATGTGATCGTTGGGAACGCAACGCCAGAAGCTGAACAAGGATTAAACGTGGGTAGAATGATCTCTTTGATGGGATTAAACACCGACAAAGTACCTGGAATGACAGTGAACAGGTATTGTTCTTCAGGCTTGGAGACAATAGCGATTGCTGCAGCCAAGATCGAAAATGGAATGGCTGATTGTATTATTGCTGGTGGTGTAGAATCAATGTCGGTAATGGCGATGGGAGGATGGAGAATTGTTCCTAACCCTAAAGTAGGAAAAGAAAATCCAACCTGGTATTGGGGAATGGGGCTCACTGCCGAAGCAGTTGCTGAACAGTACAAGGTGAGTCGTGAAGATCAGGATCAGTTTTCCTTAAAAAGTCATGAAAAGGCAATCGCAGCGATCAAGGAAGGTCGATTTAAAGATCAGATCGCACCTGTTTCAGTGGAACATATTTTCCTTGATGAGAATGAGAAGCGCCAGGTAAAAAATTACATTGTAGATACTGATGAAGGACCAAGAGCCAGTACTTTGGATGCACTGGGCAGACTTAAACCTGTATTTGCCAATGGTGGATCAGTAACGGCAGGAAACTCATCACAGACCTCCGACGGTGCCGCATTTGTTTTGGTAATGTCTGAAAGAATGGTAAAAGAATTAAATCTTGAACCAATTGCTCGTCTGGCTTCATACGCGGTGGTTGGTGTTGAACCAAGAATTATGGGGATTGGTCCGGTGGATGCTATTCCAAAGGCGATCAAAATGGCAGGATTAAATCTGAATGATATTAACCTGTTCGAATTGAATGAGGCTTTCGCTTCTCAGTCTCTTGCAGTGATCAGAGAAACAGGACTTAATCCGGATATCGTGAATGTAAACGGAGGTGCGATCGCTCTTGGACACCCGCTTGGTTGTACCGGAGCAAAGCTAACTGTTCAGATCATGAACGAGCTTAAGAGAAGAGACCAGAAATATGGAATCGTAACGATGTGTGTTGGTACAGGACAAGGTGCCGCAGGAGTTATTGAAATGTTGTAAAAAGAATCGAATCTAATAACCTAAATAGAAATTTGTCAATAGAAATGGAAACAAATAACAATCCGATCAAAGGAGGAGAATTTCTCATCCGCAAGACAAACCCAAGTGAAATCTTTATTCCTGAAGAATGGACTGAAGAGCAAAGAATGATCGCACAGATGTGCGATGATTTTATCGATCAGGAAATCGTTCCGAACATCGAACGCATTGATAAAATGGAAGAAGGACTTATGGCTTCTCTACTGGATAAATCAGGTGAATTAGGACTGCTTGGTATGTCAGTACCTGAAGATCTTGGAGGAATGGGAATGGATTTCAAAACATCACTTCTCGCAACAGAACATCTGGGTAAAGGATATTCTTTTTCAGTTGCATACGGTGCTCATACCGGGATCGGAACATTACCACTTTTGTATTACGGAACAGAAGAACAAAAAGCGAAGTATATTCCGAAGCTTGCTTCAGGTGAATGGAAAGCAGCTTATTGTTTAACTGAGCCGGGTTCTGGATCTGATGCAAATTCAGGAAAAACAAAGGCGAAATTAAGTGACGATGGAAAGCATTACATCATCAATGGTCAGAAGATGTGGATCACCAATGGTGGATTTGCTAACATGATGACCGTGTTCGCTAAGATCGATGATGACAAAAATCTCACGGCATTTATTGTGGAAGCAGATTCTGAAGGGATCTCATTGAACCCGGAAGAAAAGAAAATGGGTATCAAGGGATCATCCACTCGTCAGGTTTTCTTTAACAATGTGAAAGTTCCTGTAGAGAATATGCTTTCAGAAAGAGAGAATGGATTCAAGATCGCCATCAATATTTTGAACATCGGAAGGATCAAATTGGCTGCAGGTGTATTGGGAGGAGCAAAAGCAACCATAAATGACGCAGTGAATTACTCCAATGAAAGAGAACAATTCGGAAGACCTATTTCAAAGTATGGTGCGATCCGTTATAAATTGGCCGAAAGTGTGATCCGTGCTTGGGTATTGGAAGCTGCCACCTATCGAGCAGGTCAGAATATTGATGACGCAATTCAAGGTTTGATCGCTTCAGGAATGCCGAAAGGGCAGGCGACTTTGAAAGGTATTGAGCAGTTCGCAGCAGAATGCGCAATGCTTAAGGTCGCAGGATCAGAATGTCTGGATTATTGTGTAGACGAAGCAGTTCAGATCTATGGTGGTATGGGATATTCAGCAGAATCTCCTGTGGAAAGAGCGTATAGAGATGCGCGTATCAACAGGATCTTCGAAGGAACGAATGAGATCAACCGAATGTTGACCGTTGACATGATCCTCCGGAGAGCAATGAAAGGAGAACTGGATCTAATGGGTCCGGCAATGAGCGTTGCCAATGAATTGATGTCTATTCCCGACTTCGGTGATGCGCCTGAAGGAACGCTTGGTTATGAAGAAAAGTATCTTGAAGGCTTCAAGAAGACCATTTTGATGGTAGCAGGAAGTGCAGTTCAGAAACTAATGCAATCCTTAAGTAAGGAACAAGAGGTCCTGATGAACATTGCGGATATGTCGATATGGACTTATCAGGCTGAATCGGCATTGCTAAGACTTCAGAAAATGATCGAATTGAAAGGCGAAGAAAATTGCGCAGTTCAGATCGCTATTGTTAAGTGTTACTTCTACGATACTGCGGACCGAATCAACAAGGCTGCAAAAGATGCCCTGAACTCTTTCGCTGAAGGCGACGAATTGAGAATGATGTTGATGGGATTGAAACGTTTCACGAAAACAGAACCGTTCAACCCGAAAGAAGCAAGACAGATCATCGCACAGAAGATTATCGCAGAAAACAAATACACGTTATAAAAAAAGGGCCTCAGGGCCCTTTTTTACTGTCAGCTTATCAGGATTTCCTCACTTACGAGTGTAATTTTCGCAAAAAAAGATTCAAACTGTAGAATGAATAATTTTATAGCTTACTTTCACGGCATGGGTCATAGGGCATTATTTATTTTCTTCATTTTATTTTCAATCACTGGGAATTTATATTCCCAATGTCCAAGCGGGCAATATCCCTTGCAAATCAATATCAATCCAGATAGTTACCCGAATGAAACAACCTGGAGCCTATTTGTAGATAATATCTTAACAAATAATGGGACCACCAATGGATTAAATAGTTGCATCGATACTAATTCATGTATTCGATTTGAAATTTACGACTCCTATGGAGATGGGATGTGCTGTGGTTACGGATTGGGTTCTTATAACGTTTTATGGAATGGAGATTTAGTAGCCGAAGGAGGTGAATTTCAATTTCAAGCAAATCATTCTTTTAATTGTGATACAGGAACAATTTGTGAAAATCCTATTTCTATTACTCCTGGTAATCATGTAGCTCCAACTAATAATACTTATTTTACCTTCACTCCTGATTCATCAGGAAATTATAAAATCTCTACTTGCGGGCTCAGCAATTGTAATACACAATTATGGATATATGATAATTGTATGGATGTTGACGTAAGTTCTAATAATGGAGCACTCTATTACAACGATGATTACTGTGCTACTCAAGCTGAAATAATTGCATTTCTTGGAGAGGGGATCGACTACATCATTAGAGTTGGATCTTTAGGCTCTGGATCGTGTGGAATAGATATTCCATTTAATGTAGAATTTGATAGCCAACTATCTAGTGTCCTGCCAATCGTTAAGTTAACCACCCTAAATGCCTCAATAAATAACGACATTAAAGTTCCTGTTCACATGGAAATAATTGATAATGGTGCAGGAGAGCTGAACTTTTTAAATCAAGAGCAAATCGCCTATGAAGGAACTATTTTAACTGAATGGCAAGGATTCTCAGGACCATCTTATCCTAAAAAAAACTACGATTTTGATTTAATTGACCAGAATGGAAATAAAATAGATACATCCTTGTTAGGATTACCTTCTGAAAACGATTGGATTTTTAAGGCTGAATACTTGGATAACAGCTTATTGATAAATTCATTTACCTATGAGTTTGCGAGGCGTATGGGAAATTATGCTCCTAGGACTCAGTTGTGTGAATTATTTCTTGATGGCAATTATATAGGAGTTTATACATTGACCGAAAAAGTAAAACGTGATAAAAACCGTGTTGATATTTCCAAATTAACTTCACTTGACACCTCAGGAATTGAGCTAACTGGTGGATACATCATAGAAATGAATATAAATGGAGATCCAGGTGCTTGGAATTCAAATTATCCTCCAATCAATTCTGCAACGTGTTCATACCCAGTTGAATTCAAGTATGTTTATCCTAAACCAGATTCGATACTCGTTTCTCAATCAAATTATATTAAATTATATGTTGATTCATTTGAGAATTCTTTGAATTCATTCAATTTTCAGGATCCAATTGAAGGGTATCGAAAATTCATTGATGTTGGAACTTTTATCGACTTTCTAATTGTCAACGAATTCAGTATGAATTATGATAGTTATGGGAGAAGTACATATATGTTCAAGCACAAAGAAAACAAAGGGGGGAAGCTCTGCATAGGTCCACCATGGGATTACGACAGAGCGATGGCAGATCCGGCAAATTCTGGCTGGGTATGGCAAAACACGCATTTCTACTGGCCATATCCTTTTTGGTGGTCTAAATTATATACAGACCCAACATATAAACATGAGTTGGCTTGTAGATGGTTGAATTTAAGGCAAGATATATTCAGAACAAGTGAGTTTCACAATTTCATTGATAGTTTAGCTAATCTATTAAGTCAAGGACCCGCCGAAAGAAATTTTGCCATTTGGCAAACCTTGGGAAATCAATCTCACAGTCAGAAAGTTGAAAGTCTAAAAACTCTTTTAGCAGATAGACTAACTTGGATGGATCAAAACTTATCTGGGTTTGGGGCGGAAACTCCTTTTATTTCTATCCCTTCAGACACTATTATTTGTGAAAATTCAATTTATTATGCACCATACGATTCAAGTTATTCATATAATTGGGTGCCGGGCCCGGAAACACCTGAGATTATTTTTCCATCAAGCGGCTTTTATCAATTAAAGGTCAGAGATGAATTCGGTTGCATGAAAATCCTTCCAATAGATGTAACATTATCAATCCCTAATCCTGATTTTACCATTTCTCAATCCATAGATGAATCTGTCTTTTATTTCCAGAGTAATGCAACTGAAGGTGAATGTTCATGGGATTTCGGAGATAATACCAATCAAATGGGTGGAAACTCAGTTTCACATACTTATGCTTTGTCAGGAAGCTATTCAGTAGAATTAACTATTACGGATTCATTAGGTTGCACTAAATCAAGCTCACAATTTTTGTTTTGCACAGATGGTAATATCCAATTTATTTCATCCCCAAATCCTACTCAAAATGAACTGATTTTATCCCATAATATCCCTTTAGATGAAGATTTTGAAATTATTCTTGTAGATGTCACGGGAAAAAAAATAGCTGAATGGAAAAATCCGCAATCCCCATTCTCATTTTCAATGAGTAACTACTCAAATGGTATTTATTACATCAATTGTAATTTAAAAAACGAAAAAGGATTTTCTAAAATCGTAAAGTACTAAGATAGTTTTGCTAGACAATTTGTATCTGATTCTTCCTCTTTCCAGCGACTTTTCCTATCACAGCAAAGAATTGACTTTTTTGAGTCAGCATATCCTGAACCTCGACAAATCGCTTTCCATCAACAGCGAACATAATTCCTCCGTTCGTCTGAGGATCGCAAAGTGTAAGCATTGATTCCCCAGAAATTCCCTCCACCTTCTCACCGTATGATTTCCAATTACGCATTGTGTTGTCTGCATAAACAAATCTACCAGCAAGCTCCTTTACTCCTGCTAACAATGGAACGTTTGCATAATTCAATTCAACCGTAAGTTCTGAATCTCCGATCATTTCTAAAAGATGCCCTAAAATTCCGAAGCCCGTAATGTCGGTCATTGCGTGTACCTGATCAAAGGTGGATAAATCCCTCCCAATCTTGTTCAATTTGGTAATACTTGATAAAAACGATTGGTAGATATCTGAAGAAAGTCCTTCTCTTTTTAATGCCGTGGACAACATTCCGGTTCCAACCTTTTTAGTGATCACAATAAAATCACCCTCCTTCATTCCTTGATTTTTCTTTAAACGGTTCGACTCAACGATCCCGTTCACACTTAACCCAAAGATGGGTTCAGGATTCTCAATTGAATGTCCTCCACCGATTGCGATACCGGCCTCATCACAGATGGCCCTGGCTCCTTCAATTATTTTGGATGCAATGGTTGGCTCTAATTTGTCGATAGGCCAGCCTAAGATAGCAGTAGCCACAACTGGCCTACCGCCCATCGAATAAACATCTGAAATCGAATTCGCAGCCGCGATTCTTCCAAAATCAAATGGATCGTCTACAATAGGCGTGAAAAAATCCAATGTCGACAAGAGATATTCTCCATTTCCCAAATCCCAGGCGGCACAATCATCCCCGGAAGAATTACCCACTACCAAACCAAATTCATTAGTCATTTTTTGGCCTTGAAGAATATCTTCAAGACTGGACGATGGGAGCTTGCAACCACATCCTCCTCCCTTGGTTAAAGACGTAAGTTTAACTTCCATATTCTTTTACTATTAAATCCGCCACTTCTTCATGTGAAAGCTTGTCTGCTTCTATTCTGGCAAAGATGGAAAGGTGATTTTTTTCATTGTGAAATTCGTAGGCTTTATCATAGTAGCCCAAAGCAATTGAAAACGCTTCTTTAATCTGTCCATTTTCCAAAAACTCAACGGCACTTTTAACATGTTGCGGCCCCAATCTTTTTCCAATTCTTTGCATTGCCGCAATCAGATCATTGATCTCGAAACGGCCATAATCATGTATGATCTGTTCTAAACGCGTGGAGTCACTTTTTTCAAGTACGTATCTTTTTGCAACAATCATTTTTTTCCAGATCCCTTCCGGAATAACCTTATCCCCGATCGTCCGATTTTCATTTTCAATCCACACCGGACTTGAGAGATCCATTTTTCGAAGCTTATCGTAAAGATTATTCTCAAATTGCTCCTGAGTAGGTTGACTCCCCATCCCGATAGAACCAAAGCTGGATCCCCGGTGTTTGGCAAGTCCTTCAAGATCAATCACCTGAGCACCTTTTACTTTCAATTGTTTAAGCACCTCGGTCTTTCCTGTTCCCGTTTTCCCTCCAAGAATTCTGAAATAAATTGGCGAATCGAAAAGGTCATGAGCGGCCTGGCGAAAAGTTTTATACCCACCGTTCAAAATGATCGGTTCAAAACCATAAAACCCGATAAGAAAGGACATAAATTCACTTCTCATTCCACCTCTCCAACAGTGAACAAGAACCTTATCTTCTTTTGAAAACTTGATCACTTTCTTTAATCGATCCTTCAGATATGGACCGGATAATTCAAGTCCTTTAAAAATTGCTGCTTCCCTGCTCTGCTGTTTATACATGGTTCCTACAGCCTTTCTTTCTTCATCATTCAGAATTGGAACATTGACAGCTCCAGGAATATGACCTGCATCAAATTCCAACTCGCTGCGAACATCAATGATCACATACTTTTCAGAAAGTTCTATAAAGTCAGATAACCCTGTCCTTTTCACAATAATAAAGGTAATGTTTAATGCAATGAACGAACATAAAAAAAGCCGTTTCTTGGGAAACGGCTTTCAAAAATATTGGAATCTTTTTATTTTAAATAATTTTCAAAAAATTCACCTACTGTCATTGAAGTTCCTTCAACATTCACATTGTCAATACTATTAGCCACAAAGAATCGACCGATTACACTTCTGGATTTTTCATCATTATTTACCATCGTCAAGATCACTTTTCTTGACGAACCATCATATTGAACTGCAAAATAATGCGTGTAATATTTTGTCGTTTGTTCAACTGATTCAGAAGAGATCCCTTCTGGGAATTGAAAAACATATTTTCCATTTTCTTTCGAAGCTGCTAATTCAGTTATAGAAGAAGCTACTACAACGCCAGAATGTTCCTGCGCATAAGAAGTAAGGCTCAACGTCAAGATAGATACAAGGGCAAAAAAGATATTTTTCATAATTTTCAATTTATTCTCAGACGACAAAACAAACGTAATGGTTGTATCTGATTTTACAATGCTAAGCTACAATATTTTTGCCAAATTTGTTTTTCAATGTTAAAACTATCACCTTTTCATTCGAAAGGTCGCACAGAAGCAGGGTGCGATGAAGCTGGCAGAGGCTGTTTAGCAGGACCAGTGGTAGCTGCAGCAGTTATTTTACCATCAGACTTTTCACATGAATGGTTGAATGATTCCAAACAGATCAGTGAGAAGAAAAGGCTCGTTTTAAAAGAGATCATCGAAAAGGAAGCCATTGCATTTGCCGTATCTGTAATTAACGAATCCATCATTGACGAAATAAATATTTTGAATGCAAGTATTTATGGGATGCACAGGGCCTTAGATCAACTCGATCCAGTTCCGGATCTGATACTTGTTGACGGGAATCGTTTTAAATCCTACAACAAAATTGAACATCACTGTATCATCAAGGGCGATGGAAAATTCATGAGTATCGCAGCGGCATCAATTCTGGCCAAGACCTACAGAGACGAGATCATGAAAACGCTTCACAAAGAATTTCCGGATTATGCATGGAACAGAAATAAAGGTTATCCCACTGCAGATCACAGAAATGCAATAAAAATTTATGGCCCTACAAAATACCACAGGACCACCTTTACACTTTTGCCTCCAGAACAACTCAGTTTGTTCTGACCGATTGAACAAAACCATGTTCATTACATTCTGATTTCTTTCCAAAAACTGCCTTTTCAAAAAGTATCTTTGAAAAGTAAAAAACTATCATGTTAGGACGTTATTTTCTTGTCGGCCTCGGTCTCATTGCTCTTCTTTGGACAGGTTATCTTTCTGTTCAGTTGATCGATTCGAAAGACAATCTATCTCCATTGAATTTATTTGGGGTCGAAGACGGTAAACTTCTTGTTGTCAACAGACCAGAAGAACTCGATCTTTCGTTTGTCGAATTTTCAATTCCTGAAAAATCAAATGAATTGATCAATTCATTAGTTCTCAAAGAAAATTTTTCCAATCTGATCATCTCTGAAAAAAGGGATCATTTCTTAATCATTGGAAAAGAAAAATGGAACAAAAGCCTGGTAAGGGCACTTTTTGAAAATGCTCCAAACGATCTCTCGGATAATTCAATTACCACTTTCAACACGGGACCTTTTCAGGTGAAAACGGAAAAAAATCGAATCTACGTTAATTTGGATGTACGTCAGACAACATTAATTGAGGATAACTGGTTTCTTTTTGATCGGAAATCTTCGGTTACCTTATTTGATTTGACCAAAAAGGTGAAACGAAATGATGTTTATTTCAAAACTGATGGACAGATCCAGTATAAAGCTCAACTCGCTGATAATATCAAAGGAAATCAGGTCGATGACCGAGAACTTTTTGCCCATGTACTTCCTCAGGGCTTGACCAATTATCATTTTACCGAAAAAGAGTATTTGATCTCCATCGATCCAATCTTTAATGAAAGCCCAATGTCACATTGGGTGGACAAAGGAATCGTTGAATTTGATTTTCAGGGAAAACACGTTATTGTAACTGACTTTATTGATAATCAAGATCCTGTCAATTCCTTATTTGACTTTATGAAACAAGACCCGTTGAATCAGCAATATGGATATTTCAAAAATTTAAAGCTGACTCAAGAATTTCCGGTCTCATTATCAAAAGGATTTTACGCGTACAGCATGGATGATTACGTGGTAATGTGTCAGGACCAACAGATCTGTGAAAAAGTGGTTGCCGCCTACAAGCTAGGGAACACTTTGATTTTAAAAGAAGATCAGTTGGCATCAATATACGGATCTCTGCCTGGAAGAGTGACTGTAAGAGAAGTCAATTCGTCATCAAAGATTACCAAAACCTTTTATCGTGGGCACTTGTTCCAAACTTTATTGACGTCTTCAAGATCACAAGATTCAGGAAGTAAAACAAGTAAAGAGGAGTATTCCAGCTTCAAGGCAGGTGCAGAGATTCATGATTTTGCGACATTAAATGGAAAAGGGAATCTCTTTATTACCACATCAAATGGTAACTTGATCTATTTCCAGAATGGAAAACGTCAATGGGAAAGATATCTTGGGTCAAAACCCGTTGGCAAGATTTCAATCGTTGAAGTAAATGGAAGACAAATCAGTGTGGTTTGTACCAAATCTTCTGTGCATGCTATCGATCAACAAGGAAATCCGTTGAACGGATACCCATTCATCGCAGCTGATAAACAAATAATTTCTGGTCCATCCACATTCCTGTGGAGAGGAAAATTGAATGTGATCTACCTAAACGCTATGAATGAAATGATCAGGATCGATCAAGGAGGGAAAAAGATCTCAAGCTTTCCCACAGGAATGGAGCAAATCACTGAATTGCCTGTGGCGTGGGTTAGTCAGCGTAAACTTTTCCTGGGAGTGTGGAATGCCGATAAGTTTAAAATGATCGATGCAGATCGTAACAGAGAATACAGATCGTTCTCAGTGATTCCAAACACAAAATTGATCAAAAGTGATAGTGAGATCTTTCTTGCTGGTGTTCTTGGAGATGAGTTGATTAAGATCGATCAGAAAGGCAATCGTAAAGTGTTGCAAAAGGGTGTTTCCAACTTTAAAATGGAACGTGTAATTGAACGGAGATCATCCAGTGACATTTTTATTTCGAATGGAAAAATGTACAAGGTTATAACAACTGACGGCAACGTTTTAAGTGAAGTTCAGTTCGAAGGTAAGAACATTGGTTTTCTTGATGGCTTCATGGGTAATTCAGGCAATTCTTGCGTGCTCGCCTTTGACGATTTAGAGAATGATGTATATTTGTATGCATTGAATGGTCAAAAGATCAGCAAAGGGAAGTATCAGGGGATGAAAAAAGCAATTGTTTCTAACCTTATTCTTACCACTATCGTTGACGATTTTGTCGTTCAATATGAATTATAAAAAACCTGTCAAATTATGAGAAAACTGTATCAAATCGTCCTAGTTGGATTCATTGCAGTTCCTTCACTTTTTAATGCTCAAACTTTTCTAGGAGTGCATAGCAGTAACTATGGAGGAATTATGTCACTTGATCTTCAACCTGCCAGTTTTGTGGATAGTCGCTTCATTGTTGACATCAATTTGGGAAGTGCGGGATTTGCTGCATGGAACAATGGATGGTCATTCAACACCGTGGACATGCCAAAATGGTGGAACAAATCATTCCAGCCGGATAACTCCACAACGGGATATGACAACCCATACAATGACTGGATGGCTCCGGATTCAACGTTCATGGATCGTTACCTTTCAAGAAATTATGACGCTTCAACGAACAAAGTTCTAGGTATATACAATAATATTCAGTTTGATGTCCTAAACTTTGCTTTCCATGTGAAACCAAACATTGCAGTAGGTGCTGGAGTGAGACTACGTTCGATCACTAACCTTGATGATGTTGACCCTAAGCTGGCAATTTTGTTTGAAGAGGACTGGGATTATCAATCATTGTGGGATCAAAAATTTAATGAAGAATTGTTGGATATGAACCATATGACCTGGATGGAATATGGATTTAATTATGGGCAAGTGCTTAAAGACGACGGTGAGCATTTCATGAAATTTGGAGGAGAAGTGAAGTGGTTAAGTGGATTGACAGCTGCCTATATTCATACAAACAACTTCCAGTACAATGTTGATAATGATACAACTTTTATTCATTTATCAGGTGATATGTCATACGGACACTCAGGTGGTGTTTTGGATGGACTAGGAGGATCTGATGTGACTCCAAGTTTAAAATCAGCCTCTAAATTCGGAATTGGTCTTGACCTTGGATTTGTTTATGAATGGAGACCTGAATGGAAGGAATATAAATACGACATGGATGGGGAAACCGATCTATGGCGAAAAGACAAGGAGAAGTACAAAATGAGAGCAGGAATCTCAATTCTTGACATCGGTGGAATGAAATTCGCTAAAGGTGGTTTGAGCCGAGACTTCTCTGTGAACACGGATAATCCTTTCTACTTTAGAGATGTGTTCGATGGAGTTAATTCTCTTGTTGGTGCAGATTCCGTAATCAATGACTTAATCGAAAACGACGCTGATTGGACAGCACAAGAAAATACAGGAAGTACTTTCTTTATGCAATTACCGACTGCAATAAGTCTTCAGTACGATTATCATATCTGGAAGTGGTTCTATGTGAACGCTACAGGAATGATCAATGTTCAAAACAGAAAGAACCCTCATAGAGTTAGAGTTCCAAATCAATTTGCATTGACGCCAAGCTTCGACCATGCATGGTTTGGTCTTCACTTGCCAATCTCTTACAATAACTACTCTGGATTTAAAGCAGGCTTGGCTACTCGTTTAGGACCACTTACAGTTGGAGTAAACGACTTTGGTTTCCTTTTCGCTTCTGGAAAGAAGATCAATGGTGGAGCAGTTTATGCTGGATTGAGAGTACCTGTGCTTTACATTCACCCATCTGATATCGATGGAGATAAAGTTTCTGATGACCTTGATGAATGTTTGGTTGTGCCAGGTGTTTGGGCGTTCAAAGGATGTCCTGACTCAGATGGTGATGGAATCAAAGATCTTGAAGACCTTTGTCCACAAGAAGCTGGTTTGGCTCAATTTCAGGGATGTCCTGATAAGGATAATGATGGTATTCCCGACAAGGATGATGCTTGTCCGGATGTATACGGCGCTCGTGAGTACAATGGTTGTCCTGATACTGACGGAGATGGTATTATTGACAAAAACGATAAGTGTCCTGAAGTGGCTGGTCTAGTTGCATTCGACGGATGTCCTGACTCAGATGGAGACGGAATTATCGATGACGAAGATGCCTGCCCAGATGTACCTGGTCCACTTGTATACGACGGATGTCCTGATACAGATGGTGATCAGATCCTTGACTTCCTTGATGGATGTCCAACTGTTTTCGGACCAAAAGAAAACAATGGATGTCCTTGGCCAGATACAGATGGTGATGGTTTATTGGATAAGGATGATGACTGTCCTACATTGAAAGGACCAATTGCCAACATAGGTTGTCCTTACCAGGATACTGATAACGATGGAGTTCTTGATAAGGATGATGATTGTCCAAACACTCCAGGAACGATTGCAAATAAAGGATGTCCAGAAATTGAAAAGGAAGTCGAAGAAATCTTAAAAACAGCCTTTGATAACCTTGAATTTGAAACAGGAAAAGACATCATAAAGAGTGTTTCTATCCCTTCACTAACTGAATTGGCAGAGGTACTTCAGAAGAAGCCTGAATGGGGTCTTCAAATCACTGGGCATACTGATAATGTTGGTGATGACCAAAAGAACATGATCCTTTCTAAGAAGAGAGCGGAAGCAGTTAGAAACTTTATGATTTCTCAAGGGATTGATGGGACTCGTTTATATGTTCTTTACTTCGGAGAAACAATGCCGATTGCTTCTAATGATACTCCGGAAGGACGTCAGAAGAACAGACGTGTTGAAATGAAGATCATTTTCAAATAATTAGATCGCAAGATCAGATAGAAGGCCGGTTTTTCCGGCCTTTTTCTTTTAACTTTGGTCCATGATTGAAATGTGTAAAAATCGCAGATTACTATTGAGCTTACTCTCAGGGCTCCTGATGGTTATTGCTTTTCCTTATACAGGAAGTATCACTCCACTTGTCTTTGTTGCCTGGGTTCCTTTATTGCTGGTTGAAGAAACGATCTCTACAAAAAACTACAGGTCTAGAAAAGTATTTACCAATGCGCTTATCACCTTTTTCATTTTCAATATTGGCACGACATGGTGGGTTTGGTTCGCAAGTCCTTTAGGTGCAATTCTGGCTTTTTTCTTCAACACGATCTTCATGGCAACAATCTTTCAGTTTTTTCACTGGACGAAAAAATTTGTCGGTAAAAAAGAGGGGTATTTGTCTTTATTTTTTTTCTGGATCGCTTTTGAGTACATCCATTACCAATGGGAGCTTTCGTGGCCTTGGATCCATTTTGGAAATTTCTTTTCCATTCTCCCATCCTGGGTACAATGGTACAGCTACACAGGTATTCTTGGAGGAACATTCTGGGTGATCCTCGTGAACCTAATGGTTTTTCGGATCGTTTCTAACGTGTATTTCAAAGGAGAATCCAAACGGATTCAGATCCCTCTGTACATTGTGCTTTTCGCAATACTATTCATACCTATTTTGGGGTCACTCATTTCCTACAATAGCTACGAAGAAAAAAAGGATCCTATGAACGTTGTGTTGATCCAACCGAATATTGATCCCTACAATGAAAAATTTAGTGATCCAGTCCATGTTCAATTAAAAAAACTTTGTGATCTCGCAGAGCCAATGATCGATTCTCTGACCGATATCGTTGTCGCTCCGGAGACTGCTATCAGTAGGGGTTTCTATGAGGAGGACGCACCAGTGATCGATTATGTCAGATACCTCATCGATCGAAAGAAAAACTGGAAAGTACCAACGCTATTGACAGGTGCTTCAACAGCCAAAGTTTTCGAGCAGAAAAATTCAAGGGCTTCCAGACCAATAATGGACGGACCAGGATTCGTTGAATACTACAATACTTCAATGCTGGTTGATGAAAAGAATGAATTGTCTTATATCCATAAATCTCTTTTAGTACCAGGAGTAGAGATCATTCCATTTTCACATTACCTTCCTTTCCTTGAAGATCTTTCCATTGATAATGGAGGTACTTCTGGGTCATTGGGAATTGAAAAAGAACCTAAGGTTTGTACTTCTAATCAAACGACGATCGCTCCAATGATCTGCTATGAATCCATTTGGGGAGAAATGTTATCCGTTCAATGCCGAAAAGGTGCTCAAGCCGTTTTTGTGATCACCAATGATGGTTGGTGGAAAGATACACCGGGATATAAGCAACACATGAGTTTTTCGAGATTGAGAGCGATCGAATCGAGAAGATATGTTTCGCGCTCAGCTAACACGGGTATCACCTGCATCATCAATCAGAGAGGAGATGTGCTTCAGCAAACGAAATGGTGGGAACCAGCAGTGATCAAAGGACAGATCCAAAAGAACAAGGAGCTCACATTCTACAGTACATATGGTGACGTCATGGGAAGATCTTTCCTCTTCGTTTCTGTTCTGTTATTGTTACTAACATTTGTCAGGTACTTCAAAAAGAACTTTAAAAAATAAAAAAGGCCGGAATCTCCCGGCCTTTTGTTTTGTTGATTAGAATCAATCCATATCAAGACTCATCAAACCAAATTTTTCTTTCTTACCGTATACTGCATACAATAACATCTCATTGGTAGAGTAATCGATCACGAACTCCTTCGGCACAGCTACAGCAGTGATCTCTTTTCTATCGAAGAATGTCTTACGCGATTCATCTCCTGATTCAAGATCGATCTCTACGATCGCAACAACATTCTTTTTCTTTCCAAAGTTAGCTGGAGACACTGATTTACCTGAAGCAGGCTTAATGAATTTACCTGCAGTCTCATCGTAATTCTTCACGTTATCATTGAAAATGAAACAAAGCTTACCATTGTCGACGAATCGTGCATAAGAGCTAAAAGGACCTCCATCATTTGTAGAAACCTGATACTTATTGATCTTCTTCAACCAGTCGAAATCACCATCCTTGTTTACTTTAAACGCTACGATGTCATTGTAGTAATAGGTATAAGTCGTTCTTGTCGCTCCAGTTTTAGGATCAGTATACGTAGTTACTACCACATAATATTGCTCAAGTGATCCAACAATACTTCCGTCTCTAAGTACTTCCGTCTGTCGCATCACGTAGTTATACAACTGTGGGTCTCCCTTTCCTTTCGCCGACTTCTTATCTGCTTTCTCTTTCTGACGATCTGACCATCCCTGAGTAATGAAGTCCTTTCCAAACTTAGAGAATCCTTCATCGATCACTTCCTGCTTCGCGAAATCAGCTCTCATGAAGAATAATCCAGAAACTCCTGCCTTTCCCTGATCACCATAGATTCCAGTTAAAGTCATGATTCTGTCATTGTCAGAATTCATCGTCATTGCCTCTACTCGCTTTCCTTCCAGATTGATCGCAAATTCTTCGATCCCTTCGGGAGTGATCTGTAAAATGTGAGTTGCTTTATAATTCACATATGATTTGAACAACTTCTTATCCCCTTCCTCATATTCCATCACAGATATGAAATAATCTCCAGTGTTTGACAGGTAATGCTGATGAATGGTTGACAATTTTCCTTCAAACGGAAGCTTATATTCTCCATCAGAAACTTCATTCATTTCATCATCGAAGATCTTGAAACCATAAAGATCTTTTTCTTCTTTCTTTCCTGGGATTTCCCAGATCACACCAAAAAAATCCTTCGATCTTGAATTGATCACATCAAAGAATCCTCTTGACCTATTTTTTTCTAAATCAAATGATGCTAATTTTTTTGCTGTTCCCTTAGGTGTCATGTCATTTGCATACTCCTGCATGAAGATGCTATTCTTCCCTTCCTTTTTGTCCGTTAGGAATACATATAATCTCCCTCCAATAACTCTCGCTGTTTCAAAATTTGCCATGCTCCCATCAGCCATCATTTCGATCTTACCGGTAGCTGTAATTTTAAAATTATCGTGCATAGAAAATTTGTACGATCCAAACATTCCTCCAGAATATCTTAGAGCATAGAAATCTGCTCCAGATTTAGGCAGAATACTTACCATTCGGGCAGATCTTTTTTCCAGATCACCCCATTTTATCGAATAAGACTGAGCCATGACCATTTGCAACGAGACAGCCGCAAGAGTAAAAAATGAAAGGGTTTGCTTTAACATTATACTAATAGTTATTGGTTACTTTACTATTTGTACTCCGGTGTAATTCTGCGGAGTTATTCTTTTTAATTCAGATTTCAAACTTTCTGAGACGTCTAATGTATCAATAAATGCGTGTACCGACTGCATAGAAACCTTTTCATTTTTTCTTGTCAGTCCTTTTAGCGCTTCATAAGGTTTCGGGTAACCCTCTCTTCTTAAGATGGTCTGAATTGCTTCGGCGACCACCGCCCAGTTATTTTCAAGATCGACTTCAAATTCAGATTCATTCAATAATAACTTACTCAATCCTGTCATGGTCGCTTTGATCGCAATCATTGAATGAGCAATTGGAGTACCCACAACCCTTAATACTGTTGAATCAGTTAGATCTCGCTGTAATCTCGACACCGGAAGCTTCGCTGCAAGGTGTTCATATAAAGCATTCGCCACTCCAATATTCCCTTCGGAATTTTCGAAATCGATCGGATTCACTTTATGAGGCATTGCAGAAGATCCTACTTCTCCTTCCTTTAAACGCTGTTTGAAGTAATCCATAGAAATGTATGTCCACATATCTCTGTCGAGATCAAGTATTATCGTGTTAATTCTTTTCAAACAGTCAAAAAGAGCAGCCAGATTATCGTAATGTTCGATCTGGGTAGTCGTTTGACTTCTGTTCAATCCCAACTGATCATTCACAAAGCGATTAGCAAAAGCCACCCAGTCAATTTCTGGGAAAGCGACAAAATGAGCATTAAAGTTTCCAGTCGCACCGCCAAATTTTGCCGAATACGGAATATTTTTTAGCTGGTTTAGCTGAATCGAAAGACGCTCCGAAAACACCTGGATCTCTTTCCCTAATCTCGTTGGAGAAGCCGGTTGACCATGCGTTCTCGCTAACATCGGGATTTCCTTCCAGTCATGCTTCATTTCTTCAAGCTTACCGATCAACTGCTCAAGTTGTGGTAAGTATACTTCACTAATTGCGTCTTTCAAAGAAAGAGGAACTGAAGTATTATTAATATCCTGAGAAGTTAAACCGAAATGGATAAATTCAAGATACTTATCCAAGCCCAGTTTAGTCATTTCTTCTTTTAGAAAATACTCTACTGCCTTGACATCATGATTCGTCGTCTTTTCAATTTCTTTGATCCTCAACGCATCTTCCTCAGAGAAATCATTCCCAATTCTTCGAATAGCAGTAATCTTCTCCAAAGGAAAATCATTTAGGGGTCCAACTTTATTTTCACATAGAGAAATGAAATACTCGATCTCAACGATCACACGGTATCTGATCAGACCAAACTCCGAGAAGTATTTCTGAAGTTCTTTTGTTCTACTGTTGTATCTTCCGTCTATGGGAGAAATTGCTGTTAATGGACTCAATGACATTGACAAAAATTGAAAAATGAAGGGTCAAAGATAAGAAATCCCTCGATTGCCCCGAAGAACAAATGAGTTTGATTAATTTTGATCATGCGCTTCTTTAAAGATCTTTTTCTTGGACTTAAAGCATATATAAAAGCCATACAATTTATACGAACACATAACTTGTACTGGTTTTTTATCCCTCCTGCTATATTGATGCTAATCCTTTATAAGTTGGGGAATCATTTACAGGAGCGGCATACCGAGATCGAAGCAGACTCTATGAATGGAATTGTATGGAACCTCATCCGAATGTTAATTGAAATAACGATCGGCCTGACATTGATGAAATTTGCGAAGTATCTCGTTGTAATTATTCTTTCTCCATTACTGTCTTATCTAAGTATGAAATGCGAAAAAATATTAACAGGTAAAACCTATCCATTTGACTTGAAACAGTTAATGAAGGATATCATTCGAGGGATGAGAATAGCCTTCAGGAACATTCTCTGGCATTATTTCTTTTTCACGATCATTTATCTCATTACTTATTTTGGCTGGGAAGACCCGACATCATCGCCGGTATTTTATTTGACTTTCATCATCGGATTCTTTTACTACGGATTTAGCTTTCTTGACTATGTGAACGAGCGAATGGACCTCAATGTACAAGAGAGCATCATTTTTATGAGAAAACACAGAGGGCTCGTCGTAGGAATAGGAATGATCTATTCATTGATGATCCTTGTTCCGGTTAACATCAGCATTTTATTCTCAGGGGAACATTTTTCTGATAGCTTTCTCTCCGGCTTAAGTTCATATATCGTTCAGCTGATCCTTTGGATAAGTGCTGCTTGCGCGCCTATCCTTGCCATAGTGGCTGCGACACTCGCGATGCATGACCTTGTTGATCTAAAAAAATCGACACGAAAATTTTAAAGTGGAAGTAATAAGGTTTTCACTCATTTAATTTTAAGAACAAGGAAAAATTGCTTTCTTTTGTATCTGCAATTAAACAACGACGATTTATGCGCTCTGCCTTTTTGATTTTGAGCTTTTTGTTCTTCCACAATCTAATTTTCGCTTACCACACCACTCCTCCCGACAGCACTACTAATTTAACAGATAGAGCTGCTGCGTTATTAATGATCGATAAAGGAAAAACACTTTTCCTTCAGGGTAAGGTTAGGGATGCTTTACAAGAATTCAGATCCGCTGCGATCAAAGATCCTAATTCGGCGAAAGCCCCTTATTGGATCGCTCAATGCCATTATGCACAAACGAATTACGGGTATGCATTAAAATACGCTTATGAAGCAGTTGCTTTAAGTAAAGATGACGTTGACAAGGAAGCATATGAAGTCCTTGCCAGATCACAGCATCGCTTGGGGATTCTTGATTCAGCAATCATAAACTATGAAAATGCAATGAAGTCTATGTCCGGTGCTAGGGCTAAGGAATTGAGCATTGAATTACGAATTAAACAGGCCAGATTCGCACAGGAAGAATTAGCTTCTGGTGCCAAACCAAAGAGGGAGAGAATGTCGGATGCGATCAACTCGGGTTATGACGATTATCTGCCAATTTTCACGAATGATGGTAAAGAAATCTACTTCGCTTCGCGCAGAAGTGATACAAAGGGAGGTAATATGAATCCTGAGGACCAGAACTTTTTTGAAGATATTTATCATGCAGTTTGGAATGATGAGATTAATGACTGGGACAGCCTTTCGAATGACTTGGGCAGATTAAATTCTGAAGGATTTGATGCCCTAACTTACATTTCTCCTGATGGAATGCGTGCTTTGTTAACCGTAAATACAGAAGCGCTTGACAAGAAAAAAACAACCAAAGGCTCTGATATTTTTGAAGTAGAAATATCAAGTAAAGGAACTTGGTCAACCCCAAAAAGAATCTCCAATAAGTCATTGAACTCAACTTTCTTTGATGGAAGTGCAACCATGACCGATGATGGTAACACCATGTATTTTGCTTCAGACCGAAAAGGAAATAAAAGTTCAGTTGATATTTATATGGTTGAAAAAGTTGGAAAGAAATGGGGCGAACCAAAAGTCCTTCCAATGGGAGTTAATACCAACGGCTATGAAACAACACCTTTTATTTCAGGAGATGGACGTTTTCTTTTCTATTCCTCAGATGGTTTAGAAGGAATGGGTGGACTTGATGTTTACGTGGTTGAAAATATGGGTGGTGGCCAATGGGGAGATCCTATTAATCTTGGCGGAATTGTGAATAGTGTTAACAACGACATTCATTTTAAATACTACCCAAAAATGAACAAAGCTGTCATGACTGGAATTGAGCTTGTTGGTCAAAAGGCAAGTATGGATATGTATCAATTGGATATGACAGGTTGGTCAATTCCTGCTGCATCGAAAAAATAATCGCATGAACTTTGTGAAAAGTTCATTGTATATGCATCTGAAAAACACCACTACATGTGGTGTTTTTTGTTACTAAAAAATCAACTTATGAAAACACACTTTTCAATTGCCCTTTTTCTTCTTTCCACTTTGTCAATTTTTGCACAAAAGGAAGTAAATCTTGATTCAGAGATCAAGAAGGTTACCGTTTTCTTTTCAGGTGCTCAGATCGAGCATTACAAAAGTAGCGAGCTTAAAGCCGGACGTCAGGAACTGGTTTTTACAAAATTGACAGATTTCGTCGATCCAAACTCAGTTCAAGTGAAAGCAAAGGGGGAACTTACCATACTCTCAGTAAGAACCAGAAAAAACTATGAAGATCTTAAGATCAGTAATGCCGAGTTGAATGAGCTGAACAAGCAAATAGAAAAACTCGAAGCAAAAGATCTGATCCTTAGGGATGAGTTTAATATTTTGAGTTACGACAAAGACCTTTTACTTAAGAACAGAGACCTTAAAGGAAATGATCAGGGATTGAAAGTCACTGAGCTAAAAGAGGCATTTGCATTTATGCATACCAAACTAACTGAGATCACTGCCAGACAAAGTGCAATAAAAAGTGAATTGGAAGGCATTGATAAAGAGATCAATCGCATCGAACAAGAGATCTACGCACAACGAAGTAAGCCAGTACTTAATTATACAGAAGTTATCGTAGAGGTTGATGTAC
This sequence comes from Crocinitomicaceae bacterium, assembly GCA_023253775.1. Lineage (GTDB taxonomy): Bacteria > Bacteroidota > Bacteroidia > Flavobacteriales_D > Crocinitomicaceae > M0103. Next base: position 23,155 of record JALRFI010000018.1, read on the forward strand.
CAAAACCTACCAAGGGAGAATTTTTCTTTTCATACATTTCTCCAAATGCTTCCTGGAAGCCCTACTATGACATGAGAAGTGATGGAATTGGCAAGCCTGTACGTCTCGAATCTAAAGCCATAGTGAGCCAAACAACCGGCATCGAATGGAAGAACATTGATTTAGTTTTATCCACCAATGATCCTTATGAAAATTCGGCAGAGCCGAAACTAAATCCATGGTACATCCATTACAATAACTATCCACAACAACGTCAGGTTGGACAAAGACAAGTCCCAACCTATGATTATTCGGGAGAAAAATTGAGGGGTGAGGTTATTGATGCTTCAACGGGTGAACCTCTGGCCTTTGCAAAGATCAATTTCCCTTCTTACCCAAATCAAGGAGCAATGACCGACTTTGACGGTAAATTTGAAATTACGGTCCCAAAAGGAGAAAAATGGGTAAATGCCACCTTCATTGGATATGACACCAAGCAATTACAAATCTCATCTCCTTATCTTAAATTCTTTTTGAAGCCACAAAAAATGGAACTTCAGGAAGTTCAGGTAATGTCAAGTACAGTGAACCGACTTGAATCGAAAAGCATTGATGCAGTATCTGTAGAAATGATGAGCACAAGAGGAAGTCGCAAAAAAAAGGATAAATCCCAGATCATGTATGATTATGATGATTCTCGAGCAGCTGCAGGAGCCACGTACACTTGGTCAAACAATGCTGCCACAACTGTTGTTCAAAAAGATCTCAGAGTTGAATTTGTGATTGAAACAAAATTCACCATTCCATCTGACGGAGCTGATCACAGAGTTCATATCAATGATCATGTACTTCCTGCCAGCTATGAATATCATGCAGCTCCTAAACTGGATCCTTCAGTATTCTTAACTGCTCAGGTTACAGGATGGGAAAAGCTTAATCTTCTTAGTGGTGAATCAAACTTGTATTTTGATGGAACGTTTATCGGTAAGACATATGTAGATATCAACTCTACGAAAGATACTTTGACCTTCTCTTTAGGGAAAGACAATAAAGTTCAGATCGAAAGAGTTAGAATTCAAGAAAAATCCTCCAACAAGATTATTGGTAATAGAAGAAAATTTGAAGTAGGTTGGGAAATCAAGATTAGAAACAATGGTGGAGCTGCAATCCCATTGTTGATCAAAGATCAGTTCCCTATCTCGACAGATGCAGATATTAAAATAAAGAGAGGTGATTATAATGAAGCTAGTCTTGACGATAAAACAGGTATACTGACATGGCGATTAATGATAAATTCAGGTCAAAGTAAATCGCTGTTCTTTGACTACAGTGTTGATTATCTCAATGGCAGGGTTATTTATATTGAATAATAATTAGGGGCGAAAGCCCCTTTTTTGTTACCAAGGTTACAATCAAAGGGGTAGTAAATGCCTAACTTGACGTTCCAAAAAACAACATCTATGACCAAAAGATACGGTACTATCTTCTTTGTCGGAATTTCACTACTAGGTTTATCTCAAAATCCCATTGCAATTCCAACAGCTCTGACAGGTACAACCTTTGATCTGACTCTACAAAACGGGACTACTCAATTCTTTTCCGGGACTGCTACAAATACTATGGGCGTAAACGGTTCATTACTTGGACCAACATTGATCATGAACGAAGGTGATAATGTAACGATCAATGTTACGAACAACCTTGGTGAAGCCTCAACGATCCACTGGCATGGTATGCACGTTCCGGCTATTGCAGACGGTGGCCCACATACCGAAATTCCAGATAATACGACTTGGTCTCCGGCTTTTATGGTACGTAATTTCGCTTCGACCAACTGGTATCACCCGCATTTGCACATGAATACCAACAAGCATGTTCAAAAAGGCATTGCAGGAATGATCATTGTGCGCGATGCTGAAGAAGCTGCACTTTCCTTGCCGAGAACCTACGGGGAAGATGATTTCCCGATCGTGGTTCAGACCAAAGGCTTTGATGTGAACAATCAGATCATTATTGAAACGGCACTGGATACTACGTTACTCGTAAATGGAACAAAAGATCCATACCTTGATGCACCGGCTCAATGGGTAAGATTGCGTTTATTGAACGGTTCTTCAGAGCGCTATTACAATTTCGGATTTTCGGGCAACCTTCCCTTTAAACAGATAGCAACGGATGGAGGATTGTTAACTGCACCGGTTGACCTGACAAGAGTTATGGTCGCTCCTGGAGAAAGAGCAGAGATCGTTATTGACCTTTCGGCTTTGCAAGGGAATACAATTCAGTTAATGAGCTATGGAGCGGAGCTTGCATCGGGGATTTACGGTGCCGCACAACCAGGGATGGGTGCCGGACAGACTATTCCTAACTATGCATTGAACCCATTAAACGGGGCAAACTTTACGGTGATGGACATCAATGTTGTAGCTCCAAATGCAAACCCAGTTACATCGATTTCGGCAGCCTTAACAACACATACCCCATGGCTTGAAGCGAATGCGGATGCATTGAAAACTTTAACGTTTACTCCACAGACCATGGGACCAACTGCCATTGAAGGTCCTTTTCTTATAAATAATACCATGTTTGACATGGATGTCATCAATTATCAAATTCCTCTTGATAATATCGAGGTTTGGACGCTATCAAATCAATCTCCTATCGGACATCCATTTCATATACATGATATTAGCTTCTATATCCTTGATATTAACGGAACCCCACCACCACCCAACATGCAAGGAAGAAAAGATGTAGTTCATGTACCTGCAGGCATGGGAACTGTAAGATTCATTACGAAATTTGAAAACTATGCCAATGACACTCTACCTTATATGTATCACTGTCATATTTTGACTCATGAGGACATGGGAATGATGGGACAATTTATAGTTTATGATCCACTTGGTATCAAAGAGGTTCAAACGAATTACAAGCTATACCCAAACCCCTCAAATACATCTCTTTTCTTTGAATCTGCCTTTTCAAATGAAACGTACATTTTGACCGATCAATTTGGAAGAAAAGTGTTCGAAGGAAATTTGATGAGTGGATCGCTTCATATTGATATTGGGCAAATATCCAAAGGTATATATTTACTATCTATTCCTGAGAAACAAATCCACTCCCGTTTTATAAGAAATTAAGAGAACTTCATTTCATGTCTTAAAAGAAGTAATTTTGAGACATGGAACGCTTTTTCTTCGAGATCAGCTATAACGGAACCGAATATTTTGGCTGGCAAAGACAGCCGAGGCAAATTTCCGTTCAGGAGGAGATCGAAACTTGCTTGAGTAAGCTCTACTCGAATAAAAAGATCGAGATTGTAGGCTGTGGAAGAACTGACGCAGGTGTCCATGCTAGACAATATTTTTTCCATGTTGATCTCAAACTAGATGCAGGCACAGAAGATCAGATGCGTTATAAGTTGAATAAAATGCTTTCGCCAAACATTTCGGTACAACGCATTATTAAATTAGAAAAGCACGCTCGTTTCGATGCTACATTAAGAACCTATCGATATTTCATTCATTCTAAAAAGGATCCATTTCGTTACACTCAAAGTTGGTATTTGAATCAGCCTTTGGACATAGAAAAAATGAATTATGCAGCTAATCTTCTGATCGGCAAAAAAGACTTTACTTCCTTCGCCAAATTGCATACAGATGTCAAGACAAACATTTGTACCGTTTCAAAAGCTCAATGGAATAGATTTAATGAAGGAGAGCTATATTTCGAGATCTCCGCTGATCGTTTTTTAAGAAACATGGTTAGGGCAATCGTTGGCACCCTGGTCGATGTGGGTCTCGGAAAGATTGAGACTGAAGCAATAGTTGGAATATTAGAACATAAGGATCGTGGCGAGGCGTCAACCAGTGCCCCTGCGTGTGGACTTTTTCTTTGGGAGATCCAATACGAATGAGACCGGCACTCCTTACCTTGTTTCTCTTCTGTTACACGTATAGTATCCTACGATATCATATAGGAGCTGAAATCCCCTCTAATGAATGGTTGTTTATTCTGAATAAAAGTATTGCCTGGACAGGATTTACCTGCATTGGCCTTAGTCTCTTGTCTGTTTCACTTCTTGAAAGGATTCGATTAACAAAAAGAATCGCTGGAATTTATGGTTTCATTTGTAGTTGTATTCATATAATCATCAGTTTTTACCTGCTTTATGATGGGAATCAACTCATATGGAACAAGCTTGAATCCATAGATTTCATGCCATCCAGCTTTGCAGCCGCGGCAGCTGCGCCACCGCATCCAGATGATGCACAAAGCACGGTGAC
>JALRFI010000184.1 GCA_023253775.1 Crocinitomicaceae bacterium
GTTTCACTGCCTGAATCTGTGCCTTGAGCACCTCGATCGATGCTACTGCCGCCTCCATCGCAACTCGTGCTGTTGATCGCGCTCGCTCCTCCTCCTGGACTTGCTCCTCCAGCTTCTCGAGCATAGCCATAATCTGGTTGAGCTGCTGCCTTTCTTTTGCCTCAGTGCCCAGGTGTCTGTCTTCCGGCTTATCGGGGGCAAATATTGCAGGACTATTTTTCGGAATGTTTTTTTTACCAAGTACCACAAATTGCCTAAAGAATGCTTTGATCGAATAATTGATTAGTTGCTTTAATATGAAATAGATCATGAGGTGAAGATAATAATTCATGAGGAAACAAATTTTTCACATTTGTGCGTATATCGTTTAATTTAGCGAATGCATAAAGTAAAATGATCTAACTCATGAACCTATTAGTAGACGAGCATATTCGTAATTCCAAAAAATGGTCAAAAGAGCTTTTTCAATTGCAGGAAATCCTACTTGAATGTGGCCTCTCCGAAGAATTCAAATGGAGACAACCCTGCTATCTGCATGGAACCGCAAATGTTTGCATTCTAGGGTCATTTAAAGAATTCTGCAGCCTCGCGTTTTTCAAAGGTGTTTTACTCAATGATGCCGAGCAATTGATGGTAAGTCCAGGAGTGAATTCCCAATCGGTTAAAATGTTCAAGTTTCAATCTTTAGAGGAAATTTTAGAACTTCGCCATCTTATAAAAACCACGATTTTCGAAGCAATAGAAATTGAAAAAGCAGGATTAAAGGTTGAAAAAAATCAAAACAATAAACCCCCAATTCCAGAAGAATTAACGGCTAAGTTGGAACTGAATCCTGCATTAAAAAGTGCATTTGAATCATTAACACCTGGAAGGCAGCGTGCCTACTTAATGTTTTTTGAAGAAGCAAAACAGTCAAAAACGAGAGAAGCTCGAATTGAAAAATACATTCCGAGAATCCTTAAGGGCAAAGGAATGAATGACTGCATTTGTGGGTATTCCAAGAGAATGCCTAACTGCGACGGATCGCACAAGTACTTATAGAAATATGTATTTATTGAGTGTACTTTGTCAGAAATGATAGAATTGCCGAGCCTATCCGAATCGTAAGAAACTAGAATAGAATTTTAAAGAATGAACGATCCAGTTGAAGAATACATTGATCAATTTGATGATGAAACAAGAATTCGGTTAGTCGAGATCAGGAAGCTTGTCAAGCAATTGGCTCCAGAGGCACTTGAAGGTTTTTCTTATTCGATGCCCTCCTATAAGCTCAATAAAAAACCTTTGATCTATTTTGCCGCGTATAAAAACCATATAGGACTTTATGCGACTCCTAACACTCATGCTTACTTTAAAGATCAATTGAAACCCTATAAACAAGGTAAAGGTTCAGTGCAGTTCCTAAATAAACAGCCACTACCACTTGATTTGATTAGTGAAATGGTTAAATTCAGGATTAAAGTACTGACTAGTAATGATTGAACTTGTAACAATAAAAACATTTGACTCGGCTCCGGAAGCTCATATCTACAAAAACAGGTTGGAAGGCGATGGTGTAGAATGCTTTATACATGATGAATTCATTGTTAGTGTAAATCCATTGTATTCAAATGCGGTCGGAGGGATCAAACTTAAAGTCAAAAAAGAATACCTTCATCAAGCATTGGAGATTCTTCAATCAATAGAGGCCCAACCATTTACGGATAATGAAGGAAATCTAATTACCTGTGCTAAATGTGGATCAACTTCCTTAAATAGCGACTATACCAGTATGAAGGATGCCAAAGGTATTGTAGCAGCAATCATCTCCTTTTTGTTTTATGTTTTCCCATTGCATTTCAAGAGGATCTACAAGTGCAATGATTGCGGACATGAATTTGACAGGAAGAAAATACTATAGGCCAGTTTCGATTTTTTATTCATCTAAATGAGGATTTCAATTACCATAAATTGAATTCGAAAGGTAATTACAAGTTTATACGTAGTTCAATGTTCGTCTTTTCTTGTATTTACTGGATATGAATAAGTCTAAGATGAGAGACTGTAATTTTGTTCCATTTTCTTTGGAGAAAAGATTGTAAAAATGAAAACAAAATTCCTTTTATCTATTTCGCTTTTCTTCGCTCTTAATGCTGCCATTGCGCAAAGTGACATCAAAGTTTCTATTAATAAATCTGATGCCGGAGAAACTAATTCTTATGGAACTGCGGCTCTCACTATTACAGGAGGCGTGGCTCCATATTATGTTCTGTGGTCAAATGGATCTACCAAAACAAAAGTTGAAAAACTTTTACCTGGTGATTATTTGGTGAGAATTTCTGATTCAAAGGGAAATACAATCGAGAGAAAATTCAAAATTGAGGATAAGTCAGTAACAGTTCAAAACACAACAAATCCTTAATTTGAGAAAAAATTAGCTTTTCTCTCGAAAAAACAAAATTTTACAGTTGAAAGTCAGGATAGTACTTCGTGAATTATTTCACTAAAGTAACATGACCCACATATTCTATTTCATCTTCGTTCTGAAGTCCTCCGAATATTATTTTCCAAGTGTAAACTCCTATTTGAGACTCAGCTCCGAAATAACTTCCATCCCAGCCCTCATTCGGATCATTCGTGTAAAATATCTCTTCACCCCAACGGTTGAAAATGGACAATGAGTATGAATCTCTGTCGATTCCAGAGGTCATTACAGGAAGGAATATATCATTGGTCCCATCATCATTAGGCGTGAATGAATTTGGCACATAAAATAGAAGCTCTTCAAAAATCACAACCGTATTAAATGTAGAGTCGTAGCAGCCTACTTCATTAAAAGCATACATTGTAACAACATATGATCCCGGTTCTTCAGGATAAGTATGTATTGGGTTTTCTGCTACACTTGTAGATCCATCTCCAAAATACCATAGATAGGTATAGCCGTTCAATGAAGTATTAATGAATTCAAAAACAGGATCATTAACAGGCATAGTATCGGAAACTATCACAAAATCTGCAAAAGGCTGTTCAAATGCGCAAATGAGATCACTTTGGGTTAAACTCGAAACACAACCATTTTGACTAGTCACGGTAAGAGTAACATCATAACATCCTCCTTGATTGTATTGGTGATCAACCGCTCCGGGCTGATTTGAAGTCTCACCATCTCCAAAATCCCATGTCAATGTTGATCCAACTAATCCCACTGTGTCTATGAAGGTAACATCAAAGACAACACATCCTGCAACATCAGAGGCAACAAATCCAATTGGAGGTGAATCTTCGAGTATTATCTGATTCGAGGCGGAATTTACGCAACCTGTAAAAGGATTGGTTCCTGTCAGTGTCACGTTATAACTACCAATTGCACCGTAAATATGCTCTGGCTCAAATAACTGTGATCCGCTTCCATCTCCGAATTGCCAATCGTAATCAAATGAAGGGTCGGAATTATTTACAAAAACTACAGGTGAAAGACTGCATAAGACTTGGCCATCCGTTGAGAACTGTATGATTGGTAAAGGATTTACCACCAAAGGAAGAATTGTTGCTGGCCCCACGCATCCCGTCGAGGATTCAGTTGCAGTAATAGAGTAATAGACGGTTTGTGGCGAATTAGTAGTGTTCGTCAAAACATCATTTATTGAATTACTATTCTGAACTTGTTGTGTTTCCCCATTAATTAATGGGGCATTTTGTGCAAACCATGTAAACTGAGATGGCAAATTTGAGGTCAACTGAATAGAAGTATTTTCACCCGAGCAAATCGCAGATTCTAAATTTAAAAGTTGAGGCAAAGGATTTACAATAACATTTATTGTAAATACGGGACTAACACAACCATTTAATGTGGAACTCGCCACTACAGAATAATTAACTACCTGGGGTTGTGCAGTAGGATTTACTAATACATCATCAATTATATCAGACGTTTGAACATTTGTACTTTCACCTGTAGTATTTGGGTTTTCGAACGCAAACCAGTTAAAGGATGCATCGACATTTGCTTGAAGCTGAAGATTTGGAGTTTCTCCACTGCATATCTCAGCAAGGTCAGGATTAAGAAGTGTTAATGGTGGTCTTACTAATACAGATATAACTCTAATGCTTCCTGGGCATGAGCCTGTAACTGAAGTAGGGAAAACAGTATATATCACAATTTGAGGTACTGTCGTATTATTTACAAGCTGGTCATTAATGAATGATCCTGATTGACTAATCGTACTTTCTCCTGTTACATTCGGATTATCCGTCGCGATCCAGGTGTAATTGGCTGGTACATTTGATTGAAGCAAAGCATTGACAAATCCACCACTACAAATTTCATAATTCAATGGTGAAATAACCTCTACATCTGGCACAATTTCTACGACAAATGTAATTTCAGCACCAACGCAACCTTCAGGCACTGAAGTAGGAATCACATGATATATAACATCCTGCATGCCAGTCGATTGATTTGTCAAAGTATTCGTAACTGTGGCAGATGGTTGAGGAATATTAACATCACCCGTAACATTTGGATTGGGTTCAGCAAACCAAACGAAAGTTGAATTTATATTGGCAGTTAATTGCACATTCAATGTAGTATTGTTACACACCGAGAAGTCAGCAATAGGTGCCGCTGTAGGTGAAGGATTGATTGTGTATGTAAATGTTTGTGGGGTTCCTGGACAAACTGTACCATCAATACTCGTGAATAAAGGTGTCACCGAAACATTCGCTGAGACTGCAACACTGCCATTATTCAAAGAAGTGAAGGAAGGTATATTCCCCGTACCCGATGCAGCTAATCCGATACTGCTGAGGTCATTTACCCATTGATAGGATGTGCCTGTTCCTGTAAAATTAACGGCGCTTGTTTGTAAACCGTTACATACAATCTGGTCGGCAGGGTCATTGAGAATTGTTGTTGGATTTACAGTAATTGTGAAGTTTTGCGTTGTTCCCTGACAACTCACACCTGCCTGTTCATAGAAAGCAGTTACGGAAATTGTTGCTGTCTCCTGCAGTGAATTAGATGGATTAACAGCGTTGAAGGAAGGAATGTTATTTGATCCTGAAGAACCAAGACCAATAGCAGGTGTTGAATTTGTCCATTGATAATTCGTGCCCGTTCCTGTGAAATTGATGGACCCCACAATTGAATTATTACACACCACAAGATCAGGAGGATCATTAACAATTGGAGTCGGATTCACTGTAATCTGGAATAGTTGCTGATTACCGTTACAAGTAAGACCCGCATTAGCATATTGTGGTGTTACAGTAATTGTTCCGATAAGCGGCGTTGATCCACCATTGATTGCTGTAAAAGATGCTATATTTCCAGTTCCTGTT
>JALRFI010000187.1 GCA_023253775.1 Crocinitomicaceae bacterium
AGTTAATCCTTGTAATTGTGATACTCACTTTGTTTTCTGGATTCATTATTTACATGATTTCAAGAGCCATGACCGAAGAAGAAAGGAAAAGCAAGTTGAGGATGGAGGAAATGGAACAGAAAATGGAAGAACTTGAAAGCAACATTGCTTCTATGCAAAAGTACAGCCGCAGAGTAAAGAAGGAAAGAGATTCTCTGAAAAGAAAAGTGGATTATGTTTGGCCTCTGAGATCAATTGTTTTCAACGCAAAGCTGCGCGATCAGGTAGGGGATGCCAGTGATCTGAAACCTGGTGATATGGCATGGCTGAAAATGGATTCATCAAAAGTGTTGGTAACAGAGATCATCGTAGGTGGAAATGAATTTACCTACTATGTACATTACCTCGTTCGGAATAAAAAAGGAGAGTCAATGCAGGTTTCACCTCACGAGATCAAGAAGATCGACAATTAAATCAATTTGATCCCTCTCCAATACGAATTGTGCATCTCTCGTCGTCACATATTCTAACCAATCGGTCAAAGGAGTATTCGTCGATCTCTTCGTCAAGAAGTTGTCTTTTGGTTCTGTTGATTTTTTTTATGGCAATGCCCTCGACAAACCTTCTCACTTCCTCTTCTGATATTAGCGCTAAACCAGGAACTTTTTTTAGCTCACCATGTTCATTTTTTGCTACCATAGTAAAATAACAGGTATTCGTGTGTCTAAGGTTTCTTGTCAGTGGATTTTGAGCCTCTACTCGGATTCCGATGATCATGGAAGAGTTTCCAACATAGTTAACAGATGCTTTTAGGGATAACAGGTCTCCTACTTCAACAGGAGATAAAAATTCAACTCCTTCAACAGCTACCGTAACACAATATGATTCACTATGCTTTGTAGCACAGGCATACGCTACTTTATCCATGAGGGAGAGGAGTATTCCACCATGAACCTTACCTCCAAAGTTAGAATAAGAGGGGATCATTAATTCTGTGAGCGTAGTTTCTGAATCTGAAACTGATTTATTTTGATTTTCTGTCATATTTTTGATTTCAGTCAGTTAAGTTGTAAAAATAATTTCTATTTTTCACATCTATTACTTTTGAAAAAGAATGTTTTCTTCTGTCGTTTTTGTCATTTTTACTGTAGTAATTTCTGTTCATGCTTTTGGTAATACATTTTCTTTGCCCAAGTTATCAAAAGCCAATAACCCTCAACCCTTGACAGAAGATGGCGAAGAGTACGTAACTTCAACCGAACCAAATGAAAAAAAAGGTACTGTGCGCTCAAAAAATGAAGATCACATGGAATACCTTACTCAATATATTTTAAAATCAAAGAATTATAGAGGCTACATTGAGAATTATTCTTCTTTTGGCAGAGAAGTTAAGCCATATAGAAATGGAAATGAAGTAGGGTTAGAATATCAATTCCCCTTGATAGGACACCATACAACGACCTTTACGAATGTGTTTGAACCTGTAGAAGTTTCTCGTAATGTTGATTGTTTTGGTGCTAGCACTGAATATATTTATCCGGTTGGTGATGGTTGGACAATTAACACGCAAATCTCACCGGGTGAGTTGAAAAGAGAACTAAGTAAGTGTGGATTTTTTGTCAACTCAAACGATTGGGGTGTCGATTATAATAAGATCATCAGGGAATCAAAAGAGATTTGTTACAACATAGCTAATTTTATCGTTAATGATCTGAATAAAGTGAACAAAGACAGCTATGAGAACAGAATTGTAGCTGCGTTGAATTTTGTGCAGCATATACCATATGGTTTACCTAAATTTGACACGCAAAATCATGTTTACATGGGGATTGCCTTGATTCCTGAGTCCCTGGTCCTGGGATATTCAGACTGCGATTCTAAATCCATCCTTCTTTCAAGCATTTTAATCCATATGATTGATCCCGAAGAGATCGTCCTTATAAAATGCACAACTTCCGACGGATTACACATGATCACAGGAGTTTCAGGATTATACATGCAAGGTACACGTACGAGCTTTAATGGCAAAGATTATTTACTGTTGGAAACGACCACTCCGGTAGGCGTGAATGGTCATCATTTTGATGGAGTTGAGATTAACGAATACATACCATTAAGCGCATGACAGGTTTTTATCAATGGATAGGGTCATTATCTATGGGGGAAGCAATTTCCCTTTTTGTGCTTGTTGCCTTATTTATGCTTGCGATACCCTATGTTGGCAAATTCTGGAGATACGTAAGGATCTTATTTGAGGACGAGGAATTAGAGATCGTCGCATTTGAACATCGAATTATTCTGGATGTAAAGGTTTATGAAGATCAGCAGGAGACCCTTTACTACATGACTAAAACTTCTCCATTGGTGGAAGGAGGGAGGATACTTCTTGTTTGGGACGTGAAGGGAGCTGGGAGAATAGACATTTCTGGAATTGGAAAGAACCTGAAAGGTGATACAGCAACGATCATTCTTAATGAAAAGAATAGGGATTTTATTCTTACAGCATATGCCAGTTTTGGTTTCAGGAAAATCTCGAAAAAACTTTCGCTTGAACCAGTTCAGAGAATTGAAGTTGAAACAGTTGAGATCTCAGCAATGAAACCTGTTTATCTGGAAAGAAAGGAACAGGGGTTTCTTAGCAAAAAGGCTCAAGAGTTAATGAAACGTAAGTTATTGAGCAAAGACAGAACGATCAATTTTTCTGGATTGAGCCGTTTTAAGAATAAAGCAATAGTCCAGGAACCAGATATGGAAATGAAAGAGGTGAGCTATAAAGATGGGGGGATTTCTCTGAAAGAAATAGTTCCAATGGATTCAATGAAGAATTATAATTTTTCGCTTTTAAAATACAATGATGTATTAAATAACCGATCTGGCTTGTTTTCAGATCAACTAAATAATGAACAACATAAAATAAACAAAGATGAATGAACATGTAGATTACAAGGTCAAAGAAACCACGGGTATTACCGGTGGCGTTAGGAAATTATTGTGGTTTTGTGCTGGAGCAGATAAGGAGATCCTGAAATACACCAATTATTATGACCACATGAAGTATCTTGGTATTGGTGGTGTGGTACTATCAACTGCCTTCTTGGCTGTATTGTCGATGGGATTTGCCATGCACACTGTCTTCGCAGAACCAGATGCTAACGGTGAGTTACAGGGTAACTGGTTCATCACCGTCCCGATTGCCATAGTATGGGGATTGATCATTTTTAATCTTGACAGATTTATTGTTACCTCTACCGGTAAAGGAGATGGAACTGAAAAAATTACTGGAGGTGAATTTGTAGGAGCAATACCACGTTTAGCTATGGCTATTTTGATCGGGTTCTGTATCTCAGCTCCGTTGGAGACTTATATTTTTGATAAGGAAATTCAACGAGAATGGAAATTGTCTATGGATCAATTGGCATTGTCAAAGAAATATGAGGTCATCCAAACAGAAAATGATCACAACAAAGAATTAAATGAAAAGGTGATTGTTCTTGAAAAAGATGCAAAGGCTCAACAAATGATTGTGGATAAATGGGCGACTGCGTTTGAAGAAGAAGCTTCAGGAATGAGAGGAGGGAGAGGTATTGGTCCAGAAGCTCGAGCAATGAAATCACAATTAGACGAGGCCACGGCAAAACTTAATTCTATTGAATCGGAGAGAGATTCATTACGAAATATTCAGAGACAAAACGAAAACTTGATAAAATTTAAGATCGATTCTGTAATGAACGATACGAAGAATTCGCAAATGGGTTTTTTGGACAAGATTATGATGATTGAGAGGCTTTCAGCGAATGGAAAATCTGTTCCAAAGTTTGATCCTGCAACGAATACAATTATTCAAGGACAGGAAATCGAAATTTATGGATCTGCCTCGGGCCCAATTTGGCTTGTACGCTTATTGTTTATGATTCTTGAGATTGCACCGGTAATCTTGAAATTGATGCTCGTGAAGAGTGCGTATGATCATATGCAGGACAATGTGCAGGAAATAGTTCTGGCCAAACAGGGTGTTTTTGTAGAGGTGGTCAAAGATGAAAATGAGAAAATTCATTATACTCAGAAGAATTACAATCCTCAGCGGATCGTTTCAATAGTGGAGCATCAGAATAAACTGGAAGAGGAGAATTCAAAACATGCACTCAACGTATTTGCTGAACGGGAAAAGAAAGATATTGATCAAAATGTGGACAATTATGTAAAGCCACAAAATAATACGGAAGAAGGAGAGGCGTAAGCTCATTTTGAACATGTCCGAAAAGCAGTATGTCATATTAGGCCAGTTCAAGGGAAGATTTTATACCGAGCAATCTGCCGTATCAGATAAAAATGATAGGGGAGAAGAAAACACCAGATCAGTAAGGTTGTTCTCTGGTGAGTTCAGTGAAGCGTCAGAACTTGAAAAATATAGTCCGGAAGAATATCGTAATTATGATAGTCTTCTGACTCATAACGTTGACAAGGTTAGGGTTGATACTGTTGCTGGTAGTAAGATCGGTGGTTTAACAAAGCACGATTTTGAACAATTACTCATCATCGACCCAAGATACGGCATGCCTGATAAAATAAATGACAAACTGTATTATGATGTTCAAAGTACTGCAGTCGGGATTACTAAAAAACCGATCCAGAAACTAAAACCTCCTCCTCCACCAGTCGTAACTGATAATCCTCATCCAGATCAGGGAGGCACGATCACTCCAGGTAAGGGAGGCGCTGGTTGCTCTGAATTACAGGGGTGCAATGCAAATGGTTGTTCAGGCAATGGTTGTAGTTCGCCTGGATGCGCAGGTCCAGGCTGTGCAGGACCTTCAATGGGGTGTTCGTCATTGCCTGGGTGTGTTCCAGTGGGGTGTGCCCCATTTGTGATGGGTGGAGGTTGTATTTCCCTTCTGTTAAGATTATTGGGTTTATTATTCATGATCATGTTTCTTTTGTGGCTTTTCCGATCTTGTAATACGGATGAGAATCCAGAAGTTTGTGATGTGGCTACTGAACTTAAAGAAGAACAGAGATTATTAGAAGAAAGGAATCAAGATCTGAAAAAGCAACGGTTGTTGAATATCCACAAAAGGGTGAGTCTGTTGCAACCAGTTTATTATTATCGAGATGGTACAGAATCACGTGAAATTTCAAAAGAGAATGTAGATGACCTATATGAAGTGCTAAGTGATAATGAAGGTTTAAAGTTAACATTTGAAGGTCATTCGAATGGAGACTTATATGAGTCTGATGATATCAGTTACAAACGAGCTTTATCACTGAAAGAAGTAATAACTGGTAGGGGAATTAGTCCTGATCGGATAATAATAATTGACAGGAAAGATTCTGTTCAGTTGTGCGCACCATCAAAAATGCTTTATGACAAGGACAATGGAAATCAGATGTATAACAGAAACATGAGGGTGAAGGTCCTGTATAGAAATTATCATGAAAAAAAGTGATTTTCCATATTATATCGTTGGTGAACTGGTAGGAACATTCCATACAGGTCAGAAAAGGACTTTTAATAACATGGAGCTCGCTGAAATTGAATCGAAGGCTGACCACTCCTTTAATTTACATGAAGGTACAATTACAAATGTCAGATTAGTTTCCAAGAAAGAATTCCTGGCAGAAAACAAGAACGATCTCTATCTTAAGGACGTAGATAATATTCAGATCGAAAAAGGGGGAGATTGGCCCATTGAGCGCACGTGTATTTTTGATCTTGAAAGAGCTATTATCAGTGATTATGTGCTCTCAACTCCATCATACATGAACAAAAAGATGTATGCAAAGGTTTCTGGTAAAATATACGCCGAAGTAGGTGGGTATCATTACTCTGAGTCGAAAGAAGAAAAAGTAACTCAAGAGAAAAATGAAAATTCAACCATTGAAGAAGAAAAAATAAAGCCAGAACCCATTATTAGTCCTCCACCTAAGAATACAAAACCTACTCAAAGATTCAGGGAATATATTGATAATGGCGGTTTGGAATTGATCAGAAATTCAGGTTGTTTCAGGTGGTTATGGTGGATATTGTTATTGTTGCTCTTGCTATGGTTATTAAAACAATGCACTGGAATTGGCCACCATATAGGATGTTACTGGGACAAATGGAGAGCTGAGAACAAGATTTCAGAAATCCAGTCAGATAATGCTCAGATCCAGCAAGATGTAGATCAGAATGAAGTAGTTATTCAACCTTGCAATACTGTCACTCCTGCTGGTGATAATCAACCATTTACAGGCGTTTATGCTTTAGGAGAACACTCCGGTCAAGTACGAATCGACTATGATATGCTAACAATTCCTGACA
>JALRFI010000002.1 GCA_023253775.1 Crocinitomicaceae bacterium
AGATGTTTCTCAAATATTGAATGCAGAAGTTCCAGTTTTAATGGAAACACTAACATGTACAACAGCAACCTCTTCAGCTTCAGGAGATGATAATACGGGCGTTACAGCAACTGTTACTGATTTTTCTTGTGTTCCTGCCGGGGCAAATGTGTCTAACGTTACACTTGCAGCATCAATAGGTACTCAATGTACCAACTGGTACTTTTACAGTATCGTTGTCGATGGGGTGACTGTAGCAACACAACAATGTAACCAAGCAGCTTTCAATTTAAATGCGTATTGGCCATTCACTTCAGTATCGGTTATATCAGCTGATAGTCCTGCTGACGGTTTACCTGACTTTATTACAATGACAGCTGCCTTAACGTTTACTTATGATTCACCTGCTCCAGTGCAACCGAATTACAGTCTTTCATGGCAAGATGCTGCATCTAATGGAGCTGAAATGGGCACAGGTACAAGCTTTGAGTCAGTTGGGTCTTCAGTAATGCCTTTGGCAACTGAAGGATCTTACAACTTTTACGTGAGCACTTTCCTTGACGGTTGTTATTCGGCAACAAGTGAAATGCTAACTGTGAACGTTTCAAATGTGAATGCTGAAATTGTTTCAATTAACGAAACGTGTATAGGTTATTCAAATGGGTCGTTCGATGTTATCAATATCACTTGTGGTACGGAGCCATTTACTTATTCTGTAAATGGTGGTGCATTTGGACCGATTCCTACTAACCTAACTGCAGGGTCTTATGATGTAGTCATTCAAGACAACACTGGGTTATTGAGTCCTTCTATTGAAGTAATCATTGGTGTGGATGGTACAGTTGTTCCTCCAGCTCCATCGGTTGTTGAAAACGCCTACTTCATTTGTTCAGGTGCTCCTTCTCAAGAAATCACAGCAGATGTGCCTGTAGACTATTCAAACCTTACTTGTACAACAGCGACCTCTTCAGCTTCAGGAACTGATAATACGGGCGTTACAGCAACCGTTACTGATTTCTCTTGTGTTCCTGCCGGGGCAAATGTTTCTAACGTTACACTTGCAGCATCAATAGGTGCCCAATGTACGAACTGGTACTTCTACAGTATTGTTGTTGATGGGGTGACTGTTGCAACACAACAATGTAACCAAGCAGCTTTCAATTTAAATGCGTATTGGCCATTTACATCAGTATCAGTGGTATCAGCTGATAGCCCTGCTGATGGTTTTGGTGACTTTGTTACTATGACTGCAGCATTGACATTTACATATGAGGTGCCTTCAACAGTTCAATCACCATACACAATTGCATGGTTTGATGCGCCAACAGGGGGATCCTTGGTCGGCGCCAATTCACCATATGAAACGGTAGGGTCATCGGTAATGCCTACCTCATCAAATGGTACTTATAATTTCTATGCAGCTACTGAATTAAATGGATGTTACTCAACTTCTACTGAAATGGTAACTGTTAGCGTGAGTGATGTTCTTGTTGAACTTCTTCCAATCGATGCAACATGTAATGGGAATAACAATGGGTCGTTCTCTTTAGGAGCAATCAGCTGTGGTGACGCACCGTTTACATATTCAATTAATGGTGGAGCATTTGGACCAATTCCAACTGACCTCACTGCTGGTACTTATGATGTAGTTGTTATGGATAACAATGGATTGATGAGCTCTTCCGAAGAGTTGATCATCGGCCAACCATCTGCTCCATACAACATCTCTGTATCCAATATTTTATATTTCACTGCTGATGTTTCTTGGTCAACAGACGGCGATGAGATTCAGTGGTTTGTTGAATATGGGCCTTCTGGATTCACTCCTGGATCGGGCACGACGGTTAACGCATCTACAACTTCAGTTACATTAACTGGATTATCTGCAGATACGGAATATGACGTTTATGTTACCGCCGATTGTGGTTCGAATAGTACAGCTGGTGGTCCTGAAACGTTCTCTACAAACCAGGGATTCTTTACTTGGGATAATATGTGTCCGGATGTTGATTTTATAGACATTTCTTCAACTGGAACAGATTTGAACTTAACTGATGACTCTGAGGCAGGATTAACAATGCCAATTCCATTCAACTATCAAGGTACTGATGTCACTGTGTTGACAGTTGGAAACAATGGAGGTATCCAATTAGGAACTCTTACTGGAAACGTAGGATACGGAGGTAACTTTAATACCTTAGCTGACGGTTTTATCTTCCCTTGGGGTGATGACCTTGATGATGAAACAGGAAATGTATATTGGGAAGTAGTTGGTACTGCTCCTAACCAGATCTTTATTGTTCAGTGGGAGAATTCTAACAACTTCTCCAATGGCGCAGGAACTATTACATTCCAGATTCAATTCTATGAGGCTACGAATGAAATCTATTTTGTATACGATGATGTTGTCTTTGGAGACAACCCAGCGGATGACTTTGGTGGAAATGCTGATATCGGTGTATCGGGACCTACGGATATTACTGTATCTACAAATAACCAGAATTACCTTCAAAACAACTCATGTGTTCACTTCTATAATGAGCTTTGTCCAAATCCAACTAGCCCTGTTGTGACAACATTCCAGGAAGAAGTAATTATTGATTGGAGCGCCGGACTTTATGGTGAAACTGAGTGGACAGTTATTTATGGTCCTGCAGGTTTTGATCCAACCACGGAAGGAACAACATTGACAACTTCGGCGCCTAGTGTGAACATATTAGGATTAACACAAATTACGAATTATGATGTTTATATCTATTCGGAGTGTCAAGCAGATAATTTAACTTCACCAGGTTTATTGGTGGAATTCCAAACTCTTCCATGGTGTAACACACCAACAGGTGGAACAAGTTCTACAGCCGTAGACTCTTTATTTGCAGCATGGAGCTGGACTGAAGTAGTAGGTGCTCCGAATGGCTTGAGTGGTTTCAATATCCAATACGGCATGAATGGTTTTGAGCTATACAACGGCACTGAAGTTGCAACCGGTAGTGTTGAATTATTTGACACAATTGCAGATGCATCCTTTATGGGTGGAGGGGTATATCAATACTACGTTCAAGCAGAATGTGGAACTGATACTTCTAATTATGCTGGACCATTCTCATTCGTTATGCCTCTAACAACTGACTCTGTTTGTGGAGCAGAAATGCTAATGGCGGATGGAACTGTTTACACATTTAACAATGCTGGTGCAACAGTAGGAACAGGAGAATCAGCTATTGCGCCTGCCGCTACTGGCTTCCAAACTCAAACTGGTTGGGGTAATTCAACATTGAATAACACTACTTGGTACATGTTTGAAGCACCAGCTTCTGGTAATGTTCGTATCAACCACAATGTTGGTAGCACGTATGCTGGTCAATCGGCAATTTACACCGTAACAGATTGTGGTGACTATGCTACATTTGAACTGGTCGCTGCAAATGATAACTCAATGGTTAACAATGCTGCAGCTCCGAACTATACAGTTTGTGGTTTAACACCTGGCGCTACATACTATCTTCTACACGATGGTAACTCAGCTACAACAGGCAACCACGTAATTTCGATCATCCCAATCAACTTAAATGCTGGTGATTATTCTTCTACTTTAGAAGTGTGTACCGGAGGAGAGGTTGACTTGTTTGATGGAATCACAGGAAATGATGCAGGTGGTGTATGGACAGCTATTAACGCTGCTGCTGCAACTCAGTTAACGGATAATATTTGGAATTCAGCAGGTCTTGCGTACAACATTCCATTTGAATTCGAATACAGATTGACTGATGGTTGTGCATATGACTCAGTGATTGCATTGGTTGAAATCTTCCCATTGTCTTCTGCTGGTCCTGATGGTTCAATCACAGTTTGTCGTAACGAGCCTGTTGATCTACTTTCTGGTCTTTCTGGAAATGTTGATCTAGGTGGAACATGGTATGATCCTTCGAACCAGCCGTTGTCTAATTCAGAGATCGTAGCATCGAACATCCCTGGACAGTTTAATTATGATTATGTTACAGGAAATGGTGTTTGTCCAGATGATACTGCATTAGTGCTTGTTAATGTTTTAAGCACTTGTAATTATCTAGATATCCAGGAAATGTATTTCAGTGATATGACTGTTCATCCAAACCCTTCCAATGCTGTCTTCAATGTTGCTAACTTTGGTTCAACAGAAGTATTCAGCTATGAAGTGACAGATATCGATGGTCGTGTGATCACCTCTAAGGAAGGGGCGATAAATGGTACAACAACTACTGAGATCGATCTTAAAGATAAAGTGACAGGAGTGTACTTTATTAAAGTATACAACGAGAATGCTGAAAAAACATTCAAAGTTGTTCTCCAGTAATTGACTCAACATCAGAAAGGGCAGTCGTTTGACTGCCCTTTTTTTATTTCTATTTCAGTCATAATAATTACTTTTAATAAAAAACTGAACAGCATGTTGATGCCTTTTAATCTTCAAGAATGGATCGATGAAAACAGAGATCTTCTGAAACCACCAGTAGGAAATGTTAATCTTTATAAAGAAGCCGGAGATTTTATCGTTATGATCGTTGGTGGACCAAATGCACGTAAAGATTACCATTATAACGAAAGCGAAGAGCTCTTCTATCAGATTGAAGGTGACATAACCGTGCGTGTTCAGCTAGAGGGAAAAGCTAAAGATATTCCGATCAAACAGGGAGAAATGTTCCTACTTCCTGGAAATATCCCTCACTCTCCCATGAGAGGGCCAAATACAGTAGGATTAGTTATCGAAAAAGTTAGAAAGGGTACTGATCTTATCGACGGATTGATGTGGTTTTGCGATGAATGTAACCATCCCTTAAAAGAATACAAATTCAAACTTGAGAATATAGAAAAGGACTTCCTTCCAAGATTCAAAGAGTTTTATACTTCATTGGAAATGAGAACTTGTAAAGCTTGCGGTCATACCATGGAAGCTGATGAAAGATTTATTTAAGATCTAATCAACAATTGAAAAAGGGAAGTTTTACTTCTCTTTTTTTGTTTTCTATCTGATAAGATTGATGTGACCTGTTTGTTCGAACATTTCATCTGTTTCGTAACCGTAATACCGGATCTTCCAGGTGTAAGTTCCATCCTGACACATCACTCCTTTGTAAGTACCATCCCAGTATTCGTCAAATGAACTAAGAGTACAAATTAATTCTCCCCATCTGTTGAAGATTATTAATTCAAAGGATTCAATATTTAAACCGATAACCTGAAAAACATTATTATGTTCATCACCATCTGGCGTGAAAGTATTAGGAACGTACAATATAGGATCGTAGTGGATGGTAACATCATCCCACGCCACACAACCATTCTCGTCTGTAAATGTTACCAGATAGGAAATATTCTGATCAGGAGAAGTAGTTGGAGATTGGCACGACACACAACTTAAAAATTCTGCTGGAGACCATACATATGTCCCGTCTGAATTACCTTCAGCATTTAATGGAATGACATCGCCATAAAACGCGAATACATCAGGTGATGTCTGAACAAATGGAACAGGAAAGAGATCAACAAAAACAGAAGAAGTGTTTGTGCATCCATTAGCATCGGTTCCAATTACTGTGTACACGGTCGGTTCTTGAGGTCGTACCTGAACAAAAGATGTATTCGGATTGGTCAATATGGTAGATGTAGGAGACCAAGCATAGGATACACCCCCTGTAGCCCAAATAGTTGCAACTTCTCCCGGGCAGATGATCGTATCGTTCCATGCATCAATGTCAGCATTGACAACATCAACAAAAACACTATCTGTGGCATATCCACAAGCATTGAAGAAATCACAATAATAATACATATCATTTTGCGGAGTAATTATCACTGTCGATCCTGTAGTTGCAGAAATATTTTGATTCGGATACCATACATAGGTGTCTCCTCCTGAAACGATTACGGTAGCAGATGACCCTTCACAGACTTCTAAATAATCAGGCATGACAGGTATTGGAGGGTCATAGAATACCGAAACAGTTACCTGATCAATAAATTCGCACCCTTCAGTAGATTGCACCTGAACGGTATACGTCGTTGAAACTGTTGGGGTCGCAACAGGATTTTGGATAGTTGGGTCATTAAGATCGTCCGATGGAGTCCAAGCGAAAACATCTCCATCCGAAACGTATAAATATGCCGAATTACCAATACATACTGACGTATCAGGTGAAATGACAGGATCAAAAGGCAAAACAGGAACAGTTACCTGAACTGTATCAATGCCACAGCTGTCGCTGATCACAACAGTGAATGTTGTTGTCTGATCCAGCGTGGTAAACGGAGCTGCACTTGCAGGATCATCTACCAATCCAGCGGGTGACCACGAGTATACTGACCCGCCAAATGCTTCGAGCTGATAGGAGTCTCCTGGACAAATAGGTTCCGTCGGCTGAATTACCCCACCTTGAAAATCTCCAATATTGACCTCAAATTGAACAGAATCTGGAGAAAAACAACCGTTTGAATCAGCCACAATCAAAGTCACCATATAATTCCCTGAACCTGCGTAATAATGTACAGGATTTACTTCAGTGGAAGTTGAACCATCACCGAAATCCCAAAAAAATGAATTTCCATTGGCGCTGTTATTGTTGAAAATCACAGGGTCAGGCAAACAAATTAGAGGTTCAGGATCAGAAACTATTGCTTCTATTTGAGCCAATTCAAACTTGAATGCAGCCAGGTTACAATTTGGACTAGGATTCGCAGGAGACCAACTACCGGGTGTACTTGTAAAACCATAATCATTTCCTCCACAAGCTCCACAAACAGCATGATAAATCCTACCTGATTTGTCAAAGCGACTCGTCCCACCATCTACATGGTTGTAACTGGTGGTTACCCCCCCCATAAAGGTGGCGTATTTCAATTGATCAGCATCTTGTCCGAGAACTCCAATCCAGAAATTACTCCCATTCGTGTTTGATTGAAAAGCCATATTCTCTGGGCCACTGGTCACCGGGAATCCATTCGTAGTTGACATAATTGCCTGACTGTACGATGTGTTCTGGTTTAATATTCCTCCCCAGCCTGCCAAATAAATATCGTAGCAATCAGAAATCAAGAATGCGGTAGGAGAAATCTCAACATTACCAGTGCCCGCGCCAATCATTGTCGTCCATTCAATGGTCGAAAGATCAGTTGAAAACTTTTGAATAAACTGTCCGGAATTTGGATTTCCATACACACTGGGAGAAATTGCCCAGGAAGATTGTGTTTGCCCCAGAACATATACTTTGTCATCGATGTCGAGCTGAACAAAGTAAGCCTGATCATATTCATTTTGACCTAAATATGTTCCACTTAAGAACCCTCCCGTTGCTCCATTCAATCGAACTAAATATCCATCTGACAACCCTCCATTAGCCGTGAGGTCATTACCTACTGTAATTGGCAGGTTTGTAGAAGTGGTTCCTCCGGTAAAGTAGACATCTCCTGAAGACGATAATTCAAGAGCATTCCCGCTTTCATAACCTGTACCACCGAAGAAGGTGCTCCAAGTCAGCGAGCTCAGCGTTGGGGGCATCTTAAAAACCACTGCGTCCTGCATTCCTGCTATACCGGACTGCATTCCACCGGAAACAGGAAAATTTCCGGAAAAACTAGTCGAAGCCACATAGACATTGTTTGAGGCATCTAGAATGATTTCTCCCCTAAATTGATCACCGTAATTGTACTGAAGCACATTGGTATTTAGACCATCCGAATTTGATCCCCCTATGTAGGTGGATGCAATTAACGCGGTTCCAGTGGCATTCAGTCTTGCAACATAGATGTCGGCACCATTGAAATTCAAGTTGTTCTCAGTCTCATTAGGCCCTCCATTGTGCGTGTTATCATAAGGAGTACCGGCCATTGGAAAGTTTGTGGAAGATGTTACTCCATACAAGAATAATTCTCCGCTAGTCGAACTGACAATACTGGATGGCGTTTCATTTCCTGATCCACCAATGTAAGTAGAATAGATCAACGCATTTCCTGTGGCATTAAATTTCGTAATTCCAATATCAAAAGGGTATGTCCCTGTTCCTCCATTGAAGGTTACATCATATGCTCCAGTAGTCAATGGGTAACCGGTTCCAAAAACAATACCTCCAGCAAACAGGTTGCCATTCGGGTCAGGAGCAGCCGTAAAACCCCAATTATCAACTATCGATCCGGTGAACGTAGAAAATGTCAAAGAAGGATCAATGATCAAAGTTGCGCCTTCCGGTATTTTATCTACTTCGAAAGACAACATCTCACCTTCCAATTTAAACGTACTATTGATCTTTATTTTTTTACCATTAAGTTCATACCAGGAGACAGGGGCCGAATGAGTGATCTGACCAAACCTGGTCTGCATTATTAAATTTCCATTCTCATCGATAGATAGGCCACTTGAACCCTCTATCTTCATTTTTATCGTTCGAAAGTTCGCATTTGGTTTTACTCGGAATGAGTATTCAAAATACCTATCCTTTGTGGAGCAAAGTAGATCGATCCCTTCATAAAGATTAGGCATCTCCACCATACGGTAGCTGTAGACCCATGACTTCCATTTTACAGGATCGTTTCCTAAAATATAATTCTTATAAAATTCTGAGGAATCCTTTTCCTGAGGCTTTGAGGTAAACTCAGAATTAATAAAGGTCATCCTTACGCTCTGATAATTGATCAACTCATCATTATGGCCATTTTGTTCCTCTTCATGATCATGACCAAATATGTCCCTGAGGTTAGACAAGCAAACTGTAAACCCATTCTTTTCTATGAAAAAGTCACCATGATCCAATTCGAGATCGTAGAGGATTCTATCGTCCCATTGCCCACGATTGGGGGTCATCCATCCGTCTTGCCCACAAGTCGCAAAACTGACCAGAAGAATCAATATTTCCTGATTTATATTCTTGAATAAAACTTACCTCAAAGCCATTATTAATTTCGGTGATTTTGATGTTGGTTAATTTAATTTCAATTTTTTCTTTATTTGTTACTCTGGGTTTTCTATAAATTTTC
>JALRFI010000019.1 GCA_023253775.1 Crocinitomicaceae bacterium
AGTCAGCTCATGCGCCTTCAAGATTGAAAACAAACCTATTTTTTCTGTATGATCCGGACACGCAGGATAACCAGGGGCCGGACGAATACCTCTATATGTTTCTTTGATCAATTCATCATTTGATAATGACTCATCTTTCACATATCCCCAAAGCTCTTTCCGGACGATCTCATGCATTTTTTCTGCAAAAGCTTCAGCCAGTCTGTCTGCTAGAGCCTTTAGAAGAATAGCGTTATAATCATCATGGTCCTTTTCGAACTCAATGACTTTTTCGTCTAGACCAATACCGGTCGTTACCACGAAACCGCCTATGTAATCATTAACCCCGGATTCTTTTGGTGCAATAAAATCCGCCAATGCAAGATTAGGAACGCCCTGAGCTTTCTTGGCTTGTTGTCTCAGCGTTCTTTGCACATGAAGCAGAGAACTTCGATCTTCATCCGCATAGATCTCGATATCATCTCCGATTGAATTAGCAGGAAACAAACCCACCACAGCACGTGCCTCCAGCCATTTTTCGGAAACGATCCTTCCAAGCATTGCTTGTGCATCCTTGAAAAGTTTTGTTGCCTCAACTCCAACAACCTTATCCTCAAGTATTGCAGGGTATTTCCCATGAAGCTCCCATGTCTGGAAAAAAGGAGTCCAGTCAATATAATTTAACAGCTCATTCAAAGGGTAACCCTCGTAATGGGTCAATCCCATCTTGTTGGGTTTCTGAATATCCTGAGATTTAAAATCTATTTTATACTTATTTGTTCGGGCAGCTTCGATCGCTATCAATTCTTTAGCCGCTCTGTGTTTTTCATGATGCTGCCTTACACGATCATATTCCAGACGCAGGTCGTGAATAAAATCAGTTTTTTTAGGTCCAAGTATACTTTCAACTACCGTCACAGCTCTTGATGCATCCAGAACATGGATCGTTTCCCCTTTCAGATAATTCTGCTGGATCTTTACAGCGGTATGCACTTTAGATGTAGTGGCCCCACCGATCAATAACGGAATATTCATCCCCTCTTTTTCCATTTCCTTTGCCACTGTGACCATTTCGTCCAAAGATGGAGTAATCAAACCACTCAATCCGATCACATCGACATTATGTTTTTTAGCCTCTGCAATGATCCGTTCAAAGGGAACCATTACTCCAAGGTCGATTACTTCGTAGTTGTTGCATCCTAAAACCACACCCACAATATTCTTACCGATATCATGCACATCTCCTTTCACAGTGGCCATGAGGATCTTGCCTGATGACGAATTCCCTTCCTGTTTTTCTTCTTCAATATATGGCAGTAAATAGGCTACAGCTTTTTTCATTACCCTTGCAGACTTTACCACCTGAGGCAAAAACATCTTACCGCTACCAAACAGATCGCCAACGACGTTCATTCCATCCATCAAAGGGCCTTCGATAACTTCTATCGGTCTTTGAAACTGATGTCTACATTCCTCTACGTCCTGCTCGATGAATTCTACTATTCCTTTCACCAATGCATGTGATAATCTTCCTTGCACCGATTGTTCTCTCCAGGATAGATCAGCCTCTCTCTTTTTCCCATCTCCTTTCACCGTCTCGGCATACTCAAGCAATCGCTCAGTTGCATCACTTCTTCGATTGAGAAGAACATCCTCGACATACTCTAATAGCTCTTTGTTGATGTTGTCATATACCTCCAGCATCGACGGATTGACAATACCCATATCCATTCCATGTTGAATTCCATGATACAAGAATGCAGAGTGCATTGCCTCCCTAACCACATCGTTACCCCTAAATGAAAAGGACACATTGGAAACTCCTCCACTCACATGTGCTCCAGGCAAATTTTCTCTGATCCATTTGGTAGCTCTAAAGAAATCAAGCGCATTTTTATTATGCTCTTCCATTCCGGTGGCAACAGGAAAAATATTTGGATCAAAAATGATGTCTTCCTTTGGAAACTTGACAATATTGACCAATATGTCATAGGATCTTTTGCAGATCTCGATTCTTCTTTCATATGAATCTGCCTGTCCGTTTTCATCAAAAGCCATTACGATCACAGCCGCACCGTATCTTTTGATCTTTTTTGCCTGAGAAATGAAATTGGCCTCACCCTCTTTCAACGAAATTGAATTCACGACTCCTTTGCCTTGAATGCATTTTAATCCTGCTTCTATGATCTCCCATTTTGAACTATCGATCATGACTGGCACTCTGGCAATATCCGGCTCAGAGGCGATCAGGTTTAAAAACTTAACCATTGCTTCCACCCCATCGATCATTCCTTCATCCATATTGACATCAATGATCTGAGCACCACCTTCCACTTGTTCACGAGCCACAGATAATGCAGACTCAAAGTCTCCTTCTTTGATCATTCGAAGAAAAGCTCTTGATCCCGTAACATTCGTTCGTTCACCAACATTCACAAAATTGCTTTCCGGAGTAACGATCAAAGGCTCTAGTCCTGATAGTTTCAATGTTACTTTTGTCTCAGACATTTGTTGTTGATCTGGGTGAATAATTTTTCGCCAATTCAGCAATTGCTTCAATATGATCAGGTGTGGTACCGCAGCACCCACCAATGATATTGATCAATCCTTCATCAAGAAATTCTTTGATCTGAACTGCCATCATTTCTGGAGTTTCGTCATACTGACCGAATGCATTTGGTAAACCTGCATTGGGATGAGCACTAACACCAAAAGCTGTCTTTTTATCCAGAACCTGCAGATAAGGTCTCATCATTGAAGCTCCCAAAGCACAATTCAACCCTACGGTCAATAATGGCATGTGTGAAACCGATATCAAAAATGCCTCAGTAGTCTGACCAGTTAAGGTTCTACCACTTTGATCTGTAATCGTTCCTGATACCATGATCGGCAATTCAATATTCAGCTCCTCATAAACCTCATCAATCGCAAATAAAGCTGCTTTGGCGTTTAAGGTATCGAAAATAGTCTCAACAAGCAGCAAATCCACACCTCCATCAATGAGAGCCTTCACCTGTTCCTTGTATGCAAGTACAAGGTCATCGAAGGAAATCGCCCTAAAACCTGGATCATTGACATCTGGAGAAATAGAAGCCGTTCTATTGGTCGGTCCTATTGATCCAGCGACATAACGTGGTTTATCCGGATTAGAACGAGTGAACTCATCTGCAACCTCTCTTGCAATTTTTGCTGAATGATAATTGATGTCATACACGGCATGTTCCAAAGCATAATCTGCTTGCGCTACTGTTGTCCCAGAAAAGGTATTTGTTTCGGCAATATCTGCTCCAGCTTCAAAATATTTCCGATGGATCTCTTTGATGATCTCTGGTCGAGTTAAAGACAACAAGTCATTGTTCCCTTTCAATGAGTGCGGATGATTTTCAAACCAACCTTCCCTAAAGTCATCCTCTTCCAGCTGATAGCGTTGGATCATTGTACCCATTGCACCATCCAAAATGAGAATCCTTTCATTTAAAATTTCCTGAATTGTTTTCATAGTCATATCTACTCATTACACTATGAAAAAAGAGAAGTACAAAGTACCACCAACTTATCTTTTCCCTTTTGAACAGGGATCGGATTTGGCACCTTTTTCCGTTTCCAGAATAGGTTGCCAAGGTTTCATCGGGCCAGTCCCTCCACCTTTCTTCATAAGTTTATGCAATGAACTGATGCAAAAATAAGCTTAATTTCAAAATTGATCGACAATGATGTAAATTTGAATATGAAGAAATTTGTCAAAGGATTTCAATACGCCTTCAATGGTGTCAGGGCGATGCTTCGAGAGCGCAATTTTTTGGTTGAGCTTGGTATACTAATTCTGACAATTCTTCTTGGGATCCACTTTCAGATTGACCGACAAGACTGGATAAATATCCTTTCAGTTTCGGGACTAGTACTTGGACTGGAAGCCATCAACACGTCCATTGAAAGATTATGCAACCTCCATTCCATGGAAGAAAATACTCAAATAAAAACTATAAAAGACATTACCGCGGGTGCTGTTCTAATCGCTTCTATTTTTGCAGCAATTATTGGGATACTTATCTTTTTACCTTACCTTTTGAGGCAATAACCATAAAGTATTATAACTCCTTTAAATATTGAAAAAGCTAACTTACCTTTTTATTTTTAGTACGTTTTCAATCTGTTCGCAAGTAACATTTACTGATTCAGATCTTCCGATCGTAGTAATCAACACACCTCCGGGGGAAGCCATCAATGACGTTACAAGAACTTTTTGTGATATGGGAATCATCGATAATGGATTAGGTGTTAGAAACTACCTAACGGACCCATTCAATCATTACGATAATAAAATCTCCATCGAAATTAGAGGATCTACTTCTCAACAATATCCGAAGAAAAATTATGGATTTGAGACCCAGGATCAGTTCGGGATTAAATTGAATTACCCGTTACTTGGATTACCGACAGAAAACGATTGGATTCTATATGGACCCTACCCCGACAAAACCCTCTCACGAAATGTCCTGACATATAACTTATCCAGAAAAATGGGCCATTACGCATCTCGATCGAGGTATTGTGAATTACTCATCAATGGCGACTATAAAGGTCTTTATATATTACTTGAAAGAATCAAAGTGGATAATGACCGAGTTGATATTGATAAACTGGAAACCTGGGAAACATTAGGCTTACCTCTAACTGGTGGCTACATTGTAAAAGTGGATAAATTGACAGGAGAAGTTGGGTTTAGCTGGTCAAGCAATTTCAATAATGAGGTTCTCTTCCAGTTTCATGACCCTGAGTTCGATGAATTGGTGCCAGTCCAAGTCTCCTATATGCAAAATTTCCTAAACGATTTTGAAAATACGGTTAACGGTCCTTTATTCGCTGACCCGATTGAGGGCTATTCGAAATACATTGATGCAGAGTCCTTTTATGATTTCTTCATCTTACAAGAACTTGGTCGAACAGTGGATGGATACCGGTCAAGCTCCTTCATGTACAAAGATCGTGATGACGGATTTAAAAATGGAAAGCTGATCGCCGGTCCGATGTGGGATTTCAATCTGTCGTATGGAAATGCAGATTATTGTGATGCCGATTTAACAACAGGATGGCAATTCAATTTCGATGAGATCTGTGATTTCACAACAGCAATTCCTTTCTGGTGGGAACGCCTGTTGGATGCTCCATCCTATCGGAATGGATTAAAATGTCGTTGGGAAGAATTACGCTCTGGGCCATTGCATACAGACTCAATTCACCTCATGATAGATTCGATTGTTAATCTTGCGGCTGAGGCTAGAGTCAGGAATTTTCAACGATGGCCGATAATAGGAGTTTATGTCAATTGGAATGCTTTTGTAGGCCAGACCTATGAAGAAGATTTACAATTCCTGAAAAATTATATCCAACAGCGCGCAGCTTGGATCGATCAAAATTTACCGGGAATTTGTGATGTCGGTGTTGAAGAAAAATTCGATTCATTTGAGGTTTGGCCGAATCCTTCCTCCGAGAGCATATTTGTCAGAATACCAACCATAATTGATCGATTCGCCATTCATGATGTTTTTGGTAAGGAAATTCTATCTAAAACGGCGATTGGAAACAAGGAACTTCAAATCGACATAGCACACTTATCGGTGGGTACTTATTTTCTCTCCCTTTATTCCCAAGGGGAGAATGGTACTCAAAAGTTCATCAAAAAATAAAGGCGATCATTGCTGATCGCCTTTTGGTGGTGATGGACGGAATCGAACCGCCGACACAAGGATTTTCAGTCCTTTGCTCTACCGACTGAGCTACATCACCATCCTTAAATAGTGGGGGCAAATTTAATATATTCTTATTACAAATAATATTTTCTTCAGTTTTTTTTTGATGATTACATTTGTTGTAAGTGTAATACCATGAGAATCCAAGAAGTAACTTCCGAAAATGACCTAAAAGCATTTCATAGGCTGCCATTTAAGATCTATAAAAAGGATCCGAATTGGGTACCCCATCTCAAACAGGATATCGACAAAATCTTCGATCCGAAGAAAAACAAGATGTGGAGGAAAGGTGAAGCTAAGAGATGGTTATTAATTAACAGCAATAACGAAGTAATCGGGCGAATTGCAGCCTGGGTAAACGGCAGTAGCTCGGAGCATCCTGCAGGTTGTGGTTTCTTTGAATGTATTGATGATCAAAATGCAGCTTTTCAGTTGTTCGATACAGCAAAAGATTGGTTAGACTCGAAAGGCATGACTCAGATGGATGGCCCAATAAACTTCGGTGAGAATCATCAATACTGGGGATTAATCATTGAAAATTTCAATGAACCACCCTATTATCTTCAGAATTATAATCCGGAATACTACGTGAGGTTCTTTGAGAATTATGGGTTTCAGATTTATTTTAAACAAGAGATCTTTTTCCGCAAAATCGCTGACCCGCTTCAAGATAAATTCACGGAAAGAGCAAAAAATCTGCAAAATGATCCTCTATTCAAAGTAGAAAGTCTTGACATGTCGCGTTTTGAATCCTATGCCGAAGAATTTCGAATGGTCTACAACAAAGCATGGGCCAATCGCCAAACGGGATTCTCAGAGATGTCTAAGTCCCAAGCTGTATCAATTTTTAAAGGCTTAAAACCTGTTGTAGACCCGGAAATAGTTTTCTTCGCATATTACAACGGCAACCCAATCGGAATGTATATTCAATTGCCCGAGATCAATCAGATCTTTAGATACGTAAACGGAAATCTCAACTGGTGGGGGAAATTGAAATTCCTGTACCATAAAAAAAGAAGGACTGTAAGGCGGTGTTTTGGAATGGTTTTCGGAATTGATCCGGACTTCCAGGGAAAGGGTGTTGAAGGAATGATCTTTCAATATATGGCAGACACTATTCAGAAGGAAGGTCATTACAAGGATCTTGTCATCACTTGGATCGGCGATTTCAATCCTAAAATGATATCGATAGTTAAAGGGTTGGGAGCCAGCAAATACCGAGAAATGGCAACTTTTAGATATTTATTTGATCGAAACGCTGAGTTCAAAAGGAAACCCTTGGCAAATGTGAGTCGACAGTCAGAAAATAGTGAAAATGCCGATTCTTAAAAAAACACTTGTCATCGATGCGGGTAACACCTCAGTCAAAGCCGCAATTTTTATTGATGATCAAATATCTTTATTGAAAAGAACGAGCCTTGCAGATTTTAAGAGCTCTATTATAAAAGGAGATTTTTCTGAAATAGAGAATTTTGCTCTTTGCTCAGTACTATCTGAAAAAGATACAAGCGAATTGCTCTCAATTTTACCAAATGCAATAAGGATATCAACATCACTGAATTCCGAATTAAGCTCTTCCTATGAATCCATGGATACCCTCGGGGTGGACAGGTGGTGTAACGCAGTCGCCATTCATGCAATAAGAAAAGATCAGTCATCGATTTCAATTGATATTGGTACTTGTGTAAAATTTGATGTCGTTATAGAAGGAAAGTATATCGGGGGGTCGATTAGCCCTGGAGCTGATCTTCGCTATAAGGCACTGAATAACTTCACTGCTTCTCTCCCTTTATTGGATTTTAAAGCCGAGACCATGTTAACCGGTGGTTCTACGATTTCAAGTATAAACAGTGGAGTAGTGAACGGGTTGCTATCCGAAATAAAAGGAATGATTGAACGTTATGAGCAGAGTTACAAGGGCTTAACTTTTTTTGTGACGGGCGGAGATGCTCAATACTTTGATTTGGGGGGAAAAAATAACATCTTTGTGGACGAAAACTTGACCTTGAAGGGGATATATCAATTATATAAGCTGAATGCATAGATCGATTTTAAGTGTTTTTTTGTTGATTGCTTGCTCGGTAAGTGCTCAGCTGACAACTCATTCACCGTTTAGCTCTTACGGTTTCGGTGAAAGATATACAAGCGGAGATGCAATAAGTGGTGCCATGGGGCAATCTTCTGTTGCATTTTTTGATTCAACCTATTTGAACTACAGAAATCCTGCTTCTTACAATAGTCTTAGCAAAGGACAACCCTTATTCTCTTTGGGATTAGAAGGAAGAGTTTCTTCTTACACTCAGGGAACGAATAATATTATAAATGGATTCGGAATGGTGGATCACTTCGTTCTTGCTATACCAATTAGAAATCACTTTGGCTTGGCATTTGGATTAAGACCCTTTAGCCGCAGGGGATATGAAATCCACGATCAGATTTCTGTAGGAACAGACTCTGTCCACTACGTCTATGATGGAAATGGAGGTGTAAACGAGACTTTTATAGGCCTTAGTTCATCTTTAGTAAAATTTAGAGGAACACATCTATCAATTGGAGCAAACCTTGGTTATCTTTTCGGATCCTCTACCAATCAAAGAAAAAGCTATCTTGTTCAATTCAATTCTTTTACAGGTGGTGTCGAGAAAACTTCTTATCGATTCAATTCATTTCACTACGAATTAGGAGCATATTTGTGCCAAAAAATCAACAAAGTTCACTCTTTCAAGATTGGAGTGACAATGGAGCCGATGCAAAAAGCCAAGGGCTATTTGGATCGACAGTTATTTGCAGCTGGAAATGTGACAAATCCCAACACCTATTCATTGCTCTACGATACAACAAATGTTGAGGGCACATTGAATTTATCCCCTGCTTATTCCTTCGGTTTCTCCTACTTGATTCGAAAAGATGCTTTGGAAAACAGCAACATCTCAAGAAATTCTGAATGGCAGATCCATTTCAATTATTCTTCCAATGACTGGACAAAATTCTCAAGTACATTCAATGATGTAACCGAGGAATTCAATTACGTGAAGACCACTAAGATATCAGGAGGCATACAATATACGCCTGAGATCAAATTCATTGAGAATGCCGTTACGACTAATTTCTTTGAACGAATGAGGTATCGTGCTGGTTTTTATACATCTTCCTTACCGTATTATGACAATTCTTCACCAGTCAATGAAATTGGCACAACATTTGGAATCGGATTACCGATCCTTGCTCAACAAGCGCTTTCATCGATCAATCTTTCGGTAACGATCGGGAAACGAGGAAACGGATTAGAGGATGGATTGAACGAGTCATTTGTAGGAATGAATTTTGGGGTAATCATTTCACCTTCTTTCTACGACAGATGGTTCAGAAAACGAAAACTGGATTAAACATACATTAAAATGAAAATTGCTAAACTATTATTAGGCACAGTACTACTCACAGCTGCTTTTCAATTATCAGCTCAAGAAACAGATCAGGAAAGAGAATGCCTCAGAATGCGTTTTCTTGCAGGAGAAGAATTGAAAATTAAAAACTATGCTGGTGCTTCAATGTACTATCTAAAGGGTGAAACCATCTGTGGAGGATATGATAAAGATAATTACAATCGCCTTGTTGGATCTTTGCGAAACGCTATTGCTACTGAATCTGACAAAGCAAAAAAAACAGCATATATCGACACAGTTGTAGGTGTATTTGACAGAATGGAAGCTGCGGGTCATTATGAAGAAGAAAATGATCTTACCAGAGCTACATACATCATTCAGACGTCTAAGCCAGACCGTATCAAGGCAGACTTGCTATTTGACAGAGGGATCCACAAGACAGGAACTTCAGTGAACGAAAGTCATGTAATCTATTACTACTACAATTTGTATGTCGTTTATACCGAGACAGCATCGGATAAAAAAGCAGAATTAAAAAGTAAGTTGATTACTGAATATTTCTTCCTTTCTAAATTGGTGAGTGAAGCAAACATGTCTCTCAAAACACAGGAAACTATATCCACCTATTTCAACGCATTGGTAAAGAGCTGTAATGATATCCTTCCTGATCTTAACGGATTTATGGGGTCATTCTCTCAGGATAAAGACGTTAAGAGGGCATCTGTAAATAACTTTATCAACTTGTTGGAAGCAAAAGGTTGTACAGACAGCAAAGAATATGAAATGTTGATGGATACATTGATTTCGATCGACCCGTCTAACATAGATGCAGTTCTTGGAAAAGCTAAACTTTTGAGAGCTAAAAAGAAGTACGGCGAAGCAATATCGACATTGAAAGATGCAAAAGGATTGACTTCGGACGAGGACAAAAAAGATGAGATCGAATATACGATCCTTGAGATCCAGTACCATGATCAGAATAGCTACAAAACTGCCTTCAATACGGCTCAAGGCATTTCAGGAAAGAATCGTTCTTCTGCACTAAAAATTGCTGCACAGTGTGTTGCGAATATGGCAAACGGTTGCGGAACCAGTACTTTCGAAAGAAAAGCAAACTACCTGTATGCAGCTCAGATCGCTGACAGAGCTGGAGATTCTTCAGCTGCAGCAAAATATCGCGCAGCAGGACCAACAGAAAGTGATTGGTTCGAGGCAGGTGTAAGTAGTGTAACTTTATCTTGCTGGGGCGTTACAGTTTCGAAATAAGTTGAGTTTTTCTAAACATATTTCCATCCTTTATCAGATTCCTGCTGGCTTATTGCTGGCAGGAATTCTTTTTTCATGTGTAAATGACCTTGAATCGATCCAAAAGGTTACCTATGATCCCAGGGCACCTGACGAGGTGACAAAAGACCTAAAAGTATTTTACACAGACTCTGGTTATGCCAGAGTGGAGATATTTGCAAAACATGCTGAGACGTTCACAAGACCTGAGCATATCACCAAACTAAAAGACGGATTAAAAGTCAATTTCTTCTCCAACGAAGGAAAAGTTGTTTCTACGCTAAGTGCTTTGTATGGTGAAGTTAATTTCAATGAAGGACTTTTTTTCGTAAAGGATTCTGTTCGCTTATTCAACCATGAGAAAAAACAAGAATTAGAAACTGAAGTTCTTTATTGGAATCAGAAAGACTCGTCAATTTACACTTCATCGGACGTGACAGTAAGGTCTCCAAAAGGAGTATTATTTGGAAAAGGGATTACAACAAAACAGGATTTCACGTATTACGAGTTCATGAAACCATACGGAAAGATTAACTTTGACGATAAATAACTGGACTTATGAATACGTATAATAAGATCATGCTATATTTCTGGCTCTTGGCCGCATTAATGATCTTTTTGTTTACCACATACATGTGTTACACAGACGGATGGAAAAAATGGGTTTTCTACTATGTTTTCGTGGTGACATCTCTATCCATGTATTTTTTTAAAAAATGGATGATGAAAAGAATGGAAAAGCATGTTGAATACATGAATAAAAAGCAACAAGAGAAATAACGTCTACCGCTTATCCTTTTCATTTTCAACTCTTCAACACTATTTGTCTTTGAACCAAATTCAATGAGTTGTTGTAATTGGTTTCGTTACTTTTAATTTTACTTGACTTATCACATTTTGAAATGAGATTATTGTTGGTCATTTTCTGTTTTTTCTTGCTCCCGACTCTAGGGATTAGTCAGCAATTGGTGAATGGAACAGTATTCGACGAACGCAATATTCCCATCCCTTACGCAAAAATCTTCGTGAAGAATGATCCTCAGCAGAGAACCATTGCAGACGCAAATGGATACTATGAAATGAGGCTTTTCCCCGGAGAGTATTTTCTTGTATTCTCTGCAACTGGATACGATACCAGAGAGGGTTACATCACAATGTCGGATTCAGAAGTCCAGCGAAACTTTCAGCTCTTACCCACCAAATTTCAGGATCTGGAAGATGTTGAGATCAGTGTGAAAAAATCAAACCCTGGTAGAGAAATCATGCTGAAGGTCGTTGAAAAACGGGATTTGATCAATCCATGGAACTACCCACATTCTGTGGATGTCTATATCAAGGCAAGCGAGAAAATCGACAAGAAAGAATCGAAGAATAAAAATAAAGAAGAGGAAACAACAAATACTGATCCTTCCGGAATTGAAGATCCGTTCGAGACCGAAAAGAAAAAAAGAGATGAACTTGCCAATAATATGAATTTGGTTGAAGTTCAGTTGACACGAAATTTTTCACCGCCTAATGATGTAAAAGAATTTAGGAATGGATTCGAAAAAAGGGGAAATGATAGATTATTGTATTATACCACAACGGTCAAATCCAATTTTAACTTCTTTGAAAACCTTCTGCATCTTGATGATCTGCATCAAACACCTGTGAGTTCACCAATATCTGGTCCGGGAATCCTATCCTACAAATACAGACTAGAAGAACAGTATACAGAAAATGGTCAAAAAATCCATAAAATAAAAATCATTGCACGGAATTCTTCAACATCTACTCTTGAAGGATATATTTGGGTGATCGACTCTCTTTGGTTGGTTAAGAAACTTGATCTTACTATGGAAAAAGGTAATTTATTGATTTATGATTACTTCTCCATTCAGCAGGAATTCGAGCATCCCGGCGACACATTGTGCCTTTTGAAAAGTCAATCATTAAACTACGGAGTAAAGTATAAGGACGAATCATCGGATTGCAAAACGATAGCAACCTTTTCGAATTATAACTATAAGCCTACTTTTGCGAAACGATTCTTTAATTCAGAGGTCGCAGTAACTGAACAAGAAGCATATGATAAAGACACGAGTTACTGGGCGCAAAAAAGAACAGTTGATCTGACTGATGAAGAACGAGCGTATATCATTGCAAGAGATAGTATAAACGATTGGTATAACCGAAAGGAATACCTGGATTCTATTGATAGTGTTTTCAACAGAATCACTTTGTTGAAGATCGCTTGGTGGGGAATCGAACACCGCAATCGAGAAAAGCGCTATCAGTGGATCCTTTCATCAGCTGCGGCGCTAATTCGTCCCATGTACATTGCAGGTCCTAGAATATCTCCTTGGTTCGACTACTTTAAAAAATGGCCTAATGAACGTTTCATAGAATTATATACTGAGGTCTCTTATGGTTTTTTCAACCAGGATATCAAAGGCCGCACGCGATTCAAATACAGGTACGATCCATTTCATTTCGGAACGGCCAGGATTTCATTTTCACATGATTTTGATGCAGTGCGAAGTTATGATGCTATTACTCAAATTTATAAACGGTCCAATTTCATTGAAACCACCATGCTGAATATTGGGAACGATCGAGAACTTTTTAATGGATTCTATATGGATCTGGATATGAATTTTGCAGAGCGAAGGAGTTTAGACGGATACAAGTTTTTTACGCTATTTGATGAGGCTATCCCGAACAATGAACCGACAGAATTCGAATCCTACCAAGCATTAATTGGAACAGTAACGTTCAGTTATACACCAAAACAGAAATACATGAAGGAACCTCACCGTAAAGTGTTGCTTGGCTCGCGATACCCCACTTTCTATGTAACTTATGAAAGAGGTGTTCCAGGAATTTTTGGCAGTGATGTTGATCATGAATATGCCCGAATTGGAATGACTCAAACCTTCAAGATAAGCACCTTTGGTACTTCGAGCTACCATATATTGACCGGTAAATTTTTAAGTGCCAAAAGCCTAAAAGATGCTGACTTTAAATTTCAGAGGCGAAGTGATCCATTTATCTTTTCTAACCCATTATACAGTTTCCAGGGATTTGACACATCCCTGCCGTCCAGAGATATTTTTTACGAGTTCCATTTTGTACATCATGATAACGGAGCCATCATTAATAAGATCCCCTTTATGAAGAAGACCAGAATTGGAATGGTTGCAGGTTTCGGTGCTTTGTATGTGAAAGAATTTGATTACCAGCATTACGAACTCCTCGCAGGACTTGAAAGAAATTTCAAATTTTCCAAACGACGACTGCGATTGGGAGTCTATGGTGTACTTTCCGATGGAAATCGTATCGATCCGACACCTACCTGGAAAGTCTCCTTCACATTATTAGATGACCGAAATATGAAGTGGAATTTCTGATCGAATAACCTCACTTTTTTTATCTTTACAAAAAACAATCAGGATGTACAGTACGATGAAAAACCACCTTCAACATGAATTGAAAGAAATTGAAAGTGCTGGTATTTTTAAGCGTGAAAGAATCATTACTTCACCTCAGGGAGCAAATGTTACAGTCAGCTCAGGAGATGAAGTTGTGATTATGTGCGCAAACAATTACCTGGGGCTGTCTTCTCATCCTGAAGTAATTCAAGCTGCAAAGGAGACTTTGGATTCTCACGGATTTGGTATGTCTTCTGTTCGTTTTATTTGTGGAACACAAGATATTCATAAGGAGCTGGAGCAAAAGATCGCTCGTTTTTACGGAACAGAAGATACGATCCTATATGCCGCAGCATTCGATGCGAATGGAGGAGTTTTTGAACCATTATTTTCCGAGGAAGATGCGATCATTTCTGATGAATTGAACCATGCTTCGATCATTGACGGAATTCGTCTATGCAAAGCTCACAGATATAGATACAAACATTCAAACATGTCTGACCTGGAGGAGCAATTAAAAAAGGCACAGGATCAACGTTTCAGAATCATAGTAACCGATGGTGTTTTCTCAATGGATGGAGATATCGCCAAATTGGATCAGATTTGTGATCTTGCCGATAAATACGATGCTTTAGTAATGACGGACGAATGTCATTCTGCAGGATTCATTGGTAAAACTGGACGAGGAGTTCCAGAATATTGCAACGTAATGGGTCGTGTCGATATTGTTACCGGAACACTCGGCAAAGCACTTGGTGGCGCTATGGGTGGATATACTACCGGAAGAAAAGAGATCATCGAAATGTTGAGACAACGTTCGAGACCATATTTGTTTTCAAATTCATTGGCTCCTTCAATTGTTGGAGCTGCAAACAAAGTGTTTGACATCCTTAGCTCAACAACTGAACTGAGAGATAAACTAGAAGACAATACAAAGTATTTCAAAGAAAGGATCATAGCAGCAGGATTTGATATAAAACAAGGGGATTCACCTATTGTTCCGATCATGCTATATGATGCGGCTCTTTCTCAACAATTTGCTGATGAACTTTTGAAGGAAGGTGTATATGCAATTGGTTTCTTTTATCCTGTTGTAGCAAAAGGACAAGCAAGGATCCGCACACAGATCTCAGCAGCTCACAGCAAAGAGGATCTTGATAAAGCCATCAACGCATTTATTAAAGTTGGTAAAAAACTTAATGTAATTCAGTAACTCTGAAAAAGACCAGAACAATAGCAGTTTCTCTCATCCTGATTTTCATTTTTCAAATGGGATTCATGATAACCAATGGATTAAGCTCAAAAAAACGAACGATCTACGCCAATGAAACTGTTTTTTCAAGCTCTGATTGTCATTCAGATGTATTTGAATTAGATGAGGATAGTAATTCCTTGGTTAATGAAGAGATTGATGATCAAGAAGAAAAAATTTCTTCTAATCAGAAAATAGCTGTCCCCATGGATAAGTCGTTGTTTCTCTTTCATAGAGAATCTTTTTCAGAACTATATTTCAAACAACTTAGTGCTCCTCCTGAATGTGAAGTTTAATGATGAACTGATTCAATAATTAAACTTTACATAAAATGAATAATTTTTTAAAAAACTGGCGGAATGATTTTCCCGCTGGATTGGTTGTTTTTCTTGTAGCTCTTCCTTTATGTCTTGGTATTGGACTTGCATCTACCAAAGTAGAAGGGATAGACGGACTTCCTAACATTTTTTCTGGTATTATCGCAGGGGTCGTAGGAGGAATTGTTGTGGCAACCTTTAGTGGATCTCGACTCGGAGTGTCGGGTCCTGCAGCTGGATTGATTACAATTGTCTCGGCTTCCATAATGACCTTGGGAAGTTTTGAAGCTTTCCTCCTTGCAGTAATGATCTCAGGTCTAATCCAATTAATTGCAGGGTTTATTGGAGCAGGAATAATAGGTAATTATTTTCCGTCTTCTGTTATCAAGGGGATGCTTGCATCAATAGGAATTATGCTCATTCTGAAAGAAATACCTCATGCTCTTGGGTATGATGCTGACTTTATGGGGGATGAGGCCTTTATTCAGACGGACGGTCACAACACTTTTTCAGAACTTTTATTTGCAGTTAACGCCTTACATCCTGGAGCTATTCTTATAAGTGTGATTTCTCTTTTTATAATGATCCTTTTTGAAAGACCATTTTTCAAAAGAATTCAGATTTTCAAGATCATACCAAGTGCCCTGATTGCTGTTATTTTTGGAATAATCGGGAATGTAATTTTTGCCAATTTTAACAACACATTAGAAATTTCAGGCAAACACTTGGTTTCATTGCCTGTTTCAAAATCCATTTCAGAATTTACTTCTTTCTTTAGTTTTCCGGATTTCTCTGCATTGAGCAATCCAGATGTCTATGTGATTGCCTTTACAATTGCATTGGTAGGAAGCTTAGAAACATTGTTAAGCGTAGAAGCGACAGATAAATTGGATCCAGATAAAAATCTTACGCCTACCAATAAGGAGCTCAAGGCACAAGGTATAGGAAATTTTGTTTCTGGATTAATTGGTGGTTTACCTATTACTCAGGTAATCGTGCGAAGTAGTGCCAATATAAACTCAAATGCAAAATCCAAATTGAGCGCCCTTTTTCATGGTGTACTTCTACTCTTGTCAGTAATGTTAATTCCAAAGGTATTGAATATGATACCTCTAGCTTCATTAGCAGCAATCCTTATTGTTATAGGTTACAAACTCGCAAGAATAGAGCTTTTTAAAAGTATTTACAGATCAGGACTGGACCAATTCATTCCATTCGTTTCTACAATAATTGGGGTGCTTTTAACAGATCTTTTAAAAGGAATTGGCATTGGTGTGGCTGTCTCAATTTTCTTTATTCTTAAGAGAAACTACAGAAATAACTATAAGGTGAAAAACGTCGAAAATGATGAAGGCGTCGTGCGCGAGATTATTCTTTCTGAAGAAGTGAGTTTTTTGAACAAGGGAAGTATTTTAGAGGAGCTCGGTTCATTAAGTAAAGACAGCTCAGTTTTAATAGATGGTTCGAAATGTCACGAAATTGATTACGACGTCCTAGAAATATTGGAAAATTTCGTAAATGTTACATCTAAAGAAAAGAACATAAAAGTCAAGACGATTCATATTCCAATAAATGAGAAATAGATTATTAAAATTATAAAAACAATAACATGGAAACTTTTTATAAAAAACTACTTGAAAACAATAAAGAATGGGTATCTAAAAATTTGGAAAAAGACCCGGATTTCTTCAATAGACTTGCTGATGGCCAGCAGCCTCCATTACTTTGGATTGGATGTGCAGATAGCCGTGTACCAGCTAATGAAATTATTGGTGCCCAACCAGGCGAAGTCTTCGTTCACAGAAACATCGCTAATATGGTAATTCATACTGATATGAATATGCTGTCTGTTCTGGATTATGCCGTGAATGTTCTTAAGGTTAAGCATGTCATTGTATGTGGCCACTATGGCTGTGGTGGAGTTGCCGCTGCTATGACAAACAAACAATTCGGTTTGATAGATAACTGGATAAGACACATAAAG
Source organism: Crocinitomicaceae bacterium (assembly GCA_023253775.1). GTDB lineage: Bacteria > Bacteroidota > Bacteroidia > Flavobacteriales_D > Crocinitomicaceae > M0103. The sequence goes on from JALRFI010000019.1 coordinate 17,360, forward strand.
GATGTGTATAGATTTCATAATGAAGAGTTAAACTCATTAACAGTTGAAAAAGAACGTTTTGATCGTTTTGTAGAGCTTAACGTTATAGAACAGGTTCTAGACCTGGCGAAAACGTCAATAATTCAAGGAGCGTGGAAAAATGGTCAACAAATTCACTTGCATGGATGGGTTTATGATATCAAAGACGGATTGATTAAAGACCTTGATGTTACGTTTAAAGACAATAATAGCTTATCTCAGGTGTATCAGTTAGATCTTTAATTGAAGAATGATCCAGACACTTGTAAAAGAATTAACTTCTAATCAGGATCCAATTAAAGCGGCTGGAATGAAGCGCTACATGAAGGATCACTTTGATTATTTTGGAATTCCATCAGAAAAAAGAAAGGAAATCCAAAAGAGATTTTTTTCTGAAAACAAGAATGCTTCGGGTCCAGAACAAAAAAGAAAAATTGTTTTGGACCTGTGGTGTCAGCCTCAAAGAGAATGTCAGTATGTCGCATTGGACTATATCAATACTTGGTCAAAAAAAGAATATTACAAGGAAGATATTGAGCTGATCTATCACCTCATCACAACAAAAAGTTGGTGGGATACTGTCGATGGATTGGCTTCAAATTTCATGGGTAAATACTTCAGTCTGTTTCCTGAAGAAATTGAGCCTATCATTTCGAACTGGCGAAATGATGAAGACTTGTGGGTTAGAAGATCTTGTCTTTTGTTTCAGTTAAAATATGGAAAGAACACCAACACGGAGCTTCTTTATTCCTTGATCGATGAGTATTTGCTAGAAAAGCAATTTTTCATTCAAAAAGCAATTGGATGGACATTACGACAATATTCAAAATTTGATCCCAAATCTGTTCGTGACTATCTTAAGGATAAAGAACTTGGTTCAGTTGCCAAAAGAGAAGCCTATAAATATCTTTGATCAATTTAATCGCTCATTATTATCTTTATCTGATATTCAAATCGTGAATAAATGGCTTTAATAAAATCGTGCAAAGGAATAACTCCTATTCATGGAGAAGACTGTTGGTTTGCAGAAAATGCAACTATTGTAGGAGATGTGGTAATGGGAGACCAATGTTCAATATGGTTTAGTGCAGTTGTTAGAGGAGATGTAAACTCCATTCGTATGGGCAACAAAGTTAATGTTCAGGATGGAGCTGTTATTCACTGCACATTTGAAAAGACAAAGGTCAATCTGGGAAATAATGTTTCAATAGGTCATAATGCACTCGTTCATGGTTGCACTGTGAAAGATAACGTTCTGATCGGAATGGGAGCGATCGTTATGGACAATTGCTATATCGAATCGAACTGTATCATTGCAGCCGGGGCTGTGCTGCTTGAAAATACTCGAGTGGAATCATGGTCGGTATATGCTGGTGTACCTGCCAAAAAAGTAAAAACCTTATCACGGGAATTATTTCAGGGAGAAGTGCAACGTATCGCTGACAATTATGTGAAATACTCGAGCTGGTTTAAAGAATAATGACTGACATTTCAAATAAGGGTGATATTGAGAAGTTGGTAAATGTCTTCTATAGTAAAGTATTGAATGATGATTTACTCAAGCCGTTTTTCGAACAATTGAATTTTAAAGATCATCTCCCTAAAATGGTCTATTTCTGGGAATTCGTCCTACTTGATAAAGCTGGATATACCACAAATGTTACAGAAATGCACCTGCGTATGCCTTTAAAAAAGGAACATTTTGATCATTGGATCCATCTTTTCTATTCAACCGTCGACGAATTGTTTCAAGGTGATAAAGCCGAAATGGCAAAACAAAGGGCGTCTTTAGTTGGATGGACGATAGAAAATAAAATGAATTCAAATCAATCAAAAATGTAAGAGGACAGGTAGCAAATACTTGCGGCCTTTCAATTATCAAATAAGCTGATTTTATTTTTCCAACAAGACACTTACCGCTCCTGATTCAACGCTCTTGTCTTCATCATTCAACTCGATAATGAAGTAGTATGAGCCAACTGGTAATGCCTCACCATTGTACTCACCCTTCCACCTGTTCGAGTCATACGGACCATCAACTGATGAATCATGTTCATACAGTAATCCTCCCCATCGGTTGTAAATCCTTACCACATTGTTCGGATAAGCAACATCCAATCCGTAAATCTC
>JALRFI010000038.1 GCA_023253775.1 Crocinitomicaceae bacterium
AATTACGGTATCAGTATGATGCCGCGCATGGCTCCACCGCCATTCAATAGGGTTACGCATCATGCAAAATGAAGCCACTTGATATAACATATCGTTATAAATTCAATTGACCCTGAAAACTGTTTCCCTGATTTGTCGGCAAAAAAAATAAGCGATTGTAATTTCCTTTTTATAAAAGAAAGTTACAGCTCAATTACTTCTGGTAATGAAGAAATGTCTGGTACCGGAGCAGTTGCATCTTGTACTACAACGTTTTGTGTTTGTGAAACCTGATTACCACTAGCATCCACAAAACTCCAATTGATTGTTGTGCTCGAAGTAATAGGCAAAGTAGCTGTGGTTGTGCCAGTTATACTTCCCGAACACTGGTCAGTCGCGGTCGGTGGAGTTAAGCTGGTCACTGTACATTGAGAGTTAATCGTTGCTAATGTAGGTTGATCAAGCACCGGACTTACATTATCGATAACCGTAACCGTGAAAGAACAAGTTGTTGTATTTCCATTTGCATCTGATGCAACGTGAGTATTTGTAGTTACACCAATAGGAAAACCAGATCCTGAGGATAAACCTGCCGTTTGCACCAGCGTTGGACACCCACCGCAATTATCTGTTAGACTTCCTGTTAGACCGTTTGTTATCAGTGAGAAAACATAATTATCGCCATTTGTTGTCCAAGGGCCTGCGCTTGAGCTTGCATTCAATCCATTGCTGCCATAAGTTGAATTTGTACTAAATTCCCAATAGAAATCTGAGCTTGATCCTGTAATGTTAGCTTGAATAGAAATGAAATACGATCCTGCACATAAATTCACTGCACTCGGAAGTGTAAATGTGAAATTGTTGAAATAAAATCCGTAATTGGTGCCAATATATGAGGTTGTCCATGAACCAGGGAAAACAGTTTGAGAGTTCAAAATCGTTCCTGGCACACCTCCAGCATTCGAATAAAAATTAATTGTAAAAGATGATGCTCCACTTCCGTTTGTTGAGATCGTTAAAAATGATGCCGTCACGGCATTAATATTCCAACAACCCGAGCCAATGGTGAAATCATCTGCATCAACCAATGGCCATAGATTATTTGAGATCCTACCATCCTCAAGATTATTTCCATTTTGACTATATAGCGTTTGAGCTCCAGTACCGCAAGTCGGTAATGTATAATTCACTATTGCCGAACAAGATCCTGGATCAGCATTGGTTGTGACATTAGAAAGACAATTAAATGTTGGAGGAGTAACATCTGAAGTATTGGTGTTCTCTGTCAAGGTTAACGTGAAATTACCTGCACTCGAGGAAAAACCATGGACCAGAATATAGTATGTGGTTCCCGGGGTATAGCTCCAAGTCACCTGAGATTGAGTTCCGCAAAAATCATCATTCCCATCAACACATGTTAATCCAGCACATGACCCTGTGTACACTCTTATTTTTGTGTCAAAATCTGTAATGCCACCGCATGTTGACGCAGTAAAAGAAGAGCATGAGTTTGAACCTGTAACTTTGTACCAAAGACCACCTGCTGTGCCGTCAGTTGTTCCACAAGTAGGAGCAATATCAGGAGTAGCAGTGAGTGTATTCCCAGTATATGTTCCGGGAGAAATTGTAATTGCATTTGCACAATCGTCGTTGGTCGAACCAACAGCTCTCCAAACTAAGGTATGGCTTGTAATATTCGTCAGACAAGAGAATTGATTTGTTAATACCCGAACAACCCCTGAGAAAGTTGCAGTCCATTGAATTTTCGGTGCCAGACCGCAATAGTCATCTGAATAACAAATTTGAGCACCTGTTGTGTTGTTGAACAGCGTGAGCTGTAAATCTTCACCAGCAGCACTGGCAGCTCCATCACCCGTACAATAGGACCATTCATATTGAACACCCGTTGTAACATTGTATAATTGGTATTCACCTGCGTAAATTATGGTTGATACGGTTACAAATGCAGGACCTGGGTTTGAAAATGTTCCTGATGGATAGTTTGTTCCTCCAAATGTGCATCCACCCGTAAAGCACTGACCTTGACCATATGAAATACCAGATGCTAAAAGAATTGCAATCACAAGATTACAGATACCGAAGTAGTTTCTATTTTTCATTGGTGTTGGTATTAAGCGAATTATTGAACTCTTTAATTAATTCCTGATTGCTGTCATACCACGCCTTCTTCTTGCGCTGGTATTCTTCATGATCCAGAGACGGATTTCCGGTATCAACAAATACAGGGAACCCAGGGAGCGAGCTAACATCTGGTTTTGATTCTTTTTGGGGAATCATGTTTTGATATTCATCCGGATTGTTCTGAATCCAAACTTGTTTTTGACTTTCAAAATCTTCCGGAGAAAGCTCACTTTGCGAAGGATAACCTTCAGGAAGCTTTTGAGCGGCACTTTGCTTATCCGAATTTTCTTTTTTAAGGATCGGCTTCTTTTCCTCCATGGCTTCTTTTGCCGTGGTTTGAGCACTTGAAAAAGTTGCGAATCCTAATGTGCAAACCAAAATGGTTGCGATTGAAGAGACTCTTTTCATATAACGTAGCAGTTTAAAGGAGGAAAGCTACAACTATTTTCACAATTTTAAAAGAATTACTACTTCAATACATTAACGTGACCAGTGATGGTTTGGGTAACCCCAGGGAATTCACATGAAATGAAATCGAGCTTATACAAATAAGTGCCATCGGGAACCCTTCCAAATTGAGAAATGTAGGAGCCGTCCCACGCTGCCTCAGGGTCATTAGATTCAAAGATCAGCTCTCCCCAACGATTATAAATTTTAAAATTCCATTCCAAGACCTCTAGTGCATATTTTGCCAGGAAATCATTATTGAATTCATCCCCATCAGGCGTAAAGGTATTCGGTATGTATATGATAAATGGTTCAATGTACAATTCAGCCATGGATGTATCCTTACACCCGTATTGATTCGTCACGATCTGGATCGGATTGTGCCACCCACTTGTTACATAGTTATAAACGTGAATGGGTTGTGCTCCATCAATAAAATGTGTGCTGTCATCGAACCAATAAAAAATTGATGCCGCATCTATCGATTGATCCGTAAAAGTGATCTCTGCATGACAAATATCAGTGCTGACAGGGTCAACAATAAAGGAAGATACAGGTGAGGGGTGAATGATAACTACATCTTGCTGAAATAAATTCAAGGTATCAATACAACCTATACTTGAAATAATTCCCAGAGAAACACTGTAAGTTCCTGGGTCATTATAAAGATTTGTTGGGTTTTGCAATGTTGAAGTTCCACCATTTCCAAAATTCCAAGAATAGGTAAGTGGAGAATCTGAAGAGCTCAGATCAGTAAACTGAACTAATGCCGGAGCACAGCGGGGTCCTGGCTCAACTCTGAAGTCGATCTCCGGTTCTCTGAAAATAAAGACGTTGGACGAATAGGATTCACTGCAATTGTCAAAAGACACTGTTAAAGTCACAGGATACGAACCAAAGTTACTGTAGACTACATTATTGACATCTAGCGCATTCGAAGTCGCGGGATTTGCAACCTGTCCAAAGTTCCATTGGTACACAACATCCGAAGGACCTGTTACTGTTGCATCAAAATTGAAACTGTTACCTGTAATACACAATGAATCGTTGTGGGTAAAAGAAACGGTAAGTAACTCATTCACCTCAATATCAACTTCGGTAGTATCAAAACAAGTAGCTGTTGAGCCAGCTATTAGCTGAATCGAATACACACCTCCCTGAGGGAATGTGAATGTAGGTTCAAATTCATCACTCTCATCTGTTGTTGTTCCAGCAACTCCAAAATCCCATTGATAATTAACAGCGTTTATCGAATTATTTCCAAATGGTATGGTTAAGCCCTCACATTCAAAACCGGTTGGTAATTCAATGCTGGCGATTGGCTCAGGGAAAAGGAAAATGGAGTCCGTGAACTCCGCCTCACAATCTCCGTTGCTACCGTATAATGTAACTGGGATAAATCCACTTGCATTAAATGAAACATCATTCACCGATAAACTTGTAGCGCTTTGGATAGTGGAATTTGGACCAAAATCCCAAACAAATGCCGAGCCGGCTGGGCCATCCGTTTGACCTAAAAAATCAAGACTATTTCCGGTGAAACAAATTGAATCTGCAACGGTATAGGAAACATTAAACACATTGTTTACGGTAATATCCATGTACGCTGTATCAGTGCAAGGCATACCTGGATTTACGATCAAGGTTGCCGTATAATCTCCTGGAGCGGGATACGTATATGTTGGTTCAAATTGAGTACTGACATCAGATGTTATCCCTGTAACTCCAAAATCCCATTGATAACTCGTTCCACCGTATGAATTGTTCTCGAATTGAACGGTCAACCCCTGACAATAAGAGATAAACGTTGGAAGTTCTTCCTGATCAGGTAATATCGCTTGCATTGTGATGTTACAATCAAAAACTTTGAACAAGAAATCTCTGATCACCCTGCTTATTAAGACTCCATTCCGGTACTCTTCAACCATTACCCCAACGACAAAAAGACCAAGCATATTTGGTTGTACATTCAACAAACCTGTTGAAGAGTTAATTGTTACAGATGAACCACCTCCCATTGGATTGGTTGCACCATATCCTCCGGCCCAACCAACAGGAAAATATGGTGGCGGTGGGATAGGATTTGGTGCAGGATTAAGATCATTAGCACCTGCATATGGGGTAACTAAAGAGTATACCAGTTGATCCCCGTCAGGATCAGTAGCAACATGGTCAAAAATCAGTTCTTCTGTGTTACAGATGACTATAGGAGGATAATTCGTAAATCTCGGGCTACTGTTTTGCCAGTTGGTGGTTTCATTTCCGGGTATTGTGGCTACCAATGTGATCCCTGTGTTTTCAGGCTGGATCAAATTTGTAACATTGGGACCTCTGCAGCACCGTTGATAAGCAATCGTATATCCTCCCGGAGTCGGAGGAAGGTTTAATACTGTTGTGTAAACTGCTTTTTCGACACAAACATTTGTAGGCGCTGTTGCACACGGGTTATTGAATTCTATTGGAAGAATATTACTCCCAGGAAAAGGCACCGAAACCTGCTGATAGCTGGACATGGAGTTGGTGTAAAAAACTCCCAAGGGTAAAGGATCATCGTATTGTGCTCCGGTTGAAAAGCAATCCCTGTACAATGTAATGTAAAATCGATATTGATTATTCCCAAGATAATCGTAGTAGATATCCCCTCCTACAATGTGTGAAGCAGAACTCATTAATGAATTCAGGACAATCACAAGAAGGAGAAGTTTTCTCATAGCTCAAAGGTAGACGTAAATTTATTCAGAATGTTGTCAAGGCATGTAAAATTAACGCAATGAAAGCCAAATATCTCCCTGATATTTAAATCCCTTAAGTTGCGTGATCTTGTCGCCATTTACTTCCTTATAATTCCCTTTCTCTTTACTAAATTCAGGCAGTTCAAGATTCAAGAATCCTGCCATTTTTGTATAGTATTCCTCTCTCGACGGGTGATCCGGATGTACTAAATTGTATAGTCCATTATGGATATTTGAATCGATCAGCCATTTTATTGCATTGATCACATCAATTCTATGAACAAGGTTAACCACTCCGTCAGGATCAGAAAGCTCCTTTCTCCCCTGTAAGTGGAATACGGGATGGCGATCTTGATCAATTAGTCCTCCAAGTCTGAGGATCATCAGATCAAAAGCTGAGTTGTTGGATAAAATTGCCAGCTCATTCTTGCGAATCCATCCGTTCTCCTCCACTAACGACAACTCATCAAAGATTCCATGTGGTCCATAAACTCCTGTAGACGAAGTATACACGACTTTTCTTCCCTTCAACTTTAAAGCGGAAAACTCTTCCAAAAAAGATAGCTCATCATACGACTTCATAGGAGGAAAACAGATGATCACAAAATCGGGATCGAATTTATCGATGACAGACCAGCTTTCACGATCGGTAATGTCGAGTTGAAAAAAATTTAAATCCTCTGTTGCGTTGACTCTATTTCTAACAGTGATTGCAACTTCATAACCATCTTTCTTTAGCCTTTTCGCCAAAGACTTTCCAAGCCAACCTCCTCCTATGACCATAATTTTCATATCCAAATGTAAACATACCTGAGAATTCAATTGTTCAAGACACATCAAAGGCAACAGTTTGTAGTAAATTTGCGCTATGGAATTTTCTAAATCCTTTATAAGACTCAACTGGCTCGCATTGATCCTGGTTTATCTGGTGATCATCGCAGGAAGCGTGGTTCGCACTACTGGAAGTGGGATGGGTTGCCCGGACTGGCCGAAGTGTTTTGGGCAATGGGTTCCTCCAACTTCTGAATCTCAATTGCCCGAAAATTACAGAGAGATCTACGGAGAGAAACGTGTGGCAAAGGTCGAAAAATTTGCTCGTTTTCTTTCAGCGATCGGAATGTCCGAAACTGCAGAGCGTATTCAGAAAGATCCTCAGACCTACGAAGAATTGCCTTTTAATCCTGGAAGTACCTGGACTGAATACATTAACCGCTTGATGGGGTTTTTAGCAGGAAATGCGATGCTTCTTGCCTTCCTATGGTTGTTATTGAAATATAGAAAAGATCGCCGATTAGTAGTGATGTCGACTGCTGCATTATTTTTATTGGTGCTCAATGCCTGGTTTGGTTCGATCGTAGTGGCTACCAATCTGGTGCCCTGGACGATCACCGTACATATGTTCCTGGCACTTGCATTGGTCTTTTTACAGCTCATGATAATTCGAAGAATAAGTCCGGCATTTCAAAAGACACTTCATTTGCCTCAAGGAATAAAATGGTTGGTCATTGTTATTTTGATCATTACTACCTATCAGATGTTTTTGGGAACTCAGGTAAGGGAATTTATTGATGAATTGAAAAAACAAAATATAGGTCGTGAAGGCTGGTCTTCTCATTTTGGCTGGTCCTTTTTCATCCACAGATCTTTCAGCTGGCTGGTCCTGATCCTGATCGCTTTAATGACTTGGTTGAACTATAAAACAGATCGATTGAATGCGATCTATCTGGCTTTTGCATTACTATCTCTTGAGCTGATCGGAGGAGTTCTTCTTGCCTATGCAGATATGCCGGGTCTGGTTCAAGTGAGTCACTTATTCTTTGCCGCTGTACTTTTTGGCGTCTTATCAATGCTCTTTATCCGTATGAGACAACTGAAGGGTATATCAGCCCCAAACAGGTTAAGATCCTAATATGAATTTGACAGATTCAAACACTGGATTTGATGAAAATATTATATTTGCACTCTTGAATTGAGTAATCGATTCTTGGTCCTATAGCTTCCCGACGCTCACAGCGTTCTGTCGGGACAGGCAACTTCGCCATAGGACAGGAAAAATTGAAATAACTGTTGTCTCTGTACAACATGGTCCTATAGCTCAGTTGGTTAGAGCACCTGACTCATAATCAGGTGGTCGCTGGTTCGAGCCCAGCTGGGACCACCCAAGTGGGGATTTTGGCTAAAATGTCAAGATCCCCATTTTTATAAGCGTCTATAAGCCCCGTCAAATAAGGGATTGCAGAAAAAAGCAAATTTATTCGTGTGGTTCGATAATCGTCATTTTTTCGTTGATAGTAAATCCCTTCCGGAAAGATCAAATTTTGGATTCTTTGTTTTCGGCTAAAATTCGCTTTTCTCCACAAAGACGGGAGGTCCAGCGACATCTTTAGACACTTTTCCACTGCTTTTTGCAGGTTCGATAACTGATTTTGGCTATCATCCAATTCTGACTCAATTTGAGAGATACTTGTCTTGAATTTATCTCTGAACTTGAAGTACAATGCTTGATCGATTTCACCGGTTACGAACCGTTCTTCCACATTCTCCAACTTTTGTTTTAGCGCAGCAAGTTCAACCTGTAGCGCTTTCTTGCCATCCGCATTTACCTGTGTGCGTTGACTGATCAAATGAAGGAACAACTTCTGAAAGATAGGTACCAGTTTTTCGTCAAAGGTGAATTTATTCAGCAATTCTTCAAATTTTTGGTGAAGCTCCTTTTGACTTCGATTGTTCCCACAGCCTTTCTGATTGCATTTATAGTAATATAGCCCTTTTTTCTTAACCAAATAGCCGGTCATGCTCGTACCGCAACAATCACATTTCATAAATTGCTTCATCGGTAATTCCTCTACTTCCTTTTCAACTTTGTAGTTATTTCCGTATTTCTCCAAATTTTGATGCACCTTTAGAAAGGTGGTCTTTGAAACTAATGGCGGATGTTTACCATCAATCATTTCACCGGGAATCATTTTTGAAACAATAAAACCACAGTAGAAAGGATTGACAAAGTAATGCGACAAGCGCTTTGCCGGAACATCCCATCCTCTTGCACTTAACCTTTTAGCGATCTCAACCAGACTTAAATCATCATTTGCTTTCCATTCAAAGGCCTTCTTCAACAGTTTTCCTCTATCATTGATTACCATTGTGTGTTGATCAGCTGTTTTGCCCTGATTGACATTCGTATATCCTGTCGGGGGCATAAATGGCCAATAACCTTGTTTCAATTTTTCAACCATTCCGGTCATTGATTTGTCCCGGCGCAATTGATTGTCAAATTCACTAAAGAGGTGATATATTCCCTCCATGAAGTTGCCGGAAGGATCATTGTGGTCTATGGATTGAGTAACCGAAACTACCTTTACACCTCGTTGCTTTAACTCATGTGAGATAAAGGCTCCACTTGGACCGCTACGACTAAATCGATCATAAGAATAGACAATAACGTATCCAATGGACCTTTTGCGCTTCACATAACTCAACATTTTCTGAAATTCCTTGCGCTCATCATCTTTGGCGCTTTCATAGGTGCCCCCAAATAATTCCACCACTTCAAGTCCTTTCTCCTCTGCATATTTTTTACAATGCTTCATTTGTGTTTCCAAACTGGCATTATTATCTGCTTGTTCTTTCGTACTGACCCTCGTATAGATGACCGCTTCAGTTTTAGAAATCTGGAGTAGCTCGTCTCCCTTTGAAAATCGTTTAAACCTTTTATCTATCTGCATGTTGCTCGATTATTATCAAACAAAGTTCTTCAATCTGTTCCAACAGAAGTTGAGCACTATCCACGGTTATTGCCCCTTCCATAATGTCCTGTAAATCCTTTATTGTTGGTTTTTCAAATTTCTGTTTTTTACCTTCCAATTTAATTCACCCCATGTGTTTCCGGTCCGTGCTTCGGTGTTTGGAAACGGGTATTCATTAGCCCATTTATTTGGTGCTTTTGTTTAGTTTTTTCAAAATTTTATTTTCAAAGTGAACGATTCGACCATTGCGGGTTGAAACACTTATTTTCTGAAAGCCATTCTTAGCAATCACATCAAGGAATCGCTGCTCAATACTGATACTATTTTGTTCCTCCACTTCAAGCAGATCAGGTTCACCATCTTTATAGCGAATAGTGATAGAATTGATGTCCTTTCTACGAATCATCTCTAAGATCTCTAATTCTGTATCCGATAACAGTGAAATTTCTTTTAGGTAAGATTTCGGAGACCATTCTTTTAACAGACTACGATAAGCTTCTGAAATACTAATGCAGAAGTAGGGTTCAGATACAAATTGTGCGAACTCCTTTTCGGTGGATAGTAACT
>JALRFI010000228.1 GCA_023253775.1 Crocinitomicaceae bacterium
GAATGGTTTCTTCGATATCAAACTACACCACAAGTAAAGAATGGTTATTCAAATGTCCCTGACAGCATCTTGCAATCAAGTAATTCCTTCTATTATGGAAATGCCGATCGATATTATTCAAGGTTGAGATATTCCTATAAAACCAATATATCTATAGGATTGACAGCGGAGAAAGATCCGGGGGAGACTTTTTTTAAAGGATCAAACAAGAATGGCTTTGATTTTTATTCAGCTCACGCTTTCTTTAAAGGAGGTAAATACGTAAGAGCTGTTGCTTTAGGTGATTATCAGGTACAAATCGGTCAAGGAGTTAATTTCTGGAGCGGTTACGCTTTTGGGAAAACAGCTGATGTTACCAATGTTAAAAAAACAGCACAGCCCTTGCGCGCATATACTTCTGTGGATGAAGCTCGATTCATGAGAGGTGCTGCTATTGAAACGGGTTACAAAAGTTGGTCTCTCTTAACATTTGGTAGTGTAAAAAAGTTGGATGGAAGTACTGTACAAGATACCATTCTTGATGATCTGGAATTTATTAGTTCGATCAATCTCTCAGGTTTACACAGAACCAACAGCGAGATCAGCAGAAAGAATACGCTGACGGAATATATTGGAGGAGGTAATCTAAAATACCGAAAAAGAGCTTTTTCGGCTGGTATAGCAGCTGTTTACCAGGGATATGATAAGGCATTGAACAGAGACACTTTACCGTATAATCAGTTCGATTTCAGGGGTGATCAGATGATGTCCTTATCAGGAGATTATAACTTGATCTTGAGCAATTTTAATTTCTTCGGAGAATCATCTTTTTCTAACTATAACAAAGTATGGGCTCACTTGCACGGTGTTCTTTTTTCAATGGATTCAAGAGCGTCGTTTGCCTTGGTTTATCGCAATTACGACAGGGAATATCAAACATTCTATAATGCAGGATTCGCAGAAGGAAGTCAAACGCAGAATGAAAGCGGAATCTACTTTGGGACAAAATTGAAGTTAAATAGTTCATGGTCTTTAAATGCATATGTAGATGTATTTTCATTTCCGTGGATGAAATATCAGGTAGACGCACCTTCAGCAGGACATGAGATTATGATTCAGCCAACTTTTAAGCCGAATAAGCAACTTGAGATCTACGGACGTTATCGACAACAATTAAGACAGAAAAACAGCCGAAATGAATTTGATATTACTCCGATTGAAGATGTTCAGCAAAGAAATTATCGAATAAATCTTTCGTACGCTGTTTCAGAATTTATTACGATTAAAAGTAGGATAGAGTATGTAACGATCGATCGTCTTAGTAATGAAAAAGAGGATGGAATGATTTTCACTCAGGATGTTTTGTTCAAGCCTAAAAGTTTTCCTCTTGATGTGTCGCTTCGCTATGCTTTGTTTGATACGGACAGCTATGACACAAGGATCTATACGTATGAAAATAATGCCTTGTATACCTTTGCTGTTCCTGCCTATTTTTACCGTGGTAGTAGGGCATACGTACTTGTGAGATATTCCTTCTTACGAAAATTCGATCTTTGGATAAGGTATGGAAACTTTATATATGCCAATCGATCTTCAATAGGTTCAGGCGCAGAAGAAATTAAGGGTTCCGTAAAGAGTGATATTACTGTTCAGCTAAGGATCTCGTTTTAAAACTCAATATCCAAATTAAACATCGTTTTTAGTGTGTGAAGATTTGGATTCTTCCTTGCCAGTGCTGCAAATTTATCCTTTCCAGTAAGGAATTTCAATTCCTCTTCTGGTTTATCAGTTACAGAAAGCTGAATCGAAAACGCATAGTTGTTCAAATGTTTTCTGAAGTAGGCAGTCATTTCCTGAAGATGAGAGCCAATGTAATCTACCTGGATCTGATTGTCTACGATTAATTGAAAGTTATTATTACCCATGTCTTGAGGCTCGCGACGAATCATGGCGTTATAAAAAGTTTCCATGCCCTGATCCTTCATGAGGAATGCAAATTTTCGCCATAACATCTTAACCTGATCAATTTCATACGCTTCTCTAGGTAATTTTGATGCGTCTCCAGAATCGCTTAACTCCTCATCCTTTTCTATTAACTTCTTAATGGATAGAGTAAAAGGATTTTGATTTCCTGTCGGCTCAGTGAGGGTTTTTCGTTCCTTGAAACTGTCTTTTTGGAAGTTGATCTTTTGCAAAGGGTGAGCAGAAGACCTATTCTCGATAGGTTTAAGTACTTTCTCTCGTAAGTTTTGATTGGCGAATGAAAGTAACGCAGGTCTATCCGTCAGTCGTTTTTTTTTTCTTGCTCCTGTTGAAGTGAACAGAGCTGCATAAGAACAAGTTCTACAAGTAATCGTTGATTTTTCGAGGCTTTGAATTCAACATCTCCTTTGCTAATAATTGCTAAGGATCGTAATATTAAAGGTGAATCAAGTCCTTTTGCCTGGTCGATATAGCGCTGTTCAACTGATTCACCAACTTCAAGCAGGGAAGCAGTCCTCATGTCTTTACATACCAAAAGATTTCTATAATGTTCAGACAATCCTACGATGAAATGATGAAGATCAAACCCTTTTTCTACGATGTCATTTAACAATAGTAAAGAAGAAGGAATGTCTTCTTTTTGTGCGCTTTCAACAATTCTGAAATAAAAGTCATAATCCAGAATGTTAAGATTTTCAATGACACTTTTATAAGTTAATTCGTTACCAGTAAAAGTGACAATTTGATCAAAAATAGAAAGAGCATCTCTTAGTGCTCCATCTGCTTTTTGGGCGATAAGATGCAAAGCTTCAGCGTCTGCGTTGATTCCTTCTTTAGTTGCAATTCCTGAAAGGTGATCTGCGATATCTTTAACTTTTATCCTGTTGAAGTCAAAGATCTGACATCTGGACAGTATCGTTGGTATTATTTTATGCTTTTCGGTCGTTGCAAGAATGAAAACGGCATGCTTTGGCGGTTCTTCAAGTGTTTTCAAAAACGCATTGAACGCAGAGTTTGAAAGCATGTGGACCTCGTCGATAATATATACCTTGTAATCACCTAGTTGAGGAGCAACACGAACCTGATCAATAAGATTTCGAATATCCTCTACCGAGTTATTCGAAGCTGCGTCTAGCTCATAAACATTCAAAGAATTACCTGTATTGAATGATTGGCATGAATCACATTGATCACAGGCTTCGGTGTTTTCACTTCGATTTGAACAATTCAAAGTTTTTGCTAGGATACGAGCGGTGGTAGTCTTACCAACACCTCGAGAACCACAGAATAAAAACGCCTGAGCCAGATGGTCATTTTTGATGGCGCTTTTAAGAGTGTTCGTGATCGAACTCTGACCCACGACAGTATCGAAGGTTTGAGGCCTGTATTTACGCGCTGATACAACGAAATCACTCATGTCAACAAATATAATTCGAAAATTGTCAAAGACTTTGTTTTGTTGAAAACTCTTCTATTTTCTTGATTTTCTGAGGGTCGAAGGGTAAATATCTACGAATGCTCCATTAGAAGGAGTCCAGAGATCTATTCCTTCAGGTAACTCAGTTCTTTTATTCAGATTTACTTCATTCACCTCATCGACATTTTCATATTTGATAGTCATTACCCGGATCATATCTTTAGAAACTAAGATCCAGTTCACTTGATTAATGGCTTCAGAATCTCTTGTCCAGCATTTGGGGTCATCAGCAGCTCGCAATGGTGCTCCCCAGCATCCTTCTCCAACATAGGTGATGCCAATAGAATCATTTCTTTTAAATCCTTCTTCGCTGCCTGGGCCGTTGTCCTTTAAAATAGGCCAGGTTGTTTTGCAGGTGTGAGAATCGTTTTCTAAACAAAGTTTCAGATTTGGGTATTTTTCAAAAAGAGGGACGAAATTTCTGTATTGCGTTTCCATTTCTTTTTTATGAGCAACATGTGGTCTGACAGGCCTGTGATATTGTGCGATTTGCCAGTATTTATTTTCATTTTCTTTAAGAGCAGAACGCAAAAATCTTTTTTGACCACCAATCTTTAGTATTTCAGAATTGAGTGAAACCAAATGGAGTAGATTTCCACCAAAATAGCAGCTGTAATAAACGTTTTTATGCGGTACGTCAAATAGGTCGACCAGCACTTTGTTAGAAAGCTCATGGTTTCCCCTTGTTACAATCAATGGTGTAACTCTGCCATCTTCTCCTATACTGTTTTCCCAGTCTTCGAACCAATCGATCCATTGTTTTTCAATGTCGATACCAATAAAATCACCGTTAAACAGAACTGCATGTGGTTTGATTTTTGCCACCATTTTATTAGCTTTTAGACGAGTTTCTCTTCTGTCCCTTGAATCACCACCAGCTATCAAAGAAATGGTTTCATTCTCCGAATTTGAACAGGTGGAAACATGGTAAATGCGCGAGAATCCTTCATTGTCCTTGATGCAAAAAAAGTAAGTGGTTGATGATTTTAAACCTTTGAGCCGGACAATATTATTATGCATTCCTTTGGAATGATTACTCAAGGTAACTGGTCGGGTAAAAGAGAAATTAAAGTCTTTAGGATAGATCGTGTCGAAAAGCAATATAGGCTCTGATCCACTCAATTGATCCCAGATTATTGTAACTGATTCTGAAGTATTTCCGCTCATGACTGCTCTGACAAATCTAACGTTCGCGTGAAGATTAAAAGCGTAAAAAAAGACTGAGATTATTACGGTCAACAATGATTTCATCTGATAAAATTAAACATCTTAAACTAAGGTTGTTTATTAATTTTCAAATAAGATAGTTCAATTGGAATTCCTGAAACTTTCGTTACATTAGACAGATATGAATCAACACATGAAAACAAAAATTTTAACGCTAGCTGCTATTGGAACTATTTTTACTTCATGCGGAGGACCTGAAAAGGCAGAATACAACGCTGCTGTTGAAAAGATCTGCGATTGCATGAGGGAAAAGACCTACGAAAATGAAAAAGCAGCTGCAGAATCAGATTTTTTACTGGATATTGATCTGAAAGGTTTAGATTATTCGATTTGTATATACCAGGTGTCCAAAGAAATCGAGTTTGATGCTTTTGATGAAAAAATGACAGAATCTATTAACGAAAAATGCCCTGAACTTAATAGTGTTCATGAAGAATATATAGAAGATTCTAAGTAATTGAGCTCATAAAAAAAGGCCTCCAGCAGAGACCTTTTTTTTATTCAATGATTTGAATTTCGTCGATTGAATCTCCCTGTCTGATGTCGTCAATTACATCAAGACCTTCATACACTATACCAAAGCAAGTGTGATTTCTGTCTAAATGTGACGTATTGTCTCTTGAATGGCAAACAAAGAATTGAGATCCCCCTGTGTTTCTTCCGGCATGTGCCATTGAAAGTACACCTCTTTCATGATATTGATTGCCGCCTGTCAATTCGCAATCGATCTGATATCCTGGCCCACCTGTGCCTGGCATTCCTGATGCACCGTCTCTTGAATTCGGACAACCACCCTGAATTACAAAATTTGGAATGACTCTATGCCATTTAAGGCCATTGTAATAACCTTCTTTCGCAAGTTTAACAAAGTTTGTAACTGTTTTTGGAGCGTCCTCTTCGTAAAAGCGAACTTTCATTTCTCCTTTATTTGTTTTTATAACTGCTTCCATTGAAATATTATTTTCTGCAAAGATAAACAGAGAAAAGCACAAGTGTGATGAGTCATTCTTTTTTAACTTTACAGAATGCAACGATTTACTTTAGATCGGTCAATCACCGGTGCGTTTAATGAACAGCAAAGAAAGCTGATCTGCAGTCAGGAAGAGCTTCAAACATTTATAGACTTGCCTTTTTCAAAAGAAAATTTGATCAAACAGGCAGATAGGAAGAGTGACTGGTATTCTCAGGAAGCAAGATCACTTCTTGTTCAGGAATTAAGGAAAAGCTATTCATCTGCTGCATTGACCAAAGAACAAGATGAAAATTTAAAAAGACTCGAAGATCATAAAACGGTTACAATAACGACAGGACATCAGTTGTCATTGTTTACCGGTCCACTTTACTTTATTTACAAAATACTTCACGTTGTTGATTTGTGTGAAAAAATGAATGCCTCTGACGAGGAGCATTCATATGTGCCGGTGTTTTGGTTGGCTTCAGAAGATCATGACTTTGAAGAGATTTCATCTATTGAACTTTTTGGGAAAGAGTTGAATCTCGAGTATAACGGAAATGATTCGGTAGGAAGGATCTCATCAGAAATTCTCACTCCTGTATTTAATCAGTTCTCAGAATTTTTCAGGATTGAAAACAAAAAAGAAATAGAAGGAATAATCGAAGCGTACGGTGCAGGTAAGACAATAGGGGAGTCTACTTTTCAATTGATCAACAGACTTTTTGGAAAATATGGATTGATCGTTCTTGACGGTGACAATAGATCATTTAAATCTTCCTTTTCCAATATTATTGAAAAGGAAATTGAATCAGGGATTTCTCATCGAGAAATTGAAAAGACCAATCACCTTCTTGGGTCTGAAGGATTAAAGATCCAGGCTCATAGTAGAGAGATAAACATGTTCACATTGTTTAACAGGAATAGAGCAAGGGTTATACATACAGATAAAGGGTTTTACATTGAGGGGGTTGGAGAAGCTGATTTGGCTAAAGTAAAAGAATTGATCGCTGAAACTCCTGAACAGTTCTCGCCTAATGCGTTAATACGACCGGTTTATCAGGAATTCATTTTACCGAATGTATGTTATGTCGGTGGTGTTGGAGAATTGAGCTACTGGCTTCAGATTAAAGGGGTATTCGAGGCCTATGGTGTTCCATATCCGTTGATTCAGGTTAGGAATTCTTTGCTATGGATCGATCTGTCTACTTCAAATAAAATGATGAAATATGATCTTCATATTGAAGATGTGTTTATGGACATAGATCAAATCAAAAGAGAGTATATAGAAGAAAATGAAAAAGAAGGTCTTGATCTGTCTGAAATTGAAAGTTTGAATGAACAGTTGATCGTTTCTTTGAAGAACAAAGTTCTTGAAATTGATGCTTCGCTAGATGGGTATGTGACTGGTGAAACAGTTCGAATGCAAAAGCAAATTCAAGTTATTCGTGAAAAGTTGATGAAAAACATGAAGCAGAAATTATTATGCGCAAACTAAACCAAAAAAATAAAAAAATGGTTGAAGTTGCTAAAAGTTAAGCTTGATTGATTCAAAATGAGAATAAGCATAGGGATATCCTATGCTGTTGCCCATAGAGAGCCCAACAGAACGGATTATGAAAATGGAAGTCCTAAACCAGAAACCCTAAGGGA
>JALRFI010000029.1 GCA_023253775.1 Crocinitomicaceae bacterium
GCTGAACCACCCGCACCTGTTTCAAATAATCCACCACCATTCATTAAAGGAACGATCGATAACATTTTAGCACTGGTTCCTACCTCAAGAATTGGGAAAAGGTCAGTCAAATAATCTCTAAGTACGTTTCCGGTTACTGAAATCGTATCCTGGCCTTTGACAATTCTCTCCATTGTGTATTCAATCGCATCATCTGGACTCATGATATGGATCTCTAATCCGGATGTATCATGAGCTTTAAGATATTCATTTACCTTAGTGATCAGCTGAGCGTCATGTGCACGGTCCTTGTTCAGCCAGAAAATTGCAGGTGTTTTTGACAATCTTGATCTTGTAACGGCAAGTTTTACCCAATCTCTGATCGGTGCATCTTTCACTTGACACATTCTCCAGATATCTCCTTCTTCAACCTCGTGCTGTAGTAATGTTATACCATCCTGATCAACAACTCGAACAATTCCTTTCGCACTGATCTCAAAAGTTTTATCATGAGAACCATATTCTTCTGCAGCTTGAGCCATCAATCCTACGTTTGGAACTGTACCCATTGTTACAGGATCAAAGGCGCCATTCTTCTTACAAAAGTCGATCATTGTCTGGTAAATAGTTGCATATGAGCTATCCGGCAATACCGCTTTTGTGTCTTGTGCTTTTCCATCTGCATTCCACATTCTTCCTGAGTTTCTGATCATTGCAGGCATTGATGCGTCAACGATGACATCACTCGGAACATGTAGGTTGGTAATTCCCTTATCTGAA
Organism: Crocinitomicaceae bacterium; assembly: GCA_023253775.1. Classification (GTDB taxonomy): domain Bacteria; phylum Bacteroidota; class Bacteroidia; order Flavobacteriales_D; family Crocinitomicaceae; genus M0103. The sequence goes on from JALRFI010000029.1 coordinate 760, forward strand.
TTTACCATGGCAATTGCAGGACCATCTGAGTAACAAGCAATGATATCAGCTTCGATCGCTGCCTTTTTATCTGCAGGTAAAGTCTCAATTTTACTCAACAGGTCTCCGAATCCATTCTTAACGTCAACCCCGATCTCGTTTAAAGTCGCCGCATGTTTATCAAATACTGGTTTAAAGAAGGTTTTAACTGCATGTGCAAAAATGATCGGGTCTGAAACTTTCATCATGGTTGCTTTCATGTGAAGGGAGAATAGAATGCCCTTTTGTTTTGCATCAGCAACCTGTGCTTCAAGAAATGCATTCAGTTTCTTCTTGCTCATAAATGTAGCATCGATCACTTCTCCTGCCTGCAAAGGAGAATCTCCTTTCAGAACCTTCACGGCTCCATTCTGATCTACATGTTCAATTCTGAAAATTCCAGCTTTGTCAACTGTCACTGATTTTTCATTGTGAAAGAAATCCCCATCATTCATAGTCGAAACGTGTGATAATGAATCTGAAGTCCATTTCCCCATTGAATGAGGATGTTTTCTCGCATAATTCTTCACCGAAAGAGGTGCCCTACGATCTGAATTCCCTTCTCTCAAAACTGGATTTACCGCACTTCCCTTGATCTTGTCATATCTACCCTTGATCTCTTTTTCCTGATCATTTGATGGATCCTCCGGATAATCAGGTAATGCGTATCCTTGAATTTGAAGTTCCTTTATCGCTGCCTTCAGCTGTGGAATGGAAGCACTAATATTTGGAAGCTTGATAATATTTGCTTCCGGTGTTTTGCAAAGTTCACCCAATTCAGCAAGATCGTTACTGATACGTTGATCTTCCTTTAAAACATCAGGAAAAGAAGCGAGGATCCTTGCCGCAAGAGAAATATCTCTGGTTTCTACTGCGATGCCAGCAGTTTCCGTAAAAGCCTTAACTACGGGCAAAAACGAATAAGTTGCAAGCATTGGTGCTTCATCAGTTAACGTGTAAATGATCTTGGAATTAGAGCTCATATAGCTGAGTGTTTAGTTTTTTAACTTGGGTAGCAAAGCTACTTAATTTCACTGCTTTCTCCTAATGAAAACGATAGAATTCTAACGCTTCAAAAGTCAATTTTAGAGGCGGTGAGTGTAATTATCTTTAATGAGGAAGTGAACGAGTTTCTCAATGGCTCGAGCCCGGTGACTCATCATATTTTTTTCTTCAAGTGACATTTCAGCGAAAGTGCGTCCATGGTTTTCTGGTTCAAAGATCGGGTCGTAGCCAAATCCTCCATTCCCTTTTGCCTCATAAGTTATCCTTCCATCAACAGTACCATCAAACAGATGTTCTTCTCCATGAAGTATTAGCGCGATTGATGTTTTAAATCGTGCTTCCCTGTTTTGAGTACCTCCCAGCTTTTCCAGGACTTTCTTCATGTTTGCATTTGCGTCTTTTTCAGGTCCTGCATATCGCGCAGAGAAAACACCGGGTTCACCATCAAGTTCATCAATTTCCAATCCTGTATCGTCAGCAAAACAATTCAATCCATAATTCTGAAAAACATATCTGGCTTTGATCAATGCATTTTCCTCAAGCGTTGAGCCGGTTTCAGGAATTTCCTCGTCACAACCAATATCATCAAGTGAAAGAATATGAACTCCATTCGGCATGATCGATTGGATCTCTTTTGCTTTGTGGTCGTTGTGCGTTGCAAAAACTAGACGTAAATCCATTATATGTCTTTAAAAAGGTTAATATACTTTTGTTCGTTCGCAGTTACAGAATAGACTTCATGAACTGTTTTTCGAGCATTTTCCCCAATATCGATTCTCTTTTGATCATTCTCCAATAGTTCTCTTAAAAAAGACTCCCACTCATCTGGATTTTCCGCCAGAAAACCATTTTTGTTGTTTTGAATGATCTTTATGTTGACACCAACAGGAGATAAAATGGCTGCCATTCCCATTGACATGTACTGAAGGCCTTTGAATCCACATTTGCCTTCTGACCAAATGTCTTCAACCAATGGCATGATCCCGATCTGTATGCGTGCGAGGTCTTCAATCTCTGATGTTTTATTCCATTTGATGTATTCGAGAGAATTCAGCTCAAATTCGGGTGCCTCGTTGGAAATGATGATAAACTTAAAGGTGTGATCTTTTTCCAGAGATCTGATAACCGGGAGAATAGGATTAAGATACCTCATAGTGGTATGAGTTCCTGTCCATCCTATTGTTACCGGTTTAACTGAATGATCAGAAGACAGATTATGGTGTCCTTTCTCGTCAATGGTGGTTGGGATTACCTGAACATTGTTATTGTATCTCTTTGCATATTCTGCCAGATAATCATTTCCAGCTGTTACTTTCCAAGCCCACTTGATACAGTATTTTACTTTCCAATATGCTTTTAAACGATGAAAGCTTGAATTAGTCTCACTGTAATTTGGTAACCAGATCGCATCATCAAAATCATAGATGTATTTTTTCCGAAGCACTTTGGCAACGAACCATTCAAATATGGGCGGACCAAGATGTGCCATTTCTCTATGAACGAAGATGTAATCTGCTTTTTGTAATTTGAGCATCAGCAACTTTCTGCGTCCAAAACTCCTGATCATTCCCCAAGCTTTGGAGAAAACATTTCCCTCTGAATAAAGCAGAGACCATGTTTTGTGATCAAGAAAAGGATGGAATTCTATGTCGAGTTCATTCTCCTTGAGTTGATCGATGTACTGTTCAAACCTGAACCGCTGTGACGGCGCTTCTCCAAACGGATAAGGAGCAAGGATGAACAGTTTTTTTGGCATTTTACGAAGTTAAGAAATCAGTTTTGAATAGACAGAAGCATATAATTCGACTCCTTTGGTCAAGCCATAGAATTCTTCACCACCTTTTCTGATCGATTTTTGATCCCAATGGTCCGGAATATCTTGTGAGTAAGACGATGCATTGAATTCTTGTAGCACAATTCCTGAATTGAATTTCTCAACCACCAGATCAGAATCTCCCACACCGGAATTGCAAACAACCGGAATTCCCATGGCCATCAATTCTCCTTGTTTGGTTGGAGAAGAAGCCTTTTTTGAATAACTCGGGCGAATAAAGAATAGTCCAAGATCAAATAAAGAGACGTACAGAGGAACTTCGTGGTGCAGGCACCGTGTGACGATCAATTTTTGACGATCAATAGCTCTTCTTTTTGCTTCCTCAAGAATATTTTCAGCTGGCTCAGGGGTAACAAACAAGAATTTTGCTGATGGATTATTTTTCAAATAGGTCTTAAAAAAATCAAGCATTTGTGGAAGCATGTACCATGTTCCGATCGAACCCACATATCCCAGTATCCGATCATTTTCATTGATCTTAAGTGCGGATCGAAGTGAATTTTGTTGTTCAACAGCTATCTTCTCAGGGTCAAAAAGATCCATATTCACGCAACAAGGTATAACGGTGATCTTTTCTTCAGACAGGGTAGGTACAATACCCTGAAGGATCTCTTTTTTACCTTCGTAGGTAAGGGAAATTACCTGATCAGCTTGAAACAGAAATTCCTTTTCCTTCCGTTTGAAGAAGTTATAAATGCTTCGAAAAATTGGATTTTTAAGGTTCCAGATGCTTCCATCCACTCGTTCGTCGGCCCAGAAACCACGCATATCAAAAAGGAAAGGGATACCGAATTTTCGCTTCAGTTTTAGTCCGATCAAAGCAGAAATATAGCTTCGGCAATGAACCATTTGAATGTCGTGCGCTCGATGGATCTCTACAGCTTCCGCATTCATTTTTCGAATATCGAACAACGTAGAAAGCACCGGTGGTCTTTTGGTGTACATCAATGGATACCACTTGATTCCTGCCTCATCGCAATCTTTCTGAATTACTTCTTTATGAGCTTGAAACTTATCCTGTTTTTCGAAACTGATCAAATGAAATTGATATCCTTTTTGGGAAAGGCCAACCAGGTAGGGCAATACCTGTGATTGTCCCAAAGGATCGGTCATCCCATCGTAGGATAAATAGAGTATTTGATTTTTTTTATTCAAGCTCATTCTTCCTTGCCCCAAATTACCCCCATTTTTCCATCCACATCTCAAACATTAATAAATACCAGATCTTCACATCCAGTTCTTTTTTACCATTCAGAAAACCTTGTTTTAATTTTTGGATTTCTGACCAGTTGAAGATCCCTTCATTCCGAATTCTTTTTTCTGAAATATATTCTTCCAGCAGATCAATTAGGTCAGTCCTTAGCCAGTCAGCAACAGGAATGGCAAATCCCATTTTTGGTCGATCCATCATGGATTTAGGGACAAAATCATGTACGATCTCTTTAAGTATGAATTTCTTTTCCCCATTTCGGTATTTGAAATCATCCGGTAAACGACTTGCCCATTCAATAATATGCTGGTCCATGAAAGGCTCCCTTCCTTCCAGACTAGCAGTCATCGTTGCTCTGTCCACCTTTTGAAGGATGTCATCCAGCATATAGGTCGTGTAATCGATCGCCATCATGTAGGAGAGTGGAGTATAGAAATCCTTTTGGAGTCTTTTTGAATCGTATTGAGTATGTAAAGGATGCAAGGTTTGAGTGAAGAGTGAGCCCCATCTTTCTTCGTTGAACTGAGTACTCAAGCTCAGCATGATCTTTTCCGGGGATGGATCTCGGATGATTCCCTTCAATTTTTCGTATCTGTTGTGGAAGTTATACTTGTTCTTGAGTACTGGGATTTTTTCAGCTGGAATAGTATCCATGAGACCAGCAGCAATTGATCGAATCCCCTTTGGAAGACTAGCGATCTTCTTTCCATGCTTCATTAAATAATCGTAACGATTATATCCTGCAAAGATCTCATCTCCACCGTCAGCACTTAAGGCAACGGTGACGTGTTTTTTTGCCATCAAACTAACCAGCGTTGTCGGAATAGCACTGCTATCTCCAAAAGGTTCGTCATAATGAAATGGTAACCCTGGAATGATCGCTTTGGCTTCGTCTATACTGCATTCAATCTCTGTGTGGTCAGTACCAATGTGCTCCGCTATTTCTTTTGCGTAAGGAGCTTCATTTAAACCAATGTCCGGCACGGCGATGGTGAATGTCTTCAATTGCTGGGTCCGTTCATGTTGTAGCAAGCCTGCCACCGAAACACTGTCATACCCTCCACTTAAAAAGACGCCAACAGGTACATCTGCGATCAATCGATACTCAAATGCCTTCTTGAGAACTTTTGCCGTTTCCTGTTTTGCTTCCTCAAATGGAATGTTCAGTTTTGGCTGATTGTATTGATCGTACACACTCCAGTATTCGAATGTTTCAAAGGTGCCGTTCTCGATACTTCCTTTCAAAAAATGACCTGGCATTAACTTGAAACAGTTTTCAAAAATGCAGTGTGGTGAAGGTACGTGTCCGAATTGCATGTATGCTCCAACGGCATTCAGGTCGATCTTTTTAGAGAAGCCTGGGTGTTCATGAAAAGACTTTAACTCAGAAGCGTACATTAAGAGGCCCTCCTTTTGATAAAAGAAAAGCGGCTTAACTCCAACTCGATCTCGAGCAGCAAAGAATTCTCCTTTTGCAAGATCAAAGATCACCAGAGCAAACATCCCAATAAATCGATCAAGACATTTTTCTCCCCATGCTTCATACGCATGAAGGATCATTTCAGTATCCGATCCGGAAACAAATGAATGTCCCTGCTCGGAAAGCTCATTTTTGATTTCCTGATAATTGTAGATCTCCCCATTGAAAGTGATCCAGAGATCTTTATAATTCATGGGTTGGGTTCCATTTTCGGAAAGGTCAATGATCGAAAGTCTCCGATGACCCATACCCAGTTGAATACCCTTGAAATTTAACAGTTGAGTCTTTCCGCCATCCGGTCCTCGGTGGTACAAGACCTCATTCATTCTGGTCAAAACTTGTTCAGAGGTAGCGGCACGTTGATCAATAAACCCTGTGATCCCACACATGCGACGAATTTACATAATTTGTGGGGAGTTATAAGTCATGAAAACAAGAAGTCTTCACTAATTTTGTTTTGGATTGTTTTTGCTCTGTTATATTTAATAGCTAAGCTTGTCCAGATTCATTCGTATTCTCCAGTCCTTCGGATAAAGATTGTTGAAACGATTGCCTAAATGCTTGATCCAACCGAGGGGTTGCTTTTCAAAAGTTACCAGGTGCAACCCCGGTTTTGCTTCTAGTGCGAAAGTGTCCCCATGCAGGTATTTCAAAGCTTGTTCTTGTGTAAGCTCAATTCGGTTCTGCCAATTGACAAGATCTGTGGATAATGCAAGTTCTTCACTCGGCGTAATTCCTTTACGTTGGATCTCACCGATCATTACACCCGCTTTTAAAATGTGCATTTTGGAAATGACATGAAGGATACGATCGCAGGTCTGAGCTGGAAAAACAAACACTTTCTCATTCCATTGATAGAAGTTGATCCCATCAGGGAATACAAGGTCTTTTACTATTGAAGTATCTTTCAACGGTTTGAATTCTTTTTTCTGATCCAGTTTTTGTTTTGAAGATGAGCCTTCATGTTTTTGAAGAAGGGCAACGAAGAATCCTTCCGCATCGGTTCGACCGGGAATAAAGTAGGATCCAATTCCTTCTCGCCCTTTTGTGATGGGTTCAGGCAAGTTCAGGTCTATTTGCTCTGCTCCCAATTCAGCGATGAATCGTACATTCTCTTCATTCTCATTTTCGTTGAAAGTACAAGTCGAATAAATAAGAAAACCTCCAGGTTTGAGGGCATCCCACGCATCCCCAAGAATTCTTTTCTGCCGAAGGCTGCATAAATGAATGTTTTCTTCACTCCATTCATCTCTGCTTTTAGGATCCTTACGAAACATGCCTTCACCGGAACAAGGGGCATCAACAACCAGAACATCAAAAAAATGTTTCAGCTTCCCAAAGTCATCAGGATCATTGTTGGTAACGATCGTATTCAGAGCTCCCCATTTTACGAGGTTTTCGCGAAGAATTTTGGCTCTGGAATTAATTACCTCGTTGGAAACCAAAAGACCTGAATTATTCAGAAAGGTAGCGATCAGCGTGCTTTTTCCACCTGGAGCGGCGCATAGATCAAGGATGACAGGTTCTTCCGGTAACTCCAGTAAACGAAGAATTTTATCGATAACCATTGATCCCGCTTCTTGTGGATAATAACTACCCGCATGGAACAGAGGATCTGCAATAAAAGAAGGTCGCACATTTAAATAATATCCGTTTGCACACCAATCGATCTTTCGTTTGAATGACGTTGGCTCGGACATTTTTTTAGGATTGATTCGGATCGAAACAGGTGCTTGTTCATCGAGAGCGATCAATAATTGCTGACCTAAAAAATCGTCATTGGTAACTCTGTCCTCAAATTGTTTCGGAAATCCCATCTTTCAAAGGTACTATATGTAGATCAATCGCCAATCCTGACTTCAAGGATTTCAGAAATCTCACTGGCCAAAGCTTCGCTGGAAACTGCAAAATCCACACACCAGATGATCTTCTTATTATCATGGACAACCAAAGTTGAAGCGCGAAGATGAGCTGGTTGTTTGGCATCTTTCAAAATGTCCGAAATCAATTTACTTCCAGGAACTCCAATAGGCTTCATTCGGTCGCCTGTCTGCCATTTCCTTAGGTGAAGTTCTCCCTCGATTTTATTAGGATCCAGATAAAGAACATCTTTGGTAAATTTTGAAGGAAGACTTGCGACTTTTTTAATAAGAAGCTCAGGAATTACGGTCTGAGAAGATTCTTCATCTGCGATGTCAATTGTATCGGTAGACCTTATATATGATCGTCCTTTAATGTTCAGGGATTCGACCTTTTTACTTTTGGCTAAACCACACAATTTTTTCAGGAATGTGGACAGCTCAGGAGACTCATTCATGTAACGAAGTACTTCACCAGCTAATTCTTCCGAAAGTTCCGAAAACTGGTCAACGGGGATCGATTTCAGTGCTATCCATTTTTGTGCGATGGGTTTTGCGTGAGTTCTGATCTCTGAAAGATGTTCCCGGAAAGCGTTCATCACTATTTTGACATGCTCATCCAGAGATGGATCAAGTGTTCTCAACTCAGGGATCAATTGATTTCGTAACAGATTTCTTCTGTATTTCAGATCTGAGTTGGATGAATCTTCTCTCCATTCGATCTTGTTTTGGTGCGCATAATCAAGCAGGTCTTTCCTTGAAAACTGAAGTAATGGCCTAATATATCTCCCATTTTTCTCTACCATCCCACTCAGTCCGGAAATTGTAGCTCCTCGGCCCAAACTCAGAAAAAAGTTCTCCAGCTGATCATCGGCATGATGCGCCAGAAAGACCATGTCACTTTCGTCTGTTTTCTCTTCAAAAAATCCATAACGCAGTTTTCTTGCTTCCTGCTGAAGGTTGCCTCCTTCTTGGTCTAATTGTTCCTTTATGTTTGCATTTCTTACGGTGATCTTTAATGAGTGGTCAGAAGCAAATTGTCGAAGAAATTGTTCGTCTCCGTCACTTTCTTCACCTCGTAAACCATAATTAACATGCAAAAGATGAGGGTTTACCCCATTTTTCAACAAAAGGTGGATCAGGACCATAGAATCGATTCCCCCGCTGCATGCCACAAAACATTGTTTTGGGTGGTACTTTTGAATTACATTTCCAATATATTCCTCGAGTGGACTCATTGATTCATTCCTGAGAGAATTCGTTCAACTTTGAACAAACATTCTTCATATTCTTTTACAGGATCAGAGGCAATGGTAATCGCACTTCCAACCGCACAAGAAAGGTATTTTTTGTTTCGGTTATACAATAAGCTACGGATTACAACATTCCAGTCAAAATCACCGTTGGGAGTAATGTAACCAATGGAACCTGAATACAATCCTCGTTTGAATGATTCATGTTTTTCAATCAATTCCATAGCACTTCGTTTGGGCGCACCGGTCATCGATCCCATCGGGAAGGTTGCTCTCAGTACATCCGTAAAGGAGGTGTTTACTTTTTCAGTGCAGCTGATCGTAGAGATCATCTGATGAACCGTGTTAAAGGTATAGATCCCGAAAAGCTCATCAACGTTAACTGAATTGGGTTCCGCAATACGTGCCAGGTCATTGCGGACGAGATCAACGATCATTACATTTGCAGCTTGTTCCTTCGGATCATTTCTCAGCTCTTCTCGCACGACATGATCTATTACAGGGTCTGCATGTCTCGGCGCTGTGCCTTTGATCGGTTGAGAGAGGATCTTGCTCCCTTCCTTTTTTATAAATCGTTCAGGGCTTCCACAAAGGACAGAGAATTCATTATAATGAACGAACGAGGAAAAAGGAGCTTTGGTAATGTCGTTCAGCTTAAAATAGGCATCGAGCAGATAATCAAGTTCGATGTTTTCAGCATAAAACTCCTGACAAAAATTGACCTCATAAATATCACCTCGTTGAATATGAGATTTCAAATTCTGAACATGTTTCAGGTATTCATCCTTTGACATCCTGTTCTTGTAGTTGATTGGATAAGGGTGAAAGTTGACATCCGTTTCTTCTTCAATAAAATCATTGAGAAAATTGAAGCTTTGTTCATCCTTCTTTCCCTGGAGGAACTCATAGTGCTCTTTATATAACTTGACTACATGATCCGGTTTCCACAAGAAAACTTCTGGTATTTCAAGATTGTCATTGTTTGATGAGCTTAGTCCGTGAATCTCGTTCTTTAAGTCATAATTGATCCAGCCGAAAAGATAGGAGCCAGCGTGTGCATTGATGAATTGTTGGACTTCATTGAGATCAGATTTTTTTTGCACAAGCTCGGGGCCAGAGCCGAACGCAAGCATCCCTGATCCGTCATTGCTATTCAAATAAATTACAGGAAAGTCCATGAACAAATGTAGAAATTAAATGTAATCAAGCTCCGTGCGGTTTGTCCTTCATTTTATGCGTTCAGCAAGGAATTAATATAGTTTATCCTTTTTGATATATATGTACCATGGTAAATTGTACTTTTGTTTTCCTTAATGTTTCAATTTTTTCATGAAGAAGAATCAGATCATATTGATAGGAATTTTTGTTGGGATCAGTGCACTGATCTTTTTCAGAGTTTCCTCCAATAAAAAAGCTCCTGTAAAGGAGATGAAAGAGGCAAAAACGACCATGTTCGTTCCTGTTTCAGAAGTAAAGAATGTGCAACGTGAGCTTCAGCTGATCTCCTATGGTCAGGTTTCTCCAAATACCGAACTGGACATATCATTTGAAGTTCAAGGAAAGCTAGAAATGGGTGAAATAAGGCTAAAGCCGGGAGTGAAATTCAAAATGAATCAGCTTCTGTATAAAGTGAATGAAGAAGAGGCATTTTTTACCTTAAGCTCAAGAAAGACCCAGCTGGCAAATCTCGTTATCTCTGCAATGCCGGATATCGAGTTGGACTTTCCGTCTGAAAAAGGGAAGTGGTTAAATTTCCTCGATCAGCTATCTCCTGAAAAAAGATTGCCTGAACTGCCACACATTAAGACCAACAAAGAAAAGATGTTCATGACTTCCAGAGGAGTATTGAGTGATTATTATGCGATCCGTTCACTGGAATCAAGAATGGAAAAATATTACTATGTGGCTCCATTCAGTGGAACGGTAACGGAAGTCTTTTCTGAACCGGGATCGATCGTAAATCCGGGAACAAGGATCGCGAAGATCGCTCGAACAGGAGAAATGGAAGTGAAAGTGCCGATCTCATTAAAAACACTGAAGCAATTCAAAACGGAGGGTAAAGCAATTTTCACAGACGCTGATGGCAGAAAACTGGCTGAAGGTTCTATCCTGCGTGTGAGTGATGTGATCAATCAACGTACTCAATCAGTGGATGTGTATTACAGTGTCAAGCCAAACAAAGACGAAATGATTTACAACGGTCAGTTTGTAAATGTTGCCATCGCACAATCTGCAAAGCAGGAAAGTTTTGCTATTCCAAGGGCAGCTGTTCGTGAGGGTTCCGTTCATTTGTTGAAGGGAGACCAACTGATCAGAAAAGACATCGTAGTGATCGGAAATAAACCGGATACTTTGTTCGTGTATGGGTTGAACAATGGTGATCAGGTTGTTCTGGAACAATTCGAAAAGTCATCTGAGATCAAGAAATACAAAGGGATCAAGCGTTAACCTATGAGAAGGATCATTGAATTTTTTATCAATCGGCCGGTTTGGGGTAATGCGTTCATTGCGGTGATCGTAGCATTCGGATTGTTTTCCGTTTTCAGCATGAAACGGTCATTCTTCCCGGAGCTGGATCCATACACGATCGTTGTTTCGGTTTTCTATCCTGGGGCATCACCTGTGGAAATGGAAGAAGGTGTGACGATCAAAGTGGAACAGGCCGTGAAGGGATTGCCGGAGATCGAAGAGATCAATTCGACTTCTTCTGAAAATATGGCCACCATCACCATCAAGGCATATACAGACACCGATATGGACGAGCTCCTTTCGGATATCGAAAACAGTATTAATTCGATCAATTCCTTTCCTCAGGGAGCAGAACGACCAATCATCAGAAGATTGAAATCTGGAGGGATGGGAAGTGTGGTAGCTTTTGTCGGGATCTCTGCAAAAAATGGAAATGTTAATGATATTGAATTGACAGACCTTGCATCAAAAGTGGAAAGAGATCTATTGAATACTAAAGAGATCACTCAGATCGAAATGCAGGGGTTCCCGGAAAAGGAGATCGCCGTGAATGTGCGAGAGAACGACCTGTTGAGATTCAATATTTCGATGCAGGAAGTAGCGCTCGCCATAGGCTCTAAAAATTTGGATATCACGACAGGTTTGATCAGGGGAGGAGTACAGGAAATGAGTATTCGTTCCAATAACCGTGGAACAACGGAAGAAGAGATCGAGGGAATTATTTTAAGAACCAGCTCAACCGGAGAGAAGATCACCGTTGGAGATGTTGCTGATGTGGTGATCGGTTATTCTGAAGCTTCTCAGGAATCGAAATACAATGGTTTACCTGCGGTAAGTTTTCGAATCGAGAAAACGGTCGATCAGGACATTAAAAAGATCACAGATGCATTGCACGCCTACAAGGATAAATTTGATGCGGATAATCCGGGATATCAATTCAATATTTTCTACGAATTCAACGACATGTTGAACGAACGTATTGACCTTCTTTCCAGAAACGGATTGAGTGGGTTAGTGCTTGTACTTGTCTTCCTTGGCTTGTTCTTGAATCTCAAGCTATCCGGATGGGTGGCATTTGGTATCCCGTTCTCGTTTCTTGGAAT
>JALRFI010000045.1 GCA_023253775.1 Crocinitomicaceae bacterium
TGGTGAAATCCGTCACCTCGTTGCCGGATCAGAAGATCAGACAGGCTTGACAGCGGGGACTTACGATATTACAATGACAGATATCAATGGTTGTGTTCAGACAACTATGATCACTTTAACTGAACCAGTTGTATTGACTCAAACGATTACGTCTCCAACATTCCCGAGTGGTGACAATATTAGCTGTTTCACATACAACGATGGAACAATTGATTATGTGCCGGGCGGTGGATCACCTGGATATACATTTACATGGTCGACAGCAGATGGATCTGGGCTGGTTGCAGGATCAGAAGATCAGACAGGCTTGACTGCTGGAACCTACGATATCACAATGACGGATATGAACGGTTGTATCCAGACAACTACGATTACTTTAACTGAACCAACATTATTAACATCAGGAGTTGTTCCATCTATTTACCCCGGAGGATTCAACGTTACAGGTTGTGTGCCGGATGGATCAATAGACTTGACAGTGAACGGAGGATCTCCAGGTTATAGTTATGCCTGGGTACCGGGAGGTCAAACAACGGAAGACATAAACACGCTACCTGCCGGAACTTACGATGTTACAGTAACGGATGTAAACGGATGTACTACAACAAGTAATATTACATTGATCGCCCCTAACGGATTGACACAGGCGGTTACGTCTCCAACATTCCCAAGTGGAGATAACATTAGCTGTTTTGGATTCAATGACGGTTCGATTGACCTGACAATTACGGGAGGAACAACACCTTTCGCATATAGTTGGACAGGACCAAACTTATTTACATCGAGTGTTGAAGATCCGGGCACGTTGATTGCTGGGACATATGACGTTACAGTTACCGATGCGAATGGATGTACAATCACATCGACGATTACCTTATCAGAACCAGTGGTGTTAACTCAATCGATCGGTTCACCGACTTATCCAAGTGGTGATAATATCAGCTGCTTCGGATTTAATGACGGATCGATTGATTATATTCCCGGTGGAGGGTCACCTGGTTATACATTTACGTGGTCAACTGTTGATGGTTCAGGTCTGGTTGCTGGATCAGAAGATCAAACAGGTTTAACTACCGGAACCTACGATGTTACAACGATCGATATTAATGGATGTGTTCAAACAACAACGATCACTCTTGTCGAGCCAACACCATTGGCACAAACTATTTCTTCTCCGACATATCCTAGTGGCGATAACATTAGCTGTTTCGGCTTGAACGATGGATCTCTTGATTATGTTCCTTCTGGCGGATCACCTGGTTACACGTACACTTGGTCAACAGTTGATGGATCAGGAATTACTGCAGGATCAGAAGACCAAAGCGGTTTGACGGTTGGAACATACGATGTTACGATGACGGATATCAATGGTTGTGTTCAATCAACTACAATTACATTAGTTGAACCGTCACCATTGGTTCAGAATATTACATCTCCTAGTTATCCTTCAGGAGACAACATTAGCTGTTTTGGATTTAATGACGGCTCAATCGATTATGTTCCTGGTGGAGGGTCACCTGGTTATACCTATAGCTGGTCAACGGCTGACGGTTCAGGACTGATCGTATCCAACCAGGATCAATCCAACTTGACTTCGGGTACCTATAATGTACAGATAACCGATATCAATGGATGTATCATCGATACCGCTATCGTATTAACTCAACCCGTTCCTTTGGATCAAGCGATCAGCTCACCGACATATCCTTCAGGAGACAACATTAGCTGTTTTGGATTTAATGACGGATCGATCGATTATGTTCCATCTGGAGGTTCTCCTGGATATACCTATGTGTGGTCTTCCACTGATGGAAGTGGATTGACCCCAGGAGCAGAAGATCAGGCGGGGTTGACTTCAGGAACATATGGAGTAACGATGACAGATATCAACGGTTGTGTTCAGACAACAACCATCACTCTAGTTCAACCTACTCCATTGACCATTGATCTTACCCCTTCAGTTTATGCAGGCGGATACAATTTAACGGGTTGTGCTCCTGATGGATGGATCGATGCGACAGTAGGTGGAGGATCACCTGGTTATGCATATTCATGGAATGGCGGCGCTTTTGCAACTGAGGATCTGAACACTTTGCCGGCTGGCACTTATGATGTTACTGTAACAGACATTAATGGATGTATCATTACCGATCAGATTACTTTGGTTCAGCCCCCTATCGTTACCGTAACCACTGCAGTGACTTCCAATTACAACGGTCAAGACATCTCTTGTTTAGGCGCTTCTGACGGCGCTGTCTCTTCAACACCAGAGGGAGGCGCAGTACCATATGGATATTCTTGGACGAATAGTGGTGGAACAGTTGTGGGTAACACTCAAAACGTTAATGGTCTACCTTCAGGTGATTATACCGTGCTTGTTACAGATGCAAACGGTTGTACAACAACAGCACCCATCACATTGGTAGACCCACCAGCGTTGGTAGCGGATGGAGTTGTATCTTCAGATTACAATGGCCAGGACGTGAGCTGTTTTGGGGCTACAGATGGTACAATTGATTTGACAATCAATGGAGGTACACCAGCTTATGTGTTCTCGTGGAGAGATGAAAACGGAAGTGTAGTATCAACCATTGAAGATCCTGTTGGAATAGGGGCTGGAACATATGAGGTTACTGCAGTTGATGCAAATGGTTGTTTGATCACAGCAACAGTAACAATCACAGAGCCGGAGGAATTATTGGCGGTAGCACAAGTTGTATCTGATTATAACGGCGCTGATGTATCGTGTTTCCAATCTACTGACGGCAGTATTGATGTTACACCTACTGGCGGCACACCAGGATACACGTATGCTTGGTCTAATGGTTCTGGAGCATCAATTGGAAATACGCAGTTGTTGGATCAGGTGGTTGGAGCCGGAGTTTATAATGTAATAGTAACTGACCTTAACGGATGTTCGGCGATTACAACGGTTAGCGTAACTCAGCCTTCTCCTGTTACCTCAAGTATTACTATACTATCAAATTACTTCGGAGCAGCTGTAAGTTGTGAGGGGGCAGAGGATGGAATAGCTGAGGTAAATTATAATGGAGGAACACCAGGTTATAGTATTGCTTGGAATACTGTTCCTGCACAAAACTCTGCTGTTGCTGTAAATTTGCCGGAAGGAACTTTTGAAGCCATGGTTACTGATATTAATGGATGTACTTCAACAAGTACAACAACCTTAGCAGCCAATCCTGCACCAAATATCCCACCCCCAACACCTATCGTTGGATGTGTAGGGAACAATATTACGTTTGATTCAGGAGTTGAACCGGGGTCGAATTGCGAGTGGACCTTCTCTGATGGAACAACTATTAACGATTGTGGTCCAATCATCATGAACTTCTCTGCTCAGCTTTGTCTGGATATGCAGCTAGTGGTTACTACCGCACAGGGTTGTAAGGATACAGTTACTGTAACAGATTTCCTTTGTGTAGCGCCAAACCCAATAGCAAGTTTCTATGCAGAAACCCTTGACATTTCGACAACAGATTATGACAATTATTTCTACAACACTTCAGTTAATGGAGAATCATACATCTGGAATTTTGGCGACGGGTCTCCAAATGAATTCTCAGAAAACGTTTATCACCAGTTCCCTGATGGAGCAGATCCAGTTGATTATCAAGTTTGGCTGTACACGATCTCAAGCGATGGATGTGTTGATTCGACCTCAATTTGGATTCAATATCACCCTGAATTGATCTATTATGTGCCGAATGCGTTTACACCGGATGGGGATGACTATAACAATGTGTTTAAGCCGGTTATTTCGTCAGGATATAAGTATGAGAACTATGGGTTCTATATTTTCAATCGCTGGGGTGAATTGATCTACGAAACAGATCAGATTGGCCAAGGATGGGATGGTACTTATAAAGGAGCAAAATGTCAGGAAGGAGTTTATACCTGGAAGTTGAAGATCATGAATCTTGAAACCGACAGGAAAGAAGAAGCTGTGGGTCACGTATCCTTACTCAGAGGAGCTGGTTTATAGAACAGAGATACGAGCACAAAAAAGGGGAGCCTAAAGCTCCCCTTTTTAATTTTCATTCGACCACTAACAATATTCATTATATGCCGCAGATAGATTTTCCGCGATCATTTGAGCCGTTACTCCCTCAATGTGGTGTCTTTCTAGGAAATGAACCAATTTTCCATCCTTGAAAAGGGCAACTGAAGGTGAGGAGGGAGGATAGGGCAAGAAATATTTTCTTGCTTGTGCAGTTGCTTCCTGATCTACTCCAGCAAAAACCGTTGTTAATGATTGCGGGATTTTTTCATTGTTCAATGAAAGCTTTACTCCGGGTCTCATGTTTCCTGCCGCACAACCACAAACTGAATTTACAACGACAAGCATGGCCCCATTATTTGTGCTCATGGCATTATCGACATCTGCTGCTGACGACAGTTCTTTGAATCCCACAGTTGTAAGATCTTCTTTCATTGGTTTGACTAATTCTGGTGGGTACATATGTCTTGATTTATTTTTTACAAAATTACGAGGTTAAACTCAATAGTTTATCAAATCTATGAATATCAATTTCATTATTAAGCGGAATTTTATCTATTAGGTGCTCACAAAACTCCTTTGCCAATAAAGGCGCGATCATGTATCCTTTTGCCCCAAGGCCATTAAAAAAATAATTTCCTTTTAGTTTTGGATGTTCACCCACGATAGGTCTTCGATCCAGAGTGGTAGGACGAATTCCACCGATAAGCTTGGTAATAGTATATTCCTTGTTGGTGATGTATTTTATTTTATTCGACAGATCTTCAACTGCATCAGTTTCTGGTTCCGGATCGGTGTTGTGCCATTTATAGGTTGCACCAATTTTAAATTGTTTTTGTCCAATCGGAAGCACAAAACATTTTCTATTATAAGATTCTGTCGTATCCAAATCGGGAAAATGAACCTCCAATAATTCCCCTTTTGTGGGTTGAATTGGGAGGTATGAAAAGATCGGATTATGCAAAGAGCGATAGCCTTCACAAAAAATTACTTCTGAGTAAGCCTCATTTTTATAAGAAAGAAATTGAGGGTTATAATTCTCATAATTGAATATTTCATTTTGTATTGTCGCACTCTTGCTCAGAACACTCCTTATCCCCTCCATAAATACTGTAGTATCTATCCAGCTTGATTTTTTAACCCTACCAGAACCAAATTCGTTGACAGTTTCGTTATCGTTAAAACTAAGATCTTCTGTTGTTAAGGGGTGCATGTAAGTAATGAAATCAGGAAGATATTGTTTTAGCTCCCAGGATTTTCTTTCCTGAATAGAAGAAAAAAATCTTCGAATGATTATCGGGTGGAAAAATTGATTTTGAGCCTGCTTTTCGATAGAAGCATAGAATTCTTCACAGTAAGGAATAAATTCATCGACCCGCCACGATTTGGTCATTCGCCTGAAAACGAGTGGATTGATCATGCCCGCGGCAACGACAGAGCTTTGATTATTCTGATCGTCGATCAACGTAATATTAATACCCCGCTGAACAAGATGATAGGCAAGAACCACGCCCGACAACCCGCCCCCCACGATAAGGACTTTGTTTTTCATTATTTAGTTAGCGCAAAACTGATTACGCTGACGCGAAGTTCGGGATAATTCTTCTGAATAACGCTTATTAGCGATTCGAAAGTAGCACCCGTGGTGATGACGTCATCGACGATTGCAATGTGGCTATATGAATGGTCAATACCATTAACAATCGTTATTGTTTCTTGAACATTTTCCCAACGAAGCCATTTGTTTCTTTTGGTTTGACTCTTGGTGTGTTTTTTCTTGATCAGAAAACGCTCGTCTATTGGAATTCCAGTATGTAAGGAAATACCCGCTGATAGAGCCTTGCTTTGATTGTAGCCCCTTTGAAATTCTTTTCGATAGTGAATGGGTACCGGAAAAATGGCGTCGATGCTTTGGAAAAGTTTTGGCTGTGCATTTTTAACTATCAATTCTCCCAATTTTATTCCCAGCCCAGGTTTATGGCTATATTTTAACTGATGAAGCAACTTTTGAATAGGTCCCTCTTTCTCAAAGTAATAAGGAGCATATGTTCTATCGACCTTAACTCTACCCCAGAAAAGTTGATCTAGAGGGGTGTGCTCAGTATAATTTTCAAAATGCGTTTTGGGCAGGTCTTTTTCACAGAAGTAACAAATCAAATTGTCTTGTTGAGATAATTCAATTGAACAGATCCCGCATTGTTTTGGATAGATTAGATCAACAAGTGGTGAGATGAATTTCAACCAAAAATTTAGTGGTGAAACGCTACTTTTCCCTGCCTTACTGACCATCATGAGTTTATGAACTTTGTATTGTTTAAAATAACAAAAATTTAAAATTAAAAAAGGGTAAAAAGGGCTGTAATTTTATAGAACCGTCTCGGAAGTGCTTTTGAGTCAGGGGTTTGACGAACGGAAAAAATTTATCGACAAACACAGGTGTTTACGCTGTGAATATTTTTAAAATACATGTTGATAAAGTCCGTATCCGTTATGATTAAAGGGTTTCGCTTTTGGGATGTTAATAACCTACTCTCAATGTGAATTTCTTTAATTGCGAAAGGTTAGTTTTTTGACAACTTTTGTATGCCTCAACTAACAAACGGAAACAGACCAGTCTGCTACCACACAAGAGAGGAAACAAAGAGTTTAAGGATAGAACAATCGGTGAAGAACATGAATCCTCACCATAGGAAAATATACACTTTTAAAAAACAAAAATGGCACAACAAACAGAACCGATCCTGGAAGAGAACAAAAGTCGTTTCGTGTTATTTCCAATTCAACACGATGACATTTGGGCTTTTTACAAGAAGGCAGAGGCAAGCTTCTGGACGGCAGAGGAGATTGATCTATCACCAGACTTAATCGACTGGGAAAACAAGTTGAATGATGACGAAAGACATTTTGTCAAGCATGTACTAGCTTTCTTTGCTGCTTCTGACGGCATTGTAAATGAGAACCTCGCCGAGAATTTTTTGTCTGAAGTTCAGTATACTGAGGCAAAATTCTTCTATGGTTTTCAGATTGCGATGGAAAACATTCACTCAGAAACCTATTCACTTCTGATCGATACGTACATCAAGGACACAAACGATAAGAACTATTTATTCAACGCGATTGATACACTTGATTGTGTTCGCAGAAAAGCTGACTGGGCTCTGAGATGGATCGAAAATGGTTCGTTTGCAGAAAGACTGGTTGCATTTGCGGCAGTTGAAGGAATTTTCTTTTCAGGGTCTTTTTGTTCGAT
This sequence comes from Crocinitomicaceae bacterium, assembly GCA_023253775.1. Taxonomy (GTDB): domain Bacteria; phylum Bacteroidota; class Bacteroidia; order Flavobacteriales_D; family Crocinitomicaceae; genus M0103. The sequence goes on from JALRFI010000045.1 coordinate 7,269, forward strand.
CTTCTGGTTGAAGAAAAGAGGTTTGATGCCGGGATTGTCATTCTCTAATGAGTTGATCTCAAGAGATGAAGGTCTGCACTGTGATTTTGCGTGTTTGCTTTATACAAAACACCTAATCAACAAACTTTCAAAACAGCAAGTGAAGGAGATTATTATGGACGCCGTTGAGATCGAAAAGGAATTCATTTTGGAGGCGCTTCCAGTGAAATTAATCGGAATGAATAGTGAATTGATGTCACAGTATATTGAATTCGTTGCTGACCGCCTATTGGTTGAATTAGGTAACGATAAAGTTTACAATGCATCCAATCCTTTCGATTTCATGGATATGATCTCGATACAGGGAAAAACGAACTTCTTTGAAAAGCGAGTCGGAGAATACCAGAAAGCGGGTGTGCTCGCCGGAAAAGAAAACCAGACATTTTCTTTGGATGAGGATTTTTAAAGATATTAAAACTAACCAAACTATTAAGTTAACAAGATAAACGAGCGCACATGTATGTAGTAAAAAGAGATGGAAGAAAAGAGGCTGTAAAGTTCGATAAGATCACTGCAAGGATCATGAAGATGTGTTACGGACTAGATCCGCTTGTATCACCTGAAGTTGTAGCAATGAAGGTGATTGAGGGGTTGTATGATGGCGTACACACCACAGATTTAGATAACTTGGCGGCAGAAGTTGCAGCGGCAAAAACAATCGATCACCCAGACTATGCATTGCTGGCATCGAGAATAGCAGTTTCAAATCTTCACAAGGAAACCAAAAAGACATTCTCTGAGGTAATGGAGGACATGTACAATTACATTGATCCAAAGACCAACCAGAGGGCTTCTTTGATCGCTGATGATGTCTATCAGATTATTATGGATAACAAAGATGTTTTGGATTCAAGTATTATTTATGATAGAGATTTCCGTTACGACTATTTCGGGTTTAAAACTCTTACGCGTTCGTACCTGATGAAGCTGGATGGAATGATCGCTGAAAGACCTCAACAAATGTTGATGCGCGTTTCTTTGGGAATTCACAAGAACGATATCAAAGGGGCGATCAAAACATATAACCTAATGTCTGAAGGTTGGTTTACACATGCAACCCCAACGTTATTCAATGCAGGTACACCAAAACCACAAATGTCTTCATGTTTCTTATTAACAATGAAGGAAGATAGCATCAGCGGCATTTATGACACATTGAAATCATGCGCTCAGATTTCACAGTCTGCCGGGGGTATTGGGTTGTCTATTCACGATATCCGCGCTACCGGATCCTACATTAAGGGAACAAACGGAACCTCAAATGGTATAGTACCAATGTTGAGAGTTTTCAATGATACAGCACGTTACGTTGATCAAGGCG
>JALRFI010000123.1 GCA_023253775.1 Crocinitomicaceae bacterium
TTTTGTTTACTCAAGTGTAAACGAAGAAAACTGCATCATATGCCAGAGAGAAACTGCACTTTTCTTCAACTGCCATGGCCATAAAAACACGGCTATATCATTAAATTTGCTAGTCGCTAGTGTGATAAGTGTGTGAGCCAAACATCACCAGTAAAAACATGTTGAAAAAGATATGCCACGGTGTGTTCAAACTGTGCATAAACATATGTGTAACGATCTGGTAAGGTTCAAAAAGAGGGGAGTTCACATAATGCACTCCTAACATCCTGATCGGATCGTAACCCTTTGAAGCCAAGACAAGAGAGGCCACATAAAAAAGGACATTTAGGATCAATATATTTTTGGTAACCTGTGGGATATTTTGAAACATCTTAACTAAATCTGTTTGAAAGTTCTTCTAATGTGAGTTTGTCTAGTATTTTCTTTCCGGAAGGACAGTAGCTGTGTTCAGGGCATCTGAACAATTCTTCAATAAGCTGCTCAGCGCTTTGATGATGTTCAACTTTCTTGATCTTTCCTGCAGCGGAAGCAATACTCAATGATAATGCATGCGCAATTTCGCCTTTATCGATCTCCGCAAAAACAATGTTTTCCATAATCTGCAGAATGCATGGCTGAATTGCTTCTTCCTGAAGTATAGAAGGAAAAGCGTTGATCTCAAGTTGGTTTTCATTAACTGTCCAGTTCCATCCGAAACGTTCCAACAAGGATCGATTATCATTCCAGTGATCAATCTCGTTTTTTGACGCTTCAATTGATATCGGGAATAAAAGTTGCTGAGAGCTTATTGGATTTAAAATGAATTTGTTCATTAATTCATCGTAAACAATGCGTTCAACTGCTCTTTGAATATCTATGATCATGAAGCCTCTTGGAAGAGGACTTAAAATATAGCGTCCTTTGAAAACGAGTTGTCTTACATCAAGAGCGCTTTCTTCGACTTGAATTTCTATCTTTTCCTGAATGGGTTCTTCGGATTCTTCAATGTTATAAAAAGCCTCCCAATCTTTTGGATTGAGGTCTTTGTTTCCAAAACCTTCAGCCTTGATCGCTTTACTGAAACTACTTCCTGACGATCGAGAGGCAGAATCAGTAGATGTTTTAAATGGATTATAGGTTGGGTCAACTTTAATTGTTGGCTCTACCACCGGCATATTACGCATGGAATGAGGTAAGTCAAAGCTAGTTTCTTGCTCAAAATCCAACGTTGGTGAAATATTGTATTTACCTAGGGCTTGTCTGATACTACTTAGAATGATAGGATAGATCGATCTTTCCTCTTCAAACTTGATCTCCGTTTTTGTTGGATGAACATTGACATCGATTCGGGAAGGATCAATTTCAAGAAACAAAAAATAAGAGGGAAAGTACTTTTGGGGTAATAATCCGTCGAAAGCCTTACTGATCGCATTATTGAAATAAGCGTCTTTGAAAAAGCGATTGTTAACGAAAATGTATTGTTCCCCGCGAGTTTTCTTGGCGAACTCAGGCTTGCCAACATAACCATACAATGTTACAATGTCCGTCTTTTCTTCGATCGGAACAAGTTTGTCATTCGAGGACTTTCCTAAAATGTCGTTGATTCTTTTTCGAAGAATTCCGCTAACCAGTCTATATACTTCAGAGTCGTTATGATACAAAGAGAAGTTCAACTCAGGGTGAGCCATAGCAATACGAATAAACTCTTCACGGATATGTCCAAATTCAACAATATCAGATTTTAAGAAATTTCTTCGTGCCGGAACATTGTAAAAGAGGTTTTTAATTTCAATGGATGTTCCTTTCGAACAAATGGTTTCTTCTTGATTTGTTATTTTACTGCCCTCAATCTGGATTAAATTACCCGTTTCTACACTATGCAGTCTTGTTTTTAATGTCACATGAGCAATGGCAGCAATAGATGCGAGTGCCTCTCCACGAAATCCTTTTGTTCTTAATGCAAAGAGATCACTTGCCAAAGAAATTTTACTTGTCGCATGTCTTTCAAAACAACGAACGGCATCCTCAGTATTCATGCCGCTTCCATTATCAATGATCTGGATAAGCGTCTTTCCAGCGTCTTTGATGATTACTTTGATGTCAGTGGCACCAGCATCGATGGCGTTTTCGACGGTCTCTTTAATGACAGAAGCTGGTCTTTGAATTACCTCACCGGCTGCAATTTGATTAGCGATGTGGTCTGGAAGCAAATGGATAACACCGCTCATTTTAAACCAATTTACGGACGACGATATCTACGTCATCTAGACCATTAAAAATAAAATACCCCAAACCGAGTAAAAACAAGATCAATAATAAGATCCTAATGTTATATGATTTGCGGATATGAGCAGAATTTTGTGTTCTCGACCAGCTTTCCTGCATTGCTTGCCTTAAAACTTTCTTGCGCTCATCAGGACTCATCTTCTTTTGCTTCAACGCATCAAACTGAGCTCTTTTGAGCTCTAGTCGTTCCTTTCGCTCATCGTAAAATCGTGGCGTAAATTGAAACTGCTTCGGTTGAGTAACTTTTGATAGAAATTTAAGTTGCATAACTATGATACACAAATTTAAGAAATTGCCTCAAGGCACACAGCTTTTAACAATTTTTATTCCACCACTTTTTTCATGACAAATGGTCAGTGCAGAATATAAGAAGATTAATATAAAACTCCTTATTTTCGTCTCATGAAAACTTCATTCTCCGGTATGCCTAAATCCCTCATTTTGTTGATGATCGGTCTTTGCTTTCTTTCGGCAAGGGATTCAGGGACAAACAAGCCTTTTATTCGAGAAGACCAGGCGAATTGGGCAGAGAATAAGTTGAAAATATTAACGCTTGAGCAAAAGATCGCACAGTTTTTCATGGTGGCAGTTTATTCTTCTGACGCTGAAAAAGAGTTGGCTGAAACTGAACGGCTAGTAAAAGATCTTAAAATTGGAGGTTTGATCTTCTTTCAAGGAGATCGCAAAGATCTTAAATCGGCTGTTTCGAGATTTCAATCCGCAGCTGAAGTGCCATTGTTAATTGGAATGGATGCAGAATGGGGAGTTCAAATGAGGTTGTTCGGTGAGGAGAGGTTTCCATATGCATATACACTAGGTGCAGCAGATGATCTTGAGCTGTCTTCACAAATCGGTGAAGCAATGGCTCAGGAATGCCGTGATCTGGGAATTCATATGAATTTTTCACCGGTTGCAGACGTAAATGTGGAGCCGGATAATCCAGTTATAGGCTTCAGATCTTTTGGTGAGAACCCTAAGAAAGTTGGTGACCATGTTAGAGCTTTTGTAAATGCCTTTGAAACAAACGGAGTATTTTCATCAGTAAAACATTTTCCTGGACATGGAGATACTAAGGTCGATTCTCACTACGGACTTCCAATTGTAGATGCTTCCATCAAGGAATTAAGTGCCATTCACCTTGAACCTTTCAGAGAAGGGATTCGTTCGAATGCATCAAGTATTATGGTGGGGCACCTTAATGTTCCTGCTCTGGATGATTCAGGCACTCCAACAAGTCTTTCAAAAAAATCGATTGATTTTCTTAAAAACGATCTTGGATTCAAAGGTCTAGTGATCTCTGATGCGCTTAACATGAAGGCAGTTTCTGATCGTTATGGAAAAACCGAAGTGGTGGTTAAAGCGTTTGAGGCCGGTTGCGATATTCTTTTGTTCCCAGAAAGTGTAGGTGAAGCGATCAATGCGATCAAAAAGAAAGTTGATTCGGGGTCGATAAGCCTTGCTGAAATAAACGAAAGATGTCTAAAGATCTTGAAAGCCAAGCATAAAGTCATCTTTGATAATGAGGACAACTACGTAAGTTATTCTCCTTCGGAAAGAAAACAACTATGCACAGAAGTGTATGAAAAGGCGCTCACTTTGGTCAAGAATGAGGAGAAGTCATTGCCTATTGATCGCCTAGACAAAAAAATCCTTAGGGTTTCAATTGGAATGCACACCTTTCATTTGAGAAAGGGTATTGATCGTTTTGCAAGTATAGATCATGCTCATTATTTTTCGGTGGCCGATCTTAAAAAGGAGCTTAATGCACTTGTGAAAAAATACGATCGCATTGTATTTGCGGCGCATTCTAATACTGTTCGAGCTAAAAACGACTTCGGTTTTAAAGGAACAATTGATAGTCTAAATCGATATTTACCAGATTCAGGAAACTTCGATCTTATTCTTTTTGGTAATCCTATGGCCTTAAGGAAAAAGGATTTATCCAAATACAATTCCGTGTTGATTGCTTATGAAAACTATTATTTGGCTCAGGATGCTGTTTCTCAATTTATGTTTGGAGCAATTCCAGTGACAGGGAAACTACCGGTTCATGTTCCTGAAACATTTGATCGCGCGCATGGGATACAGCTGCCATGGGCGGGACGACTCAAATTTTCATCTCCCGAAGAATTAGGGATAGACACTGTGAAGTTAATAGAGGCCGACAAGATCGTAGAAAACGCAATTAAAAAAGGTGCATTTCCTGGTTGTCAAGTAGTTGCGGCTCTTGACGGCAAGATCTTTTTTAGAAGGAATTATGGGACTATTGCTTCTGATGATACGAAAAAGGTTCATGACAATACGATGTACGATATTGCATCTGTATCTAAAATTGCAGGTTCCACAGTTGGCCTGATCCATATGGTAGGAGCTGGAAAAGTGGATATCGATCAGAATCTTCAATTTTATTTGAAGGATCTGACAGGAAACAAATATGGTTCAATAAGGATTCGAGAGATGATGGCTCATCAGGCTGGATTACCTGCATGGATTCCATTTTTTAAACGCACGTTGACAAACGGCCAGTTAAACTCATCCTTATATTCTGAAACAAGGAAGGGGAATCATACACTTCATGTTGCAAAAGATCTTTGGTTGAAGGAGTCTTATGTGGATTCTATTTATGAACAGATTATAAGTGCACCTTTGGGACCAAATAAGTACCTCTATTCTGATTTGGGTTATTACTTTGTTAAAAAGATCCTTGAAGGTCGATCTGGCAAAAGTTTGGATGATTTTCTTTATGAAGAATTGTATAATCCAATGGGTTTGAGATCAATGAAGTATGAACCCTATAAAGTCTTTCCGTTGAGTATGATCGCTCCGACTGAAAATGATAAAGCATTTAGAAAACAGTTGATTCATGGTTTTGTGCATGATCCCGGTGCGGCGATGTTAGGAGGGGTAGGAGGTCATGCCGGTTTGTTCAGTAATGCCACTGATCTTGCTTCTTTGATGCAAATGTTGTTGAACAAAGGGAAGTATGGGGGAGTACAATATCTGAAATCTGAAGTTATCGAAGAGTTTACCAAAGCACAGTTCAAAGGCAATCGTAGAGGAGTTGGTTTTGATAGGCCAGTTGATGGAGGAGGTGGAACCTGTCATGAACTTGCTTCGTCTTCAAGTTTCGGTCATAGTGGTTTTACAGGAACACTGGCTTGGGCCGATCCTGAAACAGGAATCAATTTTGTATTCTTATCCAATAGAGTGAATCCTGATGCTGAAAACTGGAAAATAAGGGACATGAATATCCGGACAGAGGTGCAGAGGGTCATTTACGAAGCTGTTAAAACAAGGAGAAAATGACAAAGAAAACATTGGTCTCTCTTTCAATTTCGGCATTATTTCTATTGGTCAGTGCGCTTTTGTTTATACAATTTCTATCCTATCACGAGCCAATGGCAGATCAATTGTCCTGGAGATTCGATGATCCGTTCTATGCCTGGCTTCCTGCGAAGGATATGTCTATACCAATTTTCTCAATTACCTATGGTAGTTTAATTTTATTTCTTGTTTTTGAATATTCTCATCCTATAAAGATTAGCTACGGGATTTTGGCTTATGCTTTCCTGATTATTTTAAGAATGTTCACAATGACCTTGGTGCCCCTAAGGGAGCCAATTGACGTTGTGGATCTTGTTGATCCTTTCTTAAATGAACTTATCTATCCTTCAAAGATCGATTCTGATCTTTTCTTTAGTGGTCACACCGGTTTGTTATTGTTGTTATTCTTTATTTCCAAGAGGGCGATTTTCATTGTTATAGCCTTTGCTCTGGCAATTTTTTTGATGATCCAACGAATTCATTACAGTATCGATATTCTGGGGGCAATCCCTTTTTCTTTCATTGCCTATCAAGCCTCGAAGCTAACACACAGAACAACACTATATCCGAATAATGACTAATTTTATCGTTCCTCAAACAGGAAGAAAATTATGAAAATAGGAATTGTACTTTATCCAACATTTGGGGGTAGCGGGGTTGTTGGAACTGAGCTTGGTAAAGCTCTCGCGGCTAAGGGACATCAAATTCATTTCATTACCTATTCACAGCCGGTAAGGTTAGGGAGTTTTAGAGAGAATATCTTTTATCATGAGGTTGCAGTTTCAGATTATCCATTATTCGAGTTTCAACCATATGAGACCGAGCTGACTTCGAAATGCTCATCGGGATGGCTCCTGACCAAGCTGATGCGGTGCGTGAGACCGTGGGCCGCCTGCTTCT
>JALRFI010000128.1 GCA_023253775.1 Crocinitomicaceae bacterium
AAGTTCCTGTAACGTCTGCAGGCAAAAGATCAGGAGTGAATTGTATTCTGTTGAAATCAACACTGATTGCTTGAGCGAGCGTTTTAATTGCAAGCGTTTTTGCTAATCCTGGAACTCCTTCCAAAAGGACATGCCCATCTGCCAGTAAGGCGATCAAAAGTCGATCGATCATGTATTGTTGACCCACAATTACCTTTCCGACTTCTTCGCGAAGTCTTGAAATAATTGCATTTTCCATTTTGATCTTCTCACTCAGGATTCTAAGTGCTTCTGCCGGGTTGACCGGTTGTTCCATTTCTTCTGCCATACGTCTGAATATCGGTATTATACAAAGTTGTTAAAGATTGCTCCCGAACACTTGACTATGCTGTTAAATATTGTTAACATTGTTAGCCACAATTCAGCCGCTGATGGAAACCAGAACATGTAAAGAATGTGGGCAAAAACTATTGGGTCGAAAGGATCAGAAGTTTTGCTCTGATTATTGCAGAAATACGTTTAATAACCGTCAAAATGAGGACGCGAATAATTATGTTCGCAGGATCAATAATATTCTTCGTAAGAATCGTAGAATACTCGAACAAATGAACCCAAAAGGGAAGGTGACTGTTGATGGTATTCGGCTGGCAGAAGAAGGGTTCAATTTTCATTATTTTACCAATATTTATAGGACGCAGAAAGGATCAAGCTATTATTTCTGTTATGATCAAGGGTATTTGAAAATAGAGAACGATCAGTATATGCTCGTTCATAAACAGGATTACGTGAAATAGTGGAAAACGAGCAGGTTAAAAATTAACTAAATTATTCAGTGAACATTCTTACAGATAAGTTGTTGAGTAAGAAAAGTATTTTTAATGTATCAAATAAAGAGCGAACAGATTATCGAATGCAGTTTAGAAGAGGCATGGAGCTTTTTTTCTTCGCCTAAGAATCTTTCGAGAATTACCCCTTCTTCAATGGATTTTAATATCAAAACAGATCTTATTGATGAAATGTATGAGGGGATGATTATTAAATATACCGTTCGCCCCATAATGAATATTCCAATGACATGGGTGACAGAGATCACACACATTAAAGAGAATTCTTTCTTTGTTGATGAACAGCGAATTGGACCATATACAATGTGGCATCATGAACATCACTTCTATCCGTGTGAAAAAGGAGTGAGGATGGTCGATATCGTTAGCTATAGTTTACCTTTTGGTTTTATTGGAAAACTCGCGCATTGGTTGTTTGTTCGAAAAAAGTTGGAAGGTATTTTCAAATTCAGAGAAGAAGCCGTGATTAGGATTTTTCCTTCAAAGAGCGAACAGTAGCTAATGATTGACTCACGTGACCATGAGGATTGGTCTGTGAATCATAGATACCGGCTATCTTTCCGTTTGTATCAATCACGTATGATACCCTACCAGGAATTAAGCCAAAAAGACTTGGTCTCACTTCGAATGCTTTTCTGACTTTTTGATCCGTATCTGATAGCAATGTAAATCCAAGAGAATGTCTATCCGCAAATCGCAAGTGGGTATCAGTTTTATCTGAGGATATACCAATAACCTCACAACCCTCTTCTATAAATTGATCATGATTATCTCTGAATGAGCAAGCCTCTTTCGTGCAGCCTGGCGTATGATCTTTTGGATAGAAATAGATCACCAATATTTTTTTCCCGATCAGGTCTTTGCTACTTATAATATTTCCATTCTGATCTGGCAATTCGAAAACCGGACATTGGTCACCAATTTGTTTCATGCTATTTTTTTAATGTGCTACGATATCTTTCAATGGCTCTTTCTCGAGCCATTTTATGTTCGACAATGGGAAGAGGGTGTGAAGATGTACCATATTCTGGCACCCATTTTTTTATGTATTCAAATTTTGGGTCAAATTTCTCTTGTTGAGATGTTGGGTTAAATACTCTGAAATAGGGCGCTGCATCACATCCTGATCCTGCGGCCCATTGCCATCCTCCCACGTTACTGGCAAGGTCAAAGTCCATTAACTTCATGGCAAAATAAGCTTCTCCAAGTCTCCAATCAAGCAATAGATGTTTTGAAAGAAAACTTGCGGTGACCATTCTTACTCTGTTATGCATGAATCCTGTTTCATTTAATTCACGCATACCTGCATCCACGAGCGGGTAACCTGTCTTTCCTTCACACCAAGCTATGAAATGGTCTTCATTATTTTCCCAACGTATTGAGTCATAATCTTTTCTAAAAGAATTTATCGCTGAATGAGGAAAATGATAGATGATCATCTGATAAAAATCTCTCCAGATCAATTCATTCAGGTAAGTAGGATTGTGCTTTAAGGCAATGCGACTCAACTCTCGAATACTAATCGTACCAAATCTCAAATGTACACTAAGTCTTGTTGTACCATGAACGGACGGAAGATCCCTAGTGAGGTGGTATCTATCAATAATATTGACATTGGGTTCTTTAGAGTCTTTGGCATATGATACATGAAGGAACCCCATCTCGTTAAGGGACAATAGAGTCTCTGGATTGAGTTTCTGCAATTTTGAAAAGTAGGACGAGGTAGGATAGGAGGAAACAAAATATTCATTCATCTTTTCCTTCCACTTTCTTGAATATGGGGTAAAGACTGTGTATGGTTTACCATCATTTTTCAGGATTTCGTTCTTTTCAAAAATGACATGATCTTTGGCTCCGGTGAATTGAATGTTCCTTTCGTCAAGAAGTTCAAAGATCTTTCGGTCTCTTTCCAATGCATATGGCTCGTAATCACGATTTGTAAAAACAATTTTTGCGTTAAAATCTTCGGCGAGTTTTGGTATTAAAACTATGGGGTCACCGAATCTGACAATAAGATCAGCCCCATGTTGCTGATAGATAGATTTAAGGTTTTTGATGGTATCATAAATAAAGCTGACCCTTTTGTCGTTTTCAGGTAATTCGCTTAATATATTCGAATCGAAAATGAAAACGGGGATGACGTCTGCTCCTGATTTGAGAGCTTTGTATAATCCGGCATTGTCTTCGGACCTGAGATCTCTTCTATGCCAGAACAAAGCTTTCATTAGCCGTTGTATTCCACTACGTTGTTTTCTGTTTCCCAAAGACGAATTGCCAATTTGTATTTCGACTCCAGTTTTGGTCTGAGTAAGTTATAAATGACCACAGCAATATTTTCGGCAGACGGCTTTAGCTCTGTAAATTCCGGGCAATCCAGATTTAGATTTCGATGATCAAAGCGTTCACTGACCTCCTCGTTTACCAACTCTTTTAATTTTTTAAGATCGATCACATATCCCGTCTCTGGATCGATCTCTCCTTCGATCCATGTTTCAAGTACATAATTGTGGCCGTGATAATTTGGATTACTGCATTTACCAAAAACCTCAAGGTTCTTATCGTCTGACCATTCAGGATTGAAAAGTCGGTGAGCAGCATTGAAGGTAGTACGCCTACACACTTTCATAG
>JALRFI010000189.1 GCA_023253775.1 Crocinitomicaceae bacterium
TGAAAAATGCCGACCTCCGATTCAAACCAAAATTCAACTTTCTACCATATGTTATCTCTCTTAATGCTGTCATTCTTATAGTTGCAGCCGTTTATTTCTTTAATGGTAAATCAAGTACTCCTTCTCAAAGTATCGACTCAAAGGAAGTTCAAGGGGAGATTAACATGGTTTTTGAAAAGAATGATATTGCCTTACCCGAAATTATTGATACGATGACCGAGCTGCCAGTTAAAAAGCAAATACTTGCTACACGCATTAGCGCTGAATTTAAAGAGATCAAACAGATCAATGATCAAAAGGAACTAGCTGAAAGTAAAGAGAAAAAAGAGGTGACTGATGGGCTTGATGTTATTCAGCTTCCTGAAACGCCAACTCCAAATTTGGTAAAAGAAGTAAAAGCAGGAAAGGAAATTTATATTGAAGATTTAAAGCTTCTTGATTATAGAGCTTACAGATCCAAACCAACTGTTACCACAAAACAGATGGATCTTTCAGGAACACCGGCAAATCTTGAGAATGATTCAAGAACTGAAGAGGAACCCGTATGGAAAGATGTGGAAATACCTTACATCGACTACCTTAGAAAAACAATGTCCGTTTTCGCTGATGGCAATAATAAAAAAGCACTCGGAAGATTTGAAACGATCCTTTCTGCCTATCCAAATGACGTGAACGCATTGTTTTACGGAGGTCTCTGTTATTACAACCTTCAGAATTACACAAAAGCGGCTGAATTGTTTGATAAACTGATCGATTCGGATTTCGGTAATTTCTCAGAGGAAGCAAAATGGTATTTCGCCAAAAGTCTTCTAAACACAGAACCTTCAAAAGCAAGAAAAATCCTCATTGAAATCAAAGAGGAAAAAGGGTTTTACGCAAAACAAGCCGAAGAGCTATTGAAATAAAAAAGGACCACTCAGGTCGTCCTTTCTACATATCTCAGAAAAAGCTCTCCTTTTCGTTGACCATTCGCTTTAATAATGGATTCGGACGGTATCTATCTTCACCATATTCTTCAAAAAGAGATTCCAGTTTTGTCAAAACAATTTCTAGACCTATCTCATCAGCCCATTTTAACAGTCCTTTTGGATAATTGACCCCGTTGGTCATTGCAAGATCCACATCCTCCTTAGATGCAACATTCAAGAATACTGCATCTACAGCCTCATTGATCAACATAACAAGAATACGATTCAAAATCTCTGTTCCCAGTTTTTCATCTTTATTCGGTTGTGGCATTTCTGCTCCTTCGGAATAATTATAATAACCTCGTCCGCTTTTCCTTCCCAAATACCCAGCTTCACTATGTCTTTTCTGTGTAAATGAAGGTTTGAATCTAGGGTCGTAATAAAACGCTGCGAAGACTGTTTCCGTTACCGTATAGTTAACGTCGTTGCCAATATAATCCATCAAAGTAAAAGGTCCCATACGGAAACCTCCTAATTCTGTCATTGCCCAGTCAACGGTCGCAAAATCAGCAATACCTTCTTCATAGATGCGTAATGCCTCACCATAAAATGGTCTTGCAACACGATTGACAATAAAACCAGGAGTATCCTTGCAGATCACTGTAACCTTTCCCCAACCTTTGATTAATTCAACCGATTTTGACAGTGTTTCATCCGAGGTCTGCACTGCAGGAATGATCTCTACTAACGGCATCAGCGGTGCTGGATTAAAAAAGTGAATCCCAACAACCCTGTTTGCATTCTTCAAGGCAGAACCTATCGATGCTATGGATAAAGAGGAGGTATTCGTTGCAATTATACAATTCTCGTCAACCACCTTTTCAATCGCACTGAACACATCATGCTTCACTTTAAGGTTTTCAACGATGGCTTCAATTACCAATCCACAACCTTCAAAACTTGAGATTTGAGTTGAGTAATGAATTCTTCCAGCCACCTCATCGGCACCGTTTTGATCCATCTTATCTTTTTCGATCAATCGATCAAGTACTTTTTTTAATCCTGCTTTTGCACGATCCAAAACATCTTGCCCCACATCCACTAAAACCACTTGATGTCCATTCTGAGCGGCAACCTGAGCGATACCTGCCCCCATTGTTCCGGCCCCTAATACTCCTACCTTCATTTTATTCTCCTTTAAATTCAGGTCGTCTTTTTTCCATGAAGGCATTTACTCCTTCTCGAAAATCATATGTTGATCCTGCTTCCGTCTGTAATTCTTCCTCCAGTGCCAATTGAGTAACGAGGTCGTTTGACATCGATATGTTTACTGCTCTTTTCGTTAAACCAAGTCCTTTCGTCGGCATTTTGGAAATGTTTGTAGCGAAATTCATTACGAACTGATCAAATTCATCGTCTTCCACTGCACGATAGATCATGTTCATCGCTTCAGCATCTGTTGCTGAGACTTTGTCTCCTGTCATCATTAGTGCCAACGCCTTTTGCATTCCAATCAACCTAGGCAGAAAATAGGTGCCTCCAGAATCAGGAATTAATCCAATTTTTGAAAAGGCCTGAATGAAACTAGTACTTCTTTTTGCGATCACAATGTCGCAAGCCAAAGCAATGTTAGCTCCTGCTCCTGCTGCAACTCCATTTACAGCAGCGATCACCGGCTTTTCAATATTTCTCAACTTTAATATGATCGGGTTGTAGTGCTCTCTAACGATCGATTGCAGATCAGGTCCTTCAGGATCTGTAGCTTCAGCAAGATCTTGTCCAGCGCAAAATGCTTTTCCTTCACCCGTAATGACGATCGCTCTTACCGAATCATCAAGATCACAATCATCAATTGCCTTTTGAAACCCCAAGGCCATTGAACGATTGAATGAATTGAATACCTGTGGACGATTCAGTTTAATAACTCTTACATTTCCAATGTTTTCAATGATCAGTTCCATGAACAAATTTTTCCTACGAAGTTAGCAGAAAATACAGTTTTCAAATGAAGAAGAATCAAGGAATGGTCGTATTAATGATTTTTCAAGATCCTCTCTGCTCTGGATCTCATCTCATCTTTAAGGGAGATTGGCTCAAGAATCTGAACTGCTCCGCCATAACTCATGAACTCACGGATCAACTCTTCAGTAATAATCACATATAGAGAAAAGGCATAACCATGATCCAACATTTTCTCGATCTTTTGAGACCCATGAAGCGGCAATGAATCAATATATTTTGACGCCAGCTCACTTGCTATAAACCTGATCCTCTGAGGTGATTCTTTTCCGCTAGTGATACCTATACTATGTTTAAAGAAGTTATCCGGATGAAAGTCTTTGGGTCTTGATGCTCTTTCATCGCAAATATCGAGTGAATCAAATCGATCCAATGCGAACGTTCTATATTCATTCTTGATCACATCGAATGAAATCAAATACCATCGATTACGGTACTGCTTTAATAGTAGTGGTAAAACTTTCCGGTGATCCAATTCTTCGGAATCAAATTTACCATAATCAAATTCCACCAGATTACCGGATTTGATAGCTCCCAATAAATCGGTTATGAATTCACTCCCTCCTTCAGATGAGGATTGTTCAAACTGGATAAAAGATTCGGAATCTTTCGTTTTTGAAACAGCCACTCGATCGGAAATTTTATCGATGGCACTTCCAAATTGCCTAAAAACATTACTCTCTTTAAATTGCTGTAATGTTTTTACTGCGAAAGATAGGGCTTCAAGGTCATCATCAGTAAGAGGAATATCACTGATCGTAAAATCAGCATCTTCATAATAATAGCCCCCATGTTTTTTGCTGTATCGAATAGGAGCATCATGTTCCATTTTCATTTGGAACATGTCCTTTTCAATCGTGGAATCACAAATATTGGCTCCTTCGACTGAACCATACAACTCTTCCTCACACGCCTCCCTAAGTTCCTTTTTACTTGGGACAGGCCTGAATTTATTCCTCAGACAGCGATCGATAACACGATACCGGATCAACGCATTTTTAATGTGAGGCATAAGATGAAATTATTGGATGGTAGCATTTTCTTTTCTGAATCCAAATAGATCATGCTCTTTTATAGCGCTAGCCACTTCAACAGGTACATCATCTTCCCAACTGGAAACAGAAGCTCTAATCTTTGATAGAACATCATCCGACAGAATATGTAATAACCTTGGATCATAATTTTTAATGGCCTCCATTTTATTATTATCTTTCAAATAATTCAATAGTCCCTTTAAGTGATCCGGAATACGGATATTACTCAGGTCATAAATATCCCCCGTATCGACATTGTTGGCAGGATAAACGAACATCTTAACGTTGTGACCAAATCCTCTACCAAAAGCTTCAAGCAATCCTCCAGGCAAATTGTCATAATAGCGTTCATCAAAGATGGTGTGTAAATTATATACCCCGACGATTACGCCCATTAGTTTGCCTCTTGCAATGGTAGCTAGGTAATCCACCATTTTATAGTGTTTCAAATAATTAGAGATCATTACCGTATAACCCAGTGAGCTAAGTAGTTCAGCACGATCCACGAAATCCTTATCCGAGATCTTTCCATCTGCAGTTAGATCTTTCAATGTCAATTCAAAAATCACATTGAGATTCTCTTCCTTTACTTCTTTCTCCTGAAGGAACTGTTTCGTCCCTTCTTCAATCATATCAATGTGAACCTTAGTAACTGGTCTAAATCTACCACGCATCAACAATATGTTCTTTTTGTATAATGCAGTTGCAGGCTGAAGCACATTCCCTTGTAAGTCGAACATAGTTGCATCGGTAATTCCTCGTTTAACAAGGTTCAACGCAATAATCCTATTGTCTACGGTCATGCACTCCGGACCAGATACTCTCATCATATCAATTTCCATACGGTCGCGAGGTAGACGATGTGTCAAATGGGTTAAGAAATCATCGAGGTCATTAAAATGAAAATAACATGCATGCACTAGGTTCACACCAAGAATACCAATTGCATCCTGTTGAGCCTTGTGACTATTATCATGCATTTTTATATGAAGTACAATCTCATTTGGTTCAGACTCTAAACTCAACTGAAAGCGAATCCCAACCCATCCTTGACCTTGATTGGTTTTGTGGTAATTCAAAGATTCCACTGTATTACAAAAGGCGAAGAATCGAGCTTCTTTATATTTCTTGGGCAAACGAAATCTCAAAGTATCGTACTCAGTCCTCAACATCGTCACCAATCTCTCTTCACAAACATATCTTGACGCTTCTCCATACATTCCGTCGGAAACCTTCATGTCATATGCGGACTGAGTATAGGCAATTGTTCCTGATGAACCACCTGCTTTGAAAAAATTCGCAGCCACTTCCTGACCTGCACCGATCTCAGCAAAACACCCGTAAATATCCGACGTCAGGTTAATCTTCAACGCCTTCTCCTCAGTGGTCAATCTTCTTTCGTCTATCATTGCGGTTCTATTAATTTGGATCCTGAAAATCAGGATTATTAATGAAATTGTAATCTGTCAATGTTTCAAGGAATTTCTTTAACAGCTGCTTCTCTGAAGCATTCAATTGAACTCCTCCCTGAAACGCGTATTCGATCAATGGATCGATCGTGGAGCTTTGCTGCACCCCTGAAGAATAATGCTCAATAACCTCATCAAGTGTAGTAAACCTTCCATCATGCATGTACGGTGCAGAAAGGGCAATGTTTCGCAAAGTCGGAACTTTAAATTTTCCATTATCATTTGCGTTTCCAGTAATTCCTCCTCTTCCTAAATCTGCAAACGTTCCATCCAAGCCATTGTTACTGAATTTCTGCACTTGCATCAACGGTCCATTGTGGCAATGAAAACAATCGGCTCCGCTTAAGCTTTTAAAAAGATCATATCCTGCCCATTCTTCGACAGTAATGGTAGCAAGAATTGTTTGGTCAGAAGTAGAAAGCGGATAACTGTTTTCATACTTGTACATGACATCATACTTGGAGGAACCTGAGATCATGGTTCTCAAGAATTGGGCAATCGCTTTAGCAACCTTTGTAGAATCAATTCCTTCTTCTCCGAATGCTTTAAAAAACCGATTTCGGTATTTCACGTCAGCGTTTAACTTAGCAACCGCATCTTTCCACTCCTGATGCATTTCTATTGGATTTGGAACAGGTTCCAATATCTGATCTTCTAGAGTTTTTGATCTTCCATCCCAAAAGAAAGAGGTCTGCCAGCCAAGATTAATGAGTGCCATTGAATTTCGATTTCCAGGAATTCCGTCGATCCCTAAAGAAAACTGATTCGGATCGGAAAATGCATTTGCCGGTGCATGACAACTTGCACAAGACATCGTATTGTCGCCAGAAAGTTTCACTTCATAGAATAAAAATCTTCCCAATTCCACTCCTTCAATTGTCATCGGATTGTCTTCAGGAATCTGCATTGCAGGAAAATGAGAAGGTATGTCTATTTGATAAGGTGTTGGTTCGTAATCTACCTTGTCCTTTTTACAGGCAAGTAAAATGACGAAAAACAAAAATATCAGTGGGAGATACTTCATTTAATACAAGCTTATTGCACCATTAAAATGATCGATCACTTTTGTACTGATCGCCTCTTGTCCTGGAGCTGTATGCGAAGAATATTCAAATTTCAGATCAATATTCTCTGTTCCATTGTTTAGAAATTTTTTCATGTCCAGCTTAAGAGGACAACTATATAAGTTCGTTCCGGCGGCATTCCACATCAAAGAAGGAAAACTTAAATTTCTCAAGTAGGTATCTCCTCCAACATGGAACACGACAACATGATCAAAATTGTCAATGCCATCAGATATAGTGTCCACTTTTGCTTCGACTTTAATAAAAATATATCCTGGATTCCATCCCCAATGCATGTCGTTTGCGTTCGTTATATAAAGTGGATCAGAGGTAGAAAAAGCAGTTGGATCTCCATGATTTCTATCTGAAGGAACACCAAGATAAGCTTCCAGCGAGGAATAATTTGCTGGTTTACCAACCTTCGTGAAAAAGGTGGTCCCCTTCTCTCGGAAATCAAACAATGCTGAGGAACTGAGTATTGAACTACCGTTTCTGATATCGGTCATAAAACATTTAAGATCCGTAAACTGAACATTGTAACCTTCATCGGTAATGTATGTCTGATCCAACACCAAATCATCGATACCAAAAGTTGGTTGAATCGTCATTCTCAACTGATCCTGAACTGGTGCAACTGGATCATCTTCGCCTTTGTCACCACACGAGGTAATTAAAGCAAACCCAACAATAAACAGAAATATTTTTTTCATAGATCAGTTCTAACAAATTTACTAAACACTCCTGATTTTCCCTATTTTTAATCCACAATTTAATTCATCTCATGTCTTCTTCCACTTCAACGAAATGTTTAAAAATCCTGAATGCCTCTGCCGGAAGTGGTAAAACACACAATCTTGTACTCGAGTACCTGACAATCGTTCTCAAAAACGCCGATTCATCTTCAAAATTCTCTTCCATTATCGCCATGACATTTACTAACATGGCAGCACTGGAAATGAAAAACAGGATGATCCAATCACTGGATAAGATAGCCCATTTCAATTCAAAGGACGAAAAAACTGCTCAAATGGTTGAGGAGCTTACCACCAGATTGAGCTTAAAGAAAGAAGAGATTATTCAGAGAGCCAATCAAACGCTAAAGTGGGTTTTGCACAGATATGAAGATTTTTATGTGGTCACCATCGATAAATTCAACTTACGCTTGATCAGATCTTTTGCAAGAGACCTAGATCTTCCCGCAGATTTCGAAGTAGTGTTGAATGAAAAACAGTTGATCGGAAAGGTGGTAGATCAACTAGTGAACAATCTTGGTAAAGAAGAACAAGAGGAATTCACAACTATAGCTTTTGAATATGCAAAGAGAAACCTTGAAGATGGTATTTCCTGGGATTTTAGGAGACAACTAAGTGAGTTTGGGGAAGTCCTTAATAAGGAAAAAGACCTAAAAATTGTAAATCACCTTCTTACAAAAGACTTCTCACCAGCTGCCTATAAACAACTCCAGTCGGAAGTGAATGCAGTGGAGCAAGAATTCAAAAGGAAAGGCAAGGAACTTTACGATTATTTTATTCAAGCCGGAGTAGACAGTAGTCAATATCCTCAAGGAAAGAGTCTCACGAATAGCTTTTTCACTTTAAAAGACTTGGATGAATTGCCCTCCAAGCTGGGTGTCTACATCAGCGAACTCTGTTTTAAAGATACACCGGCGAAGAAGGAATTTCCTGAGACAGTTAAAGAATCCAACCGTCAGCTGGTAACATATTTTCAGGAGGTTCATCCTCAATATGAGCTGACCAAAAAGTATTTGAAGAGTTTTTATAACATGGCTCTTCTCAAATTCATTGCGCGAAGTATCAACTCCTTAAAAAAAGAGGAGAGACTTATTCGAATTTCAGAATTCAATCAATTGATCTCATCCCTATTACTTCAAGAAGAAGTTCCATTTATTTATGAACGACTCGGTTCGAGATTCCAGCATTTTCTGCTTGATGAATTTCAGGACACTTCACGATTACAATGGATCAATCTTGTTCCACTAATTCATGAATCCTTGGGGAATGAACATAAGAATCTAATCGTTGGTGACCCAAAACAATCTATCTATCGTTTTAAGAATGGAGTTGCTGAACAATTCCTGGCACTTCCCGGTATTTATAATCCGGAACATGATCAAGAACTTGAAAAAAAATCGGGCTTCTTCAGAGATATGGGTGAATTGGTCCCATTGAACGAAAACTGGAGGTCCGGCTGTGAAATCGTTTCATTGAACAATGAATTCTTCGAATCATTGCGCGAAGATCTTCCATCTATTTCAGACGGATTTTATGATTCTGTCTCTCAAACACCGAGAGCAAAACACAATGGTTTAGTTCAGATCGAATCGTACAAGATCTCCAAAGACCAAAAGATCGAAATCGAGGAAAATGTCCTAAAAGTGATATCAGATTGTTTGGAAGACGGATTTGAAAAAGGTGATATATGTATTTTAACCGAACGAAACGCAGAGGCCAACCACTGGGCGATTTTTTTAAGGAAGAATGAGCATAAGATAGTTTCTGCTGAGTCATTATTGTTGAACAACGACCCATTCGTACAAACAACGCTTTCCTATTTTAAACGACGATACAAACCATTTTCAACTGTAGAAATAAAAAAATTCGCAGACCTATTTTTGAAATGTAAGGTCCCAAATCCATTCGACACCTATCGAACTTTCATCAAAAAAGCCATTTCAAAGGAAGGAAAAGAATACTCGTATTTTGATGATGATGAATTTATTGCCAACTATTTTGGTGATCGATCAAATTTCTTTTTCAAATATGAGAGCATCTATGAGCTGACACAAGGATTTTTCAGGATAATGGGATGGAATGAATTGAACAATCCCTATTTACATCACCTGTCAGATTTTGTATATGACCTTGAGATTAATAACGGTCCGGATCTTGAACTTCTGATAAGTACTTTTGACGAAAAGAAAAATTCGTTGGCCATTCAAACGCCAGCCAGTCGAGACGCCATTGTCATCATGACAATGCACAAATCAAAGGGTCTGGAATTTCCGGTAGTAATAATTCCTAATATGGCCTTGAAGCTTAAGAATGGAAAAAATACGCTCGTCGAGGTGGGTGATAAAGTACTTTACACCCCTTTGAGTAAAGAAAGTGTTATTAAGGAAGTAAAACAGATTTCCGAACTGGAAAATGGTCAGGCCTTAACAGACAAATTTAATTTGTGCTATGTGGCCATGACACGACCAGAAGAACGATTGTATGGCTTTAATCAAACTGTATCTTCTTCTATTGGACAATACTTGCACGACCACTTTAATAAAATGGGCGATGCTCGGATCGAAGAAAACAAGTGCTATATTCAACGAGGTAGCAGATCACAAAAAGTAAGCAAACAACATAAGAAAGATACTTTTTTTACCCCAAACACTGTATTGGAGCAGTTATGGTTCCCGGATATTGCTTTGAGGGATAATCAGATCCAGGAAGAAACATTATCTGAAGAACAAAGGTACGGAAATCAATTCCATTGGTTCATGGCTGAGATGGATCCGAGAAAAGATGTTTCCATGCAACTTTCAGCGTATTTGTCTACCGGAAAGATCGAAAAAAGATTTAAGGATAGGATCATTGAAGAGGCTGTTCAACTGCTGCAATCTGAAGAATGGAAAAATCTTTTCGGTAATGAATCCGAAATACTGAATGAACGAGAAATAATCGTTTCTGAAGAAGAAATGAAAAGACCTGATAAAATCATCCTTCAAAAGGATAAAACGGTAGTTCTTGATTATAAAACCGGTGTACCCAATGAAAAAAACAAAAAGCAGATAAGACAATATGCATATCTGCTTGATCAAATGGGTTTCCCTAATGTAAAGGGATATCTTTATTACACCAACGAACAGAAATTAGTTTCTGTGGATTGATTCTTTATTGAATAATCCTTCCAATAGTTCATCTTGAACCAGCTCAGGTATCGTAACTTTTAAATTTGGCTCGACCTCCATTGCTCTTTTAATTGCGAAAATGGCTCCTTCATTTCTGGCCCAAGATCTTCTTGAAATACCATTATTGACATCCCAGTGAAGCATCATCTTTAGCCTTCGCTCAGAATCTTCAGATCCATCCAACAACATTCCGAATCCACCATTGATCACTTCTCCCCATCCTACTCCACCGCCATTATGTATCGACACCCATGTTGCACCTCTGAATGAATCACCGATTACATTATGGATGGCCATGTCCGCAGTAAATCTTGATCCATCATAGATGTTAGAAGTTTCACGATACGGAGAGTCAGTCCCTGAAACATCATGATGATCTCTTCCCAACACAACCGGACCTATCTTTCCTGCAGCAATTGCATCATTGAACGCTTTAGCAATCTTCATTCTACCTTCAGCATCAGCATAAAGAATCCTTGCCTGAGAACCAACTACTAGCTTATTCTCTTGTGCACCTTTGATCCAATGTATATTATCCGCCATTTGTTGCTGGATCTCATCAGGGCTATTTTTTTTGATCTCTTCCAAAACCTCACAAGCGATGTCATCGGTCATTTTAAGATCCTCTGGTTTGCCAGATGCACATACCCAACGGAACGGACCAAATCCGTAGTCAAAACACATTGGCCCCATAATATCCTGAACGTAAGACGGATATCTGAAATCGATACCATTCTCTGCCATGATCTCAGCGCCTGATCTTGATGCTTCCAAAAGGAAGGCATTTCCATAATCAAAGAAATAGGTTCCCTTTGCAGTATGCTTATTGATTGCCGAAGCATGACGTCTCAGTGATTCCTGAACCTTGGATTTAAATTGTTCCGGATCACTGGCCATCATTTCATTGGATGCTTCAAAAGACAATCCTACCGGATAAT
>JALRFI010000195.1 GCA_023253775.1 Crocinitomicaceae bacterium
AAGACCATACGATTTTTAATTACAAGTGCACGAATTTTTATTCTCCTCAAAACGAAGGATGTATAAGCTGGAATGACCATGATTTAGGCATCTCGTGGGACATTGATGATCCAAATATTTCTGAAAAAGATAAAAATGGAGTACCTTTCCGAGACTTTTATAGCCCATTCTAATAACCTTGCTATTCGGAATTGTCCATATGATTGCTTTTTTGATCGCTGGAATCATAATCTCGCTAGTCACTAACGGACTACTTTTGTCATTTTCTCAGACCCTTGGTATAAGAAATAAGAATGATGTAGTCATTCGATGGAGTAATCAGTCAAAGCCTTCCCTGGGCGGAGTAAGCTTCTTTATGGTGTTTATTTTTACGGCACTGGGCTATTCCATCGTCTCAGATGGAGAAAACATTTTCAGAGACATCGAATTTGCGGGTTTCCTTGTGGCCTCAAGCCTCGCTTTTTTGATGGGGCTGGCGGATGATGCTTACGATACAAAACCTTTGTTAAAATTATTTGCTCAAGTTTTATGTGGTGTTACCCTGGTGATCACCGGGACAATTGCGGATATGACCCATATTTTCTGGATCGATGCTGCACTTACAGTGGTTTGGGTTATCGTTGTAATGAACTCACTGAATATGCTTGATAACATGGATGGCATAACAGGTACAACCGTATTTTTTATAATTCTGGGAGCAATGTTCGCAAATGGAATCGTAAATGGTTTTCAATATGATATCTGGGGAGTAATGCTAATTGCGATGTTGGGGGGCATGATCGGGTTTTTAAAATACAATATTCACCCCTCCAAGATATTTATGGGTGATGCCGGCAGTCAATTTATAGGATTGTTTGTTGCTTTTTTTGCGGTCAAGTATTTCTGGAATATAGGTCATTTAACACAGAATCATTCTTGGACTGGAATCATTACTTGCTTAACTGCGTTCACTCCTGCAGCAGCGGATACATTGACAGTAGTAATTAACAGGATTAAAAGAGGTCAGTCACCGATGGTTGGTGGAAAGGATCATACCACACATCACATGGTTTATTCTGGGAAAAATGACCGTCAAGTTTGGTTAGTTTTCACTGCCATTGGTTTTGTCTCTGCATTTTTGAGTGTGCTTATAATCATCTTGGTCATCAATAATTATACGTTAGCCACACTTGCCTTCATTCCATATTTCTGGTTGGTGTTCTTCTACCTTTATAGAAACACGATAAAATTTCCTGAGGCAACGGTAATTCAAGAGCATTGAATTTGGTATTTTCGTATTTGAAAATTTACAAATGCGAATTCCTGGTATCTTCCTTATTTTCATGGTTTTTATAGTTGGATGCAAAAATGAAGTAGGTCCTAATAGTAGTGCCAAAATACATAGTACAGAACAGCAGCAACTCGTTCTTCCATCTATCCCAAAATTGATTGAATTCTGCGGTGAATCCATCTATCTGGAAGATGAAGATATTCGTGAACGTCTTGATCGTGAGGTTTTAACGAATGCATACTATCATAGTTCAACAATTCAGGCCATCAAAAGAAGTGCAAGATATTTTCCAATGATCGAAAAAATATTGAATGAAAAGAATCTACCCGAGGACCTTAAATATGTGGCTGTTATCGAAAGCAATCTGCAACAAGCGGTTAGTCCCGCAGGTGCCGTGGGATTTTGGCAATTTATGCCTGTCACTGCTAAGCAATTTGGTCTTATGATCAATCAGGAGATTGATGAGCGAATGAATATTGAGAAAAGTACCTATGCTGCCTGTCAATATTTGATTGAAGCATACGACACCTTAAAAAGCTGGCCCCTAGCAATTGCTTCTTATAATCGAGGCATTGGAGGGGTTCGAAGTGATATGCGATGGCAGGAGACGGATAATTATTACGACACCCATATGAATAGTGAAACAGGGAGATATGTTTACCGGGCTATTGCAATGAAATTGATCATGGAAAATCCTGGAGCATATGGTTTCTTTATACCTGAGCAGGATCTATATAAACCAATTCAAACGAGAATTGTTAAAGTGACAGAGGACATTCATGATCTTGCGAAATGGTCTAAATCTGTTGGGTATAATTTGAAGATTATAAAAAAATTAAATCCTTGGATCCTTGGTAACAAACTTACCGTTCAAAATGAAATATTGGAATTAGAGATCCCTATAAAAAGCTTCAATCTGAAGCCTTACAGGGAGTATGAAAAATGACTGAAATGGAATACATAGAAGTTTTTGGGGCTAGGGAACATAATTTGAAAAATGTTGACCTAAAAATCCCCAGAAATGAATTGGTTGTTTTCACTGGTTTATCTGGTTCAGGAAAATCTTCACTGGCTTTTGATACGATTTTTGCCGAAGGTCAAAGAAGGTATATTGAAACATTTTCATCATACGCCCGACAGTTTCTTGGTGGATTGGAAAGACCCGATGTTGATAAAATAGAAGGCTTAAGTCCTGTAATTTCTATTGAGCAAAAAACCGTTTCGAGATCTCCGAGGTCTACAGTCGGAACAATCACTGAGGTGTACGATTTTCTTAGATTATTATACGCAAGAGTAAGCACAGCTTTTTCCTATGAGACTGGAGAAAAAATGGTGAAGTATTCAGATGACCAGATCGTTGATCTTATACTTTCTTATTACGATGGGAAAAAGGTTATCCTTCTAGCTCCAAAAATAAAGGGAAGAAAAGGACATTATCGTGAGCTTTTCGAGCAGATCAGAAAAATGGGCTTCAGTAAGGTTAGGGTCGACGGAGAACTTCTAGAAATTGAGAAAGGGATGAAGCTTGATCGATATAAAATCCACGATATTGAGATTGTAATTGATCGTCTCGCTGTTTCGGATAAAGATCGGAAAAGACTTTACGATTCTGTTTTGACTTCCATGAAATACGGCAGTAAAGCCATGATGATCCAGGACCATGAATCTGGGAAGATCAGACATTTTTCAAGGATGCTAATGTGTCCTACTTCGGGCATTTCTTATCCTGAGCCTGAACCAAGTCTTTTTTCGTTTAATTCTCCTTATGGTGCTTGTCCAACATGTAGTGGTCTCGGTGAAGTTTCTGAAGCAGATATCGACAAGATCATCCCTGACCCAAAACTAAGTATCAAGAAAGGTGGTTTAGCGCCGATCGGGGAATACAAAAGAGTGTGGATCTTTGAAAAACTCGATGCCTATTTAGTCCAGGAAGGATATTCTATCTCAACTCCTTTGGAAGAGATTCCCGAAGATATTTTAAACGTTATTCTTTATGGCAACGAAGGAATAGAGCGATCTAAGAAGAACAACGATATTATTTTCGAAGGTGTCACAAACTTTATCATGAGGCACTCCGAAGAAAGCACAGCCGCAATACAGCGATGGGCACAAAGCTTTATGAATAAAAAAACGTGTCCTTCTTGTGAGGGAACCCGATTGAAAAAAGAAGCCCATTATTTCCGTATCAACGATAAACATATTGGAGAATTGGCTTCGATGGACCTTTCCGAATTGAAAGTCTGGTTTGATGATATTGAAACGCATTTATCTCAAGATCAATTATTGATCGGTACTGAGATTTTAAAGGAGATCAGATCTAGATTGAATTTCATTCTGGAAGTAGGACTGGACTACTTGACCCTGCACCGTTCTGCAAAAACTCTATCAGGAGGAGAGGCTCAACGAATCAGATTGGCAACACAGATCGGCTCAGAATTGATGAATGTACTTTACGTACTAGACGAACCTTCTATAGGATTGCATCAAAGAGACAACACACGATTGATCAATTCCTTGAAACGACTAAGAGACACTGGCAATAGTGTTATCGTTGTTGAGCACGACAAGGAAATGATCGAGGCAGCCGATTTTGTAGTTGATATTGGTCCAGGTGCCGGTGCGCACGGTGGAAGGATCGTTAATGCATGTCCGATAGAAGAATTGAAGGCAATCGATTCAATGACCACCAAATATTTGAAGGGTGAACTTTCCATTGAATTACCGGAAAAAAGGAGAAAGGGTAATGGAAATTTCCTTGAATTAAAGGGAGCAAAAGGTCACAATCTTAAAAATGTCGATCTCAAAATTCCTTTGGGTACTTTTACCTGTGTCACAGGTGTATCCGGTAGCGGAAAATCATCACTTATCAATCAGACACTTTACCCAATCTTACTTCAGCACATTTATAATGGGGTTCGAAAACCTTTGGAATTTGAGATGATCAAGGGATTAGAACATATCGATAAGGTGATCGAGATCGACCAAAGTCCTATTGGCAGAACACCAAGATCAAATCCTGCTACATACACGAAGGTATTTGACGAAATAAGGAGTTTATACAGCGGAATGCCCGAGGCTCTTATTCGTGGATATAAAGCAGGAAGATTTTCATTCAACGTTGCTGGCGGTCGTTGTGAAACGTGCAGTGGGGCAGGACTCAAGGTCATTGAGATGAATTTTTTACCAGACGTATATGTTGAATGTGAAACGTGCAATGGGAAACGGTACAACCGCGAAACACTTGAAGTTCGGTATAAAGGTAAATCGATTGCAGATGTGCTCGACATGACCATTGAGGATGCGACGGTGTTTTTTGAATCAATTCCAAAGATCCATCGACCATTATCGACATTGCTTTCGGTTGGATTAGGGTATATTAAATTAGGTCAACCATCAACAACTCTTTCCGGAGGAGAAGCCCAGCGAATAAAATTATCTTCAGAGCTTGCAAAGAAAAGTACAGGCAATACATTTTATATACTGGATGAGCCTTCAACCGGATTACATTTTGAGGATATCCGAATGTTATTGAATGTACTCCAACGATTAGCCGATGAAGGAAACACTGTTTTGGTGATCGAACACAACTTGGACATCATAAAAGTCGCAGATCACATTGTAGATATTGGACCGGAAGGAGGAAAAGGCGGAGGTATGATCATTGGTTCTGGTACACCTGAGGAGCTTGTCAAAAAACACATGACCAATTCGCATACTGCCTGGTACTTGGAGGCAGAGCTCAAATGATCAAAATATATATTGTTCAGAACATTTTAAATTGATCCGATCTATAACATTGATTTCTTCATAAATAGTTACTATCCTTACAAAAACTAGAACAATGATACTTGTAACAGGGAGTTCAGGCCATATTGGCAATGTACTTGTGCGAAAACTTATCGAAAGAGGTGAGAGGGTGCGGGTAATGACCAAAACAGGTGAAAAGCCTGAGTGGTTAAGCCATCTTGAGTTGGAAGTGGTAAAAGGAGATTTGAGACATGCCCATGAAGTCGACTCGGCTGTTAAAGGAATGAAGTATGTTTTTCATCTGGCAGGTATTATTTCAATTTCTTCTTTTGATTCCAAAGAATTAAATGATGTTAATGTTCAGGGAACGCAACATGTAGTAGATGCGTGCATTGCGCATGGAGTAGAGCGTTTGGTGTATACAAGCTCTGTTCATGCTTTACCGGAAGGTACCCATGGGATTCCGATCACAGAAGAGAGTGATTTCAATGGGCAAGACCTATTTGGAGCGTATGCAAGAACAAAGGCTGCAGCTACTAAAAAAGTATTTGAATCAGTTGAGAAAGGATTGGACGCTGTAGTGTGTTTTCCTTCTGGTGTTATGGGACCTCACGATTACAGAGGATCAGAAGCTGGACGATTGATCAGGGATTATGCAAGTAATAAATTACCGGTCTATATTGACGGAGAATACAATTTTGTGGATGTAAGAGATGTGGTGGATGGACTCATACTTGCATGGGAAAAAGGCAGAAAAGGAGAAGGCTATATTTTAGCTGGAGAGCGAATGTCTTTAAATCAGTTTTTTGATTTTCTTTCAGGTTACGAATCGAAGATGAGAAAGCCTAAAATGAAAATTCCTCTTCCAATTGCCATTGCTTCTGCTTGGGTTCTTGAATCGGCATGTCGGTTGATTAAAGCTAAGCCAATGTTTACGGTATATGCAATCAAGGTTTTACAATCCAATTGTGATATTCCTAGTGAAAAAGCACAGAGAGAATTAGGTTATACTTTTCGTCCAATGACCGAAAGTATCCGAGATGGTCTTCATTGGTTGAAAGAAAACGGGAAGATCAAATAATGGAAAAGGTTCTAGTTATTGGGGGACTTGGTTTCGTTGGATACCATATTGTCAATGAACTTCAATCTCGAAATTATGTGGTCAATATTGGGAGTAGATCTGCAAAAGACGATACGTATGCAAAAGCCCCGATTCTCCATTTTGACCTTAAGGGAATGACGGATTCAGAACTGGAAAGTGTGCTTAATGATTTTGATCATGTGATCTTTGCAGGAGGTGCTGACGATAGAACTATTCCGAAAGGAAATGCTCAAGAATTCTTTTATAACGAGAATGTAGTAACGTGTGTCAAACTGATAAAACTTTGCAATAGAAAAGGTGTCAAAAAGATGATCATTCTGGGATCTTATTTCTCTCATTTCAATAGAGAAAAACCCGAGTGGAAGATGTCCGAGCATCACGTGTATGTGAAGAGCAGAAAGTTACAACAAGAGGAAAGCGAGGCAAATTCGGATGGTTCAACAGCTGTTATTACGCTTGAATTGCCTTATATCTTTGGTGCTACACCGGGTAGAACACCCTTGTGGAAACCTCTTGTGAAATATGTGAAATCAATGCCTGTATTGTTTTACACATCGGGTGGAACGAATATGGTTTCCGTTGAAAGTGTTGCTCAGGCTACTGTTGGTGCAATAGAAAATGCAAAACATAAAGATCGATGGATCGTAGGCGGGGATAATGTAAGCTGGAAAGAAATGCTTGGTATGTTTTCGAGATCTCTTGGTAAAAAACGAATTGTAATTACTGTTCCTATTTTTTTAGTGCGTTTTTTTTCTTCCCTTGTTTCATTTTTCTTTAAAGTCTCCGGAAAGCAAACGGGATTGAACCTGTATCATTTTATTTCCACCCAATCGGCAAATACATACTTGAATACTGTGGATTCAATGAAAGTGTTGAAGTATTCAAAAAGCGATATTCAAAAAGCGATAGATGACACTGTCAGATCTTGCGGCTACTGATCAAATTTAATGAAACAGAGTAATGTAAACAGCACTCTTTTTCAGGTGGCTGAACTTGGTATCCTGAAAGGAAGGTGCAGATAGAAATGGCTTGATGTTGTTGGAGAAACCATACGATTCAGTAGGGACTCCGATTAAATTCGTATTACAAGTTCCGTCTGAATTGTAATCATGATACAAGGCGATTGCGTAGTTTCCCGGAGGTAGGTCTTTCACTGTGTATTTAAACTCTTTTCCCTCAACTTTCACTGAAAGCTTACGAAACTCTTTACCGATTTTCGGAAAATTTTCCTTTTTATTATAGATACCGATCTGAATGATTCCACATACCTTTTTGATGTTTGTAATGACGATAGTCAGATCATTATTCTGGTCGCTGGAAGTAAATCCTGGTAGAACAAAAAATGCCATTACCAGCATACTAGAAACGAACAGAAGGTTCTTCAAGGAATAAAGAAACGAATTTTTCCTCATCGATTGTAGCTTCTTATTAATCAACTCAAGGTAGGGATTAATTTGCTAAGTTTTTGAGAACGAGTTCATTTTTTGAACTCTGCGATAAGTTTTACTCGGAAATTTGCAGCTTAACGACTAGTATTTCTTGAAAATAATACTTGCAATATGCCCCCCGAATCCAAACGTATTACTCATTGCATAAGTCATGTCTTTTTCTAAAGCTTTATTTAAGGGAAATGTAAACATGTCTTTGTAATCAGGTTCGATCTCAGTCGTGTTGATCGTTGGAGGTACAATTCCTTCTTTTAATGCCAAAACACAAGCAATACCTTCAATTGCACCTGCGGCTCCAAGCAAATGTCCGGTCATTGATTTGGTTGCGGATACAGCAAGTGATGAACGTTCACCAAATACCCTTTTTGCAGCGAGAAGTTCTGAGCTATCCCCCAATGGAGTTGAGGTTGCATGCATGTTGATGTGATCTATCTCATCTGGACTAATACCTGCCTCTCTCAGTGCTTCATGCATTCCCAATACTGCGCCCTCACCTTCAGGGTGAGTTCCTGTTAGATGATAGGCATCTGCGGCCATTCCACCTCCGGCAACCTCCCCATAGATGGTAGCTCCTCTTTTCATTGCATGCTCGAGATCTTCAAGGATCAGAGCGCCTGCGCCTTCACCCATCACAAATCCATCACGGGTTACATCAAAAGGTCTTGAAGCTGTTTCAGGAGAATCATTTCGGGTAGATAGTGCTTTGGCAGATGCAAAACCGCCAATAGCCGCCTCGTTGATCGCTGCTTCCGAACCACCGGTAATGATCATGTCGGCTTTCCCCCATTTAATGTAGTTGAATGCTTCTATAATGGCTGTGTTGGATGTCGCACATGCTGAAACCGGACAGAAATTCACACCTCTTAATCCATATTTTATTGAGATAACTCCGGAAGCGATATCAACCAGAATACGCGGAATGAAATAAGGAGTAAAACGAGGCGTACCATCTCCGTGGCAATATTCCATCATCTGATCCTGGAAAGTTTGAATTCCACCATTTCCCGAACCCCAGATGACTCCGATCCTGTTGCGATCTAGGGATTCAAAATCAATGTTGGCGTGTTTAATAGCTTCATCTACCGCAACTAAAGCATATAGGGAGAATGGATCATATTTTCTGAGATCCTTGACGTCGAAATGTTCTTTTAAATCGAAGTTCTTTAGCTCACAAGCAAACTTCGCCTTAAAAAGACTAGTGTCAAATTTTGTGATTGGTGCCGCGCCACTAACTCCATTTTTTAAATTGGTCCAGAACTCATTCAAATTATTTCCAATTGGTGTTAATGCACCAATTCCAGTAATTACAACTCGTCTCATGTTAAATTCTTGATTTTAAACTTTAAAGCGAATATGGAAATCTTGAATCTGCGTTTTTACAAGAAACCAAGTTCAAGCTTCGCCTCTTCGCTCATCATGTCTTTGTCCCACGGTGGATCAAAAACAATGTTCACTTTTGCTGATAGAACCTCCTCTATCGCGGCTACTTTATCTTCAACCTCTTTCGGTAAACTTTCGGCCACCGGACAGTTCGGTGAAGTCAGTGTCATCATTATTTCAATATTCCTGTCTTCGTCGATCCTCACTTCATAGATCAAACCTAATTCAAAAATATCTACGGGAATTTCAGGATCATAAATGCTCTTCAGAACCTCAACCACTTTATTTTCCAGCTCGATAACTTCTTTTTCCATCTTATAATCCTGATTCAATACTGCTTTTTAAAGCTTCCATTTTCAAACGTTTCACCATACTTGCCAAGCCATTTGCTCTGGTAGGAGAAAGATGCTCCTGTAAGCCAATGTCAGAAATAAAGTGTAAGTCAGCGGTAGCAATTTCTTTTGGACTTTCGTGATTCAATACTCTAATCAGAAGTCCGATAATTCCTTTTGTGATGATTGCATCAGAGTCTGCGGTGAAATTCATCTTACCGTCTACGACCTCTGCATCCAGCCAAACTCTGGATTGACAACCTTCGATCAATCTATCGTCTGTTTTCTTCGAATTATTGATCTGAGGAAGCTCTTTTCCCAGCTCAATAATGTATTCGTATTTTTCCATCCAGTCATCAAAAATGCTGAATTCATCTATGATCTCTTGTTGTTTATTTTCGATTTGACTGGGCATAATGTTTTATTTGAGCATGTTAATGCTCTTTTCAAATGCTTCAATGAAGTACTCAACTTCCTGACGCGTATTATAAAACGCAAAAGAGGCACGAACTGTTCCAGGGATATTGAAAAAATCCATTAATG
The DNA here is from genome assembly GCA_023253775.1 of Crocinitomicaceae bacterium. Classification (GTDB taxonomy): domain Bacteria; phylum Bacteroidota; class Bacteroidia; order Flavobacteriales_D; family Crocinitomicaceae; genus M0103. The sequence goes on from JALRFI010000195.1 coordinate 9,823, forward strand.
GTTGTGTACAATGGTGTCCAGTTCGAACAGCAATACCTTGCTTATCCAGTAAAGTTCCGATATCAAAAGGGTGAATCCCTTCCATCACGAAAGATACAACACTAGTTTTCTGTTTTGCTTCACCAATGATTTGCATCCCCTCAAAAGTGTCTAGTAGATGCTGAGCATAATCCGCAAGATCCTTTTCATGTTTCATGGCCGCTTGCATATCTATTGATGACAAATATCGAACTGCTTCTCCAAGACATATCCCACCAGCAATATGCGGTGTTCCCGCCTCAAACTTGAAAGGTAAATCGTTGTAAGTCGTTTTTTCGAAAGTTACTTTTGCGATCATGTCACCCCCTCCCTGATAAGGCGGCATTCGATCCAGAAGATCTTCTTTTCCATAGAGCACACCTATACCAGTCGGACCGAAAACTTTATGTCCTGAAAAAACAAAGAAATCACACTCGAGCTCAAGAACATCAATCGGTAAATGCTGAATACTTTGTGCACCATCTACTAAAATTCTAGACCCAACTGCGTGCGCCTTTTGAGCCATTTCTTTTATTGGATTGACTGTCCCTAATGTATTCGAAATATGAGTAACAGCAACAAGTTTGGTTTTAGAGGAAAGAAGTTTTTCATATTCTTCCATGATGATCTCACCCTTCTTGTTGATGGGGATTACTCTTAATTTCAGATTTTTTCGCTCACAAAGCATTTGCCACGGAACGATGTTTGAATGATGCTCCATGGCAGAGATGATGATTTCATCCCCAGTAGAAAGCAATTCTCCGAAAGATGAAGCGACAAGATTAATACCATCTGTCGTTCCCTTGGTGAAGATGACCTCATCCAGTTTTCGGGCATTAATGTATTGCTGTATGAGCTTTCGAGACTCCTCATATTCAGTAGTTGCCTTTTGACTTAAATGATGAACTCCGCGATGAATATTCGCATTATCCTTGGAGTAATACCTGTTGATCGCGTCAAGGACGACCTGAGGCTTTTGAGATGTTGCACCATTATCAAAATAGATTAGGTTTTTTCCATAAATCTGTTGTCTCAAGGCAGGGAATTCATCTCTGATCTCGCGCACATTGAATGGTTTCTTTTGTCCTTCTGTCATCATTGCTGCAAAGATACGAAATTCGCTTATTTTGAATTGTTCTAAAGAAGCAAAAGTTACATCAGTATTAATTTGTCTAAAATACTTTGGCTTTCAGGATTCAAGACTTCAATGTTTGCTGTGAATTTGTTGCATGGTCAATTTTTCCATTAAAATGATGAAAAGTAGACTCATTATCTCTTTTTTAAAAGCATCAAAAATTCCATATTTCCATCTCCACCTAAAATAGGCGATGGTATGTGATCCACATAATCCAATTGATTCAATGTGCTCACATGTTTGATCTTTTCGATCGTGATTGGGTATAGTTCCTTGTTTTTTACTATTCCTCCTTTTGCCAAATTTTCTTTCCCGACTTCAAACTGAGGTTTTACCAAAGCGATCACAAAAGCATTCTCTTTCAGATAGGGGTGAAGGAACGGCAATACTTTCTCCAATGAGATAAACGAAACGTCGATAACACAGCCATCACATTGTACAGGGATAATTTTGTGCGTAAGGTCACGAACATGTGTCCTTTCCAGATTGATAATTCTAGGGTCGTTTAATAGTTTGAAATGCAATTGGTCTTTCCCTACATCTACGCAATAGACCTTGTTTGCCTCATGAGAAAGTAAGACCTCAGTGAATCCTCCTGTAGACGCCCCGATGTCCATGTAGAAACCTTCCTTTATTTTCGGGTTCCAATGGCCTATAGCTTCAATTAGCTTAAGCGCACCTCTCGATACCCATGGAAGCTCTTCAGCTATAAGTTCTATGGTGGAATCTACAGGTACTTTTCGACCTGTTTTATTGATCAGTTTGCCATTTACTTTGACTCCTGTCTCACGTATGATCTGTTCTGCTCTCACTCTGGAGCTTACTAGGCCACGCTGGATCAATAATTTGTCAATTCGTTCTTCCACCTTTCAAAGGTAGAGAAAAGCGTCTATTATTGAAGCGAAAAGGATACAATGAACCGATTTCATGACTAACTTTGTGGAAAATTTATTGAGTTGAAAACGATTTATATTACCCGTAGAGAAACTTTCAATGCAGCGCATAAATTGTGGAGGGAAGAGTGGAGCGAGGAGAAGAATTGGGAAGTTTTCGGAAAGTGCAGTAACAAGAACTGGCACGGGCATAATTTTTCTATATACGTAACAGTCAAAGGGATTCCAAGTGAAGAAACAGGTTTTGTTATCAATTTAAAAGAATTGAGTCTTATTTTGAAAAAGGAAGTGGTTGAACCGTTGGATCACAAGAATCTAAACCTGGATGTTCCTTTTTTGCAAGGCATTCTTGCTTCAACTGAAAACATCGCTATTCAGATCTGGGACAGGATAAAGGATCCGATCAGTGAAGCGGGTGGAGAACTTGTTAAGATTAAACTTGTTGAAACTGAGAATAACTACGTTGAATATTACGGAGGTAAAGAACCTTTTTAAGATTAGCACGTTTATCTCTTAAAGATACATTGTGAAAGAAGAATACAACGACGAGATCACATCAAGATTAGCAGAGCACTATGAAGATGTTCTAAAAAATATTGGGGAGGATCCCAACCGTGAAGGATTATTAAAAACTCCTGAACGTGTTGCTAAGGCGATACAGTTCTTAACACATGGATATCACCTCAATCCAGACGACATCATGAATCAAGCAATTTTCAATGAGGAATACTCAGAAATGGTGATTGTGAAAGATATTGAAGTGTACTCCATGTGTGAACATCACATGTTACCTTTTTTCGGGAAGGCACATGTGGCTTACATCCCAGATGGTAAGATCGTAGGTTTATCAAAAATTCCTCGAGTGGTAGATGCATTTGCCAGAAGATTACAGGTACAAGAGCGTCTTACTATTGAGATCAGAGATTGTGTTCAAAGAGCATTGAATCCTAAAGGAGTTGCAGTAGTTTTGGAGTGTTCTCACATGTGCATGCAGATGAGAGGTGTACAAAAACAAAATTCTGTTACAACATCAAGCGCATTTACCGGAATTTTCCTTAAAAACGATTCGACAAGAAAAGAATTTATTAATTTAGTTCAAGCAAAATTACATTAACGATGAATGAAATAATTGATCAGCACGACGGTTTTTCGAAAGAAATATCTCGTGAATTTTTCAGAAGTGTCTATGGATACATGTTTTCTGCACTTGGGATATCAGGAATTATAGCATATGTAGCAGGAACTCCTGAGTTTTTCAGTGAATACTTTTTAACAGCTGATGGTGGTATATCACCTCTTTTTTATGTTGTTGCATTTGCTCCAGT
>JALRFI010000033.1 GCA_023253775.1 Crocinitomicaceae bacterium
AGATGGTTTGCTCTTTAAAACATCATCAGGAATGTTGGATTCAGCACCCGGTACATTTCCCTCCGCACAGGGAGGGGTATTATCATTAAGGAAGACAGTGTTCGTATTAATGTCTTCCCTGTAAGTTCCCCAGCATTCGTTTCTTAGCTCAAAGATCAGAGAGTCAGGGATACCGTAGGTCTCCATACTCATGTTCTTATGGTATTGCAGATGCTGCCCTCCAATGTGGTAGGTAAGTACATCAAGATCTCCATCACCTTCAACATCAACAATTGCCGGAATATCCGCTGAGCTCACATAAAGATTCAATTCAGTCCCCCAGTTATCGGAGTAAAGAAGATTTTTTGCGAGCTCCCATTGTAAACCATTGGTAGCATCACCAACATTACGATACACTTTTATTCCGCCAATACCATAGCAAAAGATGTCTTTTCGTCCATCATTGTCATAATCAGCAGTAGTTGCTCTGTAGTAGATATCGTTCGGAAACAAAGAAGCACCATCGTATTTGAATTTGTAATATTTATTACCGTTGTCATTTTCCTGAGTAAAAACGCGAATGTTATCACTGCTTCGATCGAATATAAAAAGATCCAGATCTCCGTCGAAATCAATGTCGATATCAGCTACTTGAGAATAGCTCAATCCACCTGTCCACGCAAAATCCAGGGTGTCAGAGCCTCGTTTAACGATGATGTCATCCGAATAGACAAAACTGAACTGAGCGAAAAGCTGCAGTGAGAAAATTGTGGATGAACATAGAAGCAGAAACTTTTTCATTCGAATCATTTGTTGCTTAAAGTTACTCTTTTTACGTTGGATATTCTCATCTTTATCCCAGCTGTTAGGATTCCTTGATTGAGCCTTTTTGTGAACTAACAACGAAGCAACCCCTTCAAACAGTTGGAGTCTTGAGAACAAATAAATTGATATGAAACATATTAAGCTCACCTTATTCATCTTTTTTTTAAGTCTGATCTCTTTTGGTCAGGATAGTATTTCGGTCCTGTGGGTAGGGAATAGTTATATCTATGTGAACGACCTTCCAACGATGGTGAGTCAGCTGGCATTGTCAAAAGGAGATAAGATCTCTTATGATTCAAAGACAAACGGTGGATTCACTTTTCAGAGTCATTACAATGATCCTACAACTTTTTCGAAAATCGAGAGTAAGCCATGGGATTATGTGGTTTTGCAGGCACAAAGTCAGGAACCTTCGTTTCCAACAGGACAGGTGAACTCTCAAACCTTGCCGTACGCTACGTATTTGTGCGATAGCGTTTATGAGAACAGGTATTGCTCACAGCCCATGTTTTTTATGACCTGGGGAAGGGAAAATGGAGATCCTCAATGGGATTCGATCAATACGTTTTACAAAATGAATGAGCGTTTGAGACTGGCATATTTGCGTTTTGTTGATTCCACAGAGTCAAGTGTGAGTCCGGTGGGGACAGCATGGCGATATGTTAGAGATAATTATCCAACGATCCAACTGTATTCAGGAGACGGTTCACATCCTTCAGTTGCTGGAAGTTATCTGGCAGCATCGACTTTCTACGCATCATTATTCAGGAAAAGTCCGGTTGGAGCAAGTTATATCAGCACGTTGGATCCTATAACTGCTCAGATCTTACAGGAGGCGGCTGAATTGACAGTCCTGGATAGTCTGGATTTCTTCCATCTTCGATCCAATAGTGAAACAGCGATAGCTTATTTTTCATTTGATCAAATAGATAATACAGTCCAATTTCAAAATGAAAGTTGGAGAGAAACTGAGGTGTTATGGAATTTTGGAGACGGGATTATTTCGACAGAAATGAACCCTCAACATGTATATTTGTCGAATGGAAATTTTACTGTTGAGCTAATTGCTTCGAACGAATGTGGAGATGACACGATCTCGGTTCAGATCGAAGTAGGTGGGGTAGGACTCGATAATTTGATGCTTGGATACAAATTGAAATCATTGGGTGAAGAACGATATATATTAGAAGGGACAGATTTGAGCTCAGATGTCTCGATCTATGATCTAAGTGGAAAAGAAGTTGCCATGGTTTTTGTCAAAGGAAAGCAGAATTCAATTGAATTTGATCTAAGTTCTTTGAGATCAGGAATGTATATCCTGGTAAATAAGGATCTACAGATAAAGTTGATTCGATAATAAAAAAGCCGGTTTTACACCGGCGCTTGATATTATTCCACCAAAAACCAATTGTTGAGCAACTCCTCCCGGTTGTACTTCATGGTCTGTTTCGTGTTCCAGTCGATCAAATCAAACCCTGCATAGATACAAACACCTTGTCCTGCGGCCGTATCCCATTCCATTGTTGGTGCAAAGCGAGGATAACAATCTGCACTGCCTTCAGCTACCATGCAAAGTTTTAGCGAGCTCCCTTTTGATATCGTCTCGATCTGGCCATGTTCTTTTACTCTCTCTTTTATGAACTCTTCTGTTTCCGGAGACATGTGTGATCTGCTTGCTACAATGGTATAAACTAAACGATCTTTTTTAAGCGGTAACTTTTGACCTTTGGTAAGCAACTCCCGGGAGAATACAGAGGCCTCGGAAACTTTAAATGATCCCAGTCCTTTTGCTCCATAATACAACTCTCTTAAAACTGGAGAGTACACCACACCAAGGATGACCTTTCCATTTTCAATTAAAGCAATGTTCACAGTAAACTCACCATTTCGTTTGATGAATTCCTTGGTGCCATCCAAAGGGTCTACGATCCACAGTTGCTTCCATTCCTTTCTTTCCTCATACGGTATGCTTCTTCCTTCTTCCGATAGTACATCGATTCCAGTCTGACTGAGATATTCCATGATCACTTCGTTCGAAGCTAGATCAGCTTTCGTCAGTGGTGAATTATCCGATTTCATATCCACTCCGAAATCTTCGGTGTCGTAAATCTTCAAAATGGCATCTCCGGCTTTGATAGATGCCTCAATGGCGATTTTTAATAAATTTTCCAGCATTGTTTTTTTTATTTCTCGAAACAACTTCGCTTCGCTTAAGTCACTCGAAATGACGCACTGTAATTATAGATCACTTTCAAGAAATAATCATCCCCGCAGCAACTGTCTCATTCGTCCCTTCATCGACCAGAATGAAGCTTCCGGTAGCTCTGTTGTCTCGATATTCATCGATCATTAATGGTTTTGTTGTTTTCAACTTTATCCTGCAGATGTCATTCATTTTGATCTCTTTATCCTCCGAATTTCGTTCAAGAATATTGATGTCCATTTTGTAGACAACTTCCGTGATCATTGATTTTTGTTCATTTGTGGTATGTCTGATCGTGTATTTCCCTCTTGGCCTGGCAGGTGAGCTATTCAGCCAACAGATCATTGCATCAAACTCCTGTACTTGATTCGGTTGATTGTTTTTACGAACGATCATATCGCCCCTGGATATATCGATATCATCTTCTAGTGTGAGCGTTATGGACATTGGTGCAAAGGCTTCTTCCAGTGTAGCATCGAAAGTGTCAATGGATTTGATCCTTGAATTGAATCCAGAGGGAAGTGCAACCACCTCATCACCTTTGCGCAGGATTCCACTTTCTAAACGACCTGCATATCCTCGATAGTCATGAAATTCTTCCGTCTGAGGTCGTATAATCGTTTGAACCGGGAAACGAGTATCTATTTTGTTTAGATCACTACTGATGTGTAAAGTTTCTAGAGTATGGAGCAGGGGAGCACCTTGGTACCAAGACATATTCTCGGATCGATTCACGACATTATCTCCTTCCAATGCCGAAATAGGAATGTAACGTACATCTTTTATCGACATTTTTGATAGAATTCCTTCATACTGCTGCTGAATATCCAGGAAACGATCCTCATTCCAATCAACAAGATCCATTTTATTTACACACACGATCACGTGTGGTATCTGAAGCAAAGAGGCAATATAGGAATGTCTTCGAGTCTGTTCGATCACTCCATTTCTCGCGTCAACCAGAATGATAGCAACATTTGCCGTCGACGCTCCGGTAACCATATTTCGAGTATACTGAATATGGCCAGGGGTATCGGCAATAATGAACTTTCTTTTGGGAGTCGTAAAATAACGGTAAGCAACATCGATCGTGATTCCTTGTTCTCTCTCATCACGCAACCCATCAGTGAAAAGCGCAAGGTCAATTCCTTCCCTACCTTTTCTTTTGGTGGTAGTTTCTATAGCTTCCAATTGGTCCGTAAAGATCGATTTGGAATCATACAATAGTCTTCCTATCAAGGTGCTTTTACCATCGTCAACACTTCCTGCCGTCGAAATTCTTAGTAGTTGATTATTCTCTATAGACATTTTTTCTGCGTAATAACTGATCACTAATTAAAAGTATCCTTCACGTTTCCTATCTTCCATAGAGCTTTCAGATCGTTTGTCATCCGCTCTATTTCCACGTTCCGTTTGGCGCATAGCAGCTACTTCTTCAACTATTTTCTCGAGTGTATCAGCCTCGGATTCTATTCCACCGGTTATGGTAATATCACCCAATGTTCTGAAACGGATCTTTTTGGTTACCGGTGAATCACGTTCATCCATGTTCAAGTGCTCAGAAACCGGAATCCATGAATTGTTTCGCCAGATTACTTTTCGTTCATGAGCGAAATACAAGCTTGGGATGGCAATATTTTCCTTTAAAATGTAATTCCATACATCCATTTCTGTCCAGTTCGAAATAGGGAAGACCCTGAAATGCTCTCCCTGAAAGTGTTTCCCATTGAATAGATTCCATAATTCAGGACGTTGATTTTTAGGATCCCATTGCCCGAAATCATCGCGATGTGAGAAAAAACGTTCTTTTGCTCTTGCCTTTTCTTCGTCGCGTCTTCCTCCGCCGATTGCACAGTCGATCTGGTTGCCCTCTATTGTATCTAGTAAAGCTGTAATCTGCAATACATTTCTTGAAGCATTTCTCCCCTTTTCTTCAACGACTCGTCCTTTATCGATTGCTTCCTGAACAGATCCCACAATCAAATTCGCACCCAGGTCCTGGATTAGCTGATCTCTGAATTCCATTGTTTCCGGAAAATTGTGTCCGGTATCCACATGCATTAATGCAAATGGAAACTTTGCAGGATGAAATGCTTTTCTTGCAAGATGAGTAACTACAATTGAGTCCTTACCACCGGAAAAAAGAATAACAGGATTCCGAAATTGAGCAGCGACTTCTCTAAGAACAAAGATGGCTTCAGACTCTAATTCCCCGAGATAGTTAAGGTAATATTTACTCATTTCTTCAATTGTATTTTAGGCATGATTTGTTCCATCAATTGTTTTGCACAAAATTCAGCGGACGAATTTACGGTTTTAATGCTTATTCCCGGATTAAGTGGCTGTTCATAGGGTGCGGAAATACCAGTAAAATTTGGAATCTCTCCGTTTCTTGCTTTCTTGTATAAACCTTTCACATCTCTCTGCTCACAAATCTCCAAAGGAGTGTCAATGTACACCTCCATAAAATCTTCACCAAGGATTTCATGCATCATTTCTCTGTCTTTACGCAATGGTGAGACAAAAGCAGCGAGTACGATCGTTCCACTTTCTACAAATAGTTTGGAAACCTCGGCAATTCTTCTCAGATTTTCTGCTCGGTCTTCTTCTGAGAAAGAAAGATCTTTGTTCAATCCTAATCGAACATTATCACCATCCAGAAGGTACGTTTTATAACCCTGCTGACTCAATTCTTTTTCAACCAAATTAGCGATCGTTGATTTACCAGAACCACTAAGTCCAGTCAAAAGGACCATGAACGAATTATGACCAAATTCCTCATTTCTCGAGCGTCGATCGATTTCATAATCTTGCTTAAATAGATGTCCTGAGACAGAACTCTTTTCCTGATCATTTTCCTCGATCACTTCGGCCAAACCAAAATCTGTTCGGTGCCATAAGCGTTCATGCAGGTAATACAACGCCATTTTTGTAACGAGCTCTAAAGCCCCGATCTTTAAACCTACAGTTGGGTCTCCAGATATGATCCACCCCATAAACATGGTGTCAATTGTACCAACCAAACGCCAGGTTAAAGTTTTTATAAGGTGCCTGATGTGGCTGGTCTGGGTGATGAAAATTCGTGTGTTGAACCAAATTCTCTCGTGAAAATAATAGAGAATCATTTTTGTGAAAACTTCAGCCCCCCCAATGGCCATACCAATTTTCAGATCGCCTGAAATGATCCAGGACAAAATAATAGTGTCCAATGATCCAATTATCCTCCAAGTGAATGTTTTGGCAATATGTCTTTTTCGACCGTACTTCTTCATGCAGCGCTTGACTCAAATATAAAGAGAATAATGTCATCCAATGTCGGGAAATGGACAATATAAACACATTTAATTGTTTGAAAAAGTTACATTTTTAAGCCGGATGTATATGGATACAAAATCAGGGTTCAATGCATTTTTTGATTATACTATAAAGGAGCTAAGTGTTCGTGCGAATGGAGAATTTAGTAATAGTGATAGGAGTTTACATGAGGTACTATTTTTCTTTTGATCAGATCGTCTCAAAAATCATGTCCTGGATCTTTCGCACTTTTGCATTGAACTGGTGTCTGTCTTCTGGATGTCTATAGCCAACAGGACACACTAATGTTGCATGTATTCCTCTTTCATTAAGATTTAAAATATCATCGTACTTTGCTGAATCAAATCCTTCCATCGGAATGGCATCGATTTGTTGTATTGCACAAACCGTTAGGAACTGGCCGAGGGCAATGTAACATTGTTTTTCATTCCAGGTCTTTTGTTCATTTTGGTCCATTGAGTTAACCTCTCTTTTTAAAAAGTCGGCATATTTATTTGTCGCTTCCTTTTCAATCTTCCTGATTTGGGCAGTATTGTTTGCATGTTCATCAATATGATCATGTGAAATGTTCGTATGAGAACAAAAAACGAATAGATGTGAAGCCTCAAGGACCTGTCTCTGACCATAGGAAGCCTCCATTAATTGTTCTCTTAAACTTTCATCCTCTACAACAATGAAATAGAGGGGTTGCAAACCATAAGAGCTAGGTGTTAATCTTAATGATTCCTTCAGGATTTCAATTTGTTCATTGCTTAACTTCCTGCTCGGATCAAAACGTTTAGTCGCGTATCTCCAATTTAAAGCTTCTATAATCTCTTTCATCTCAATAATTGAATTGTAAAGGAACCTCAATCAATAACAGTCTACCTTCTTGAATGTTTACAATGTCGATTGAGTCAGTGTCCCATATTCCTATGGCATCTCTCTCATTCAACAAGTGGCCGTCTACTTTAAAATTTCCGTCAACCACCATTATGTAAAGACCATTTCCTTTCTTTTTGAATACATACGTGCGTGCAGAGTCTTCTCGCATTTCTGTAAGATGGATCCATGCTTGCTGATGGATCCAAGTGCCTATGTCGTATTGATCTGGGCTCACTACCTGAACAAAATCCTTTTTAAGTTCTTCGGTATCATATGCAATCTGATCGTACCTGGGCTCAACGTTTTTTCTATCTGGAAAGATCCATATCTGGAACAATCGCAGTGCCTGTCCATGATCTGGGTTAAACTCACTATGCACGATTCCAGTTCCAGCAGACATCACCTGAACTTCTCCGGATTTAATTACGGATGTATGCCCCATGCTGTCCTTATGTCTCAAGCTACCTTCCAACGGAATGGTAATGATCTCCATATTATCATGGGGGTGAGAGCTAAAGCCCATCCCAGGTGCAACCCAGTCATCATTTAAAACGCGCAAAGCACCAAAATGAATTTTGTCCGGATCATACCAATTTGCAAAACTGAAGGAATGCGCGGCTTTTAACCAACCATGATTGGCTTTGCCTCTTTCATTTTCTGGAAACACTACTGACTTCATATTTCAAAGGTAAGTCAAAAAAATATACCATGGTAAATATATGCGTACAAAAAAGCCGGCGAACCGGCTATTTGTTTATTTTAAGAGGTTTACATGTCCTTCTTCACGATGTCTCTTTTCTTCCAGATCCTGGTAGAAGATAACCCATGTATACGTTCCATCTTGGGCATATCGCTGGTTACCTTCTGTATTTATAATACCATCCCAGTGTGCATCCATATCATGTGATTCGAAGACTAAATCACCCCAACGATTGTAGATCTGTAAAGTGAATCCTTTTTCACTAATCCCGTATCCTTTCGCATAGAACGTATTGTTGTGGTTATCACCGTCAGGAGTGAATGTATTAGGGACAAAAATGTCAAAGTCAGGTTTAACATGGATTGTAATAAACGTTGAATCCATGCAGCCAAATGGATTCGATGCATATAAGGTCACGGTGTAGTATCCTGCTTCGTCGTATTCGTAGCTCGGATTTGCCTGGATAGATCCATTTCCATCTCCAAATGACCAGCTGAATGTATTCGCATTGATGCTATAATTGGAGAAATTAACTACGGGATCCAAAGAGGAAACCTCAGTATTATCCACATTGAAGATGGCTTGAGCCTGCGGGAATACGGTCACGAATGCCGCATTGATCGCTTGAGCTGTACAACCGTTATCGTCAGTCACGGTTAAGCTTACCATATAATTTCCATGGGATGGATAAT
>JALRFI010000007.1 GCA_023253775.1 Crocinitomicaceae bacterium
ATCCTGTAGCTTGAAGTACATCTCCGCAATCGTGAACTTCGCCTCAGCCGCCATGACAGTAGTTGTGTTCTTGGCAATCCACTCCAGCGCCTTCTTCGCATCGTTGTAACTTTCAATCGCATAGCTGGACATACCAAGTGCATAATTTGCCTCAAGACGCAGCGTGTTGTTTAACTGTGAGCTTTCCAATACTTCCTTGGCATAAATGGCCGCACTGGTCCAGTTTTCGACAAGGAAGTGACAACGCATCAGTCCCAGTTTCGCATTAAACAGCACTGAGGGTTTTGATCCTACTTTTTCAAGCCTGTTATAATAAAACAGCGCCTTGTCATACTCACCATTGTTGTATAGATGTTGCGCCACTCTCGAGGCTGCAAACTCAGTATAGTTATTGTCCGGTCTATCCAGCGCAGCAATATATGTTGCAATAGCTTTCTCCATGTTGTCAATTGCGTAAAAACAATTTGCCAGGAAGATCTGGCCTTCAACTGCATATTTTCCATTCGGGAATCTGGATAGATATTTTTCGAAATTCGGTATCGCAACTGAATATGAACTATCCACATATGCGTCAATCGCAGGGGAATAGAACAGATCTTCTTCCTCGTCATTACTGAAATTCGCACATGGATACTTCGATGCTAAAGCTGTTGCTTTTTCCGGCTGCTTTAAAGCCTTGTAAATGTCGATCAAGCCCCTTGCACATTGTTCGCAAACATTTCGGTCTGAACCGTGAGCATCAAGGATCTTCGTGTATTCAGATTCAGACTTGCCATATTCTCCTCTTTTGAAATAGATGTCGGCAATTTCAATCTTGCAATCCACTACAATCACAGCATTTGGATAATCAGTGACCACCTGATTAAAGTACTTGTAGGCCTTATCATAATCAGCCTTCGACTTACAGGTCATTGCCAGTTCATATGTTGAGGTCTGCATGTATTTAGACCCCGTATAATTATTGATTAGATCGAGCAATGTTTTGATCTTAAGATCCGCTTTATCTGCGTACCCATAGGCTTTCGCCATGTAGTAGAGCGCCTGATCTTCATAACCTTTTTTCAACTTGAGCACTTCCTGATAGTTTTTGATCGCAGGATCGTTTTGCTTAAGCATGTAATATCCGTCGCCCAAACGCATGTATGCATCTGCCAGTTTTTGTTTGTTTTTTACATTCGATTGAACATACACATTGAACGCATCAAGAGACATGGAGATCTCCTTCTTTTTGAGATAAGCATATCCGATGTTGTAATAAGCATCAGCTTTCATTTCCATCAAATTGGTAGCCGGCAACGCTATGAATTCTCGATAGTTCTTGATCGATCGATCCATGTCATCCATTCGATAATAGCTATCACCCATCCAGTATCTCGCCTTCCCCGTGATCACTGGGTCAATCGGGTACTTGCTAACCAATTCAAAATTTTTGATTGCCTTCTGATAGTTCGCTTTTTGGAAAAGATCCACCCCATAGTTGAAAGCAACCAATTGATAAGCTGTCTTTAGCCGAACATCCTTATTGGGAATATTGTCAAGAGAAGAGAGTGCCTTTTCGTGGTTGTTGGTTGTTGTATATACGTTTACTAGATATTGATACACATCGTTCTTTCTGCTGGAATTTGGATACTTCTTCAGGAAGAGTTCCAGGGCCATCACCGCTTCATCGTATGGATTCAGGTCCAGTTTATAGGATAGCACAGCGAAATTATACAACGCGTCTTCCTGGATCTTTGAGTCCTCCTTGATTTCCGAAGCTGATTGAAAGGCCGAACGAGCGGGAAGCAATTCTTTTAGCTGAACATAACATTCAGCGATGTGATAGTATGCGTATTGACCAAGTTTGTCTTTCACCCTGGTCACTTTATCAAACATGCGAATCGCCTTGTCATATTCAAGACTTTTGTAATAAGCAAAGCCTAACTGATAATCCTCGTCTCTAGATGTTTTTGACTTTGAATTAAATGCCTCTAGGTACGGAACAGACTCATCGTATCTGCCTAGTTGATAATATGAATCGCCAACTATGTGATTGAGGTCAGTTAAATTCGATGGGGGCATCGAATCCATGATCTGAGGAGCGTATTCAATTACTTTTTCGTAATCCCCTTGCTTATGATAGATCTGCGCAACATAGTAGGGCACCACCAAAGAAAATCGACCATCGCTCTGCAATTTCAAGAATCCTTCCAAAGCCGTCTGATAAGCCCCTTCCGTGTAGGCAATGTGCGAGTAGTAATACAGTGATGGTGCAGCATATTGTGACACACCATCTTTCACTTCATGGAAGGTACTTCTTGCTTCTTTTAAATTACCCTCTTCGAAGTTAGCGTAACCCAATTTAAAATAGAACTCCTCTCGCTGATCTTCATCCAGATCTTTTGCTCCAAATTTATTGAACCATGCTAATGCTTCATTATAATTCTTTTTCTGAAAAAAATATTTTCCTAATCGGTAGTATACCTCATTTTTGTAAATACTCTCCGGGTAATCTTTTAGGAATTGCTCGAGCAATGGAACAGCATCATTATTGTATAATTCCAGCGCAGATACTCCTTCATAGTATCTTGCTTTAATGACCATGGGATCATTTGTTTGTTGATACTTATCCAAAAAGATCCTGAATTCTTTTCTCGCTGCACCATATTGCTCTTTACGGTACAGATCTTCTGCACGATAAAAATTCTCATAATCACTGTTGTACTTCTCGGAAGTCTGCGCCATACCCGAAAAGGAGACAAGGATCATCAGAATGATCAGAAATCTGTTCATAGCTATTGCTTTTAATCAAGTAAAATTACTGGACAAGAAGGGGAGACTGGAGAGGCTGTCCAAAAGTTTTAAACGTAATTCTGTTAAGATTATTTTATTTGGAAGCAAGGGGTACAGGGCAATAATTCTGACATTTACTCAAAATTACACTCTTGGAAAAAGTCATTGAGATCAAAAATGGTAAGATTACCCAACAAGACGCTATCGTACTTGATGACGTTCAATTTTCACTTCAACGGAATGAGTTCGTTTATTTGATAGGTAAGACGGGAAGTGGAAAGAGCAGTCTTCTCAAGACGATCTATGGCGAATTGCCTCTTTCAGTGGGAGAAGGAAAGGTGGCAGACTTCGATCTACGTGAATTGCGCAGAAAAGAGATTCCAATGCTTAGAAGACGAATCGGTATTGTATTTCAAGACTTCCAATTGCTATTGGACAGGTCCATCATGCAAAACCTTATGTTCGTTTTGGGTGCTACCGGCTGGGCAGATAAGCGACTCATGGACAAAAGAGCGATTGAGGTCCTACAATTGGTCGGACTAGAAGGGAGAGCAAACTCAATGCCCCATACTTTATCTGGCGGTGAGCAGCAACGAGTATCAATTGCGAGAGCACTATTGAATAAGCCGGAGCTAATCCTTGCAGACGAGCCAACAGGAAATCTTGACCCTGAGACAAGCGAGGAGATTATGAGGCTTTTACTTGCTGTTGCAAAAGAAGAAGGCACAGCTGTGGTCATGGCTACTCATGACATGTCAATGGTAGAAAAATTTCCCGGAAGAGTTGTTCGTGTAGAAAATAGTCGACTAAAGGAGGTGAATAACATCAACCAATTCGACCCCTTTAGCCCATTTGATTCTTCAAAAGAAAATTAAACGTTCGGTTTTTTAAGGCTTACTTCAATCAGCTTGTTCCAGTTCTTGCCAGTCATGTACAACTTATTGGTCTTTTGATCCAACGCTATTCCATTCATAACATCGCCACCATTTCTGCCTTCTTTGATCAATTCCGACCCATCAATCACCGCAATCACTTTTCCGTTTTCCGGCTGGATAACCACTACTGAGTTCGTCATCCATACATTGGCGTATATCAGCCCATCGATATATTCCAACTCGTTGAGCTTTGTAATTGGTCCTCTATCATCATACACTTCAATCGTGCGTTGGATCTGGAATGTTTCCGGATCTCTGAACGCAATCCTTTCAGTTCCGTCTGACATGATCAGTTCCTCTCCGTTGTTACAAATCCCCCAACCTTCACCGGTATAGTTCATATCCTTGATCAGCTCAAGGGTTGTTTTATCGTACACAAAGCAACGCTGCTGTTGCCAGGTGATCTGATACACTTTGTCATCAAGAATGGTTATTCCTTCTCCGAAATAATTTCCATCAAGGCCAATCTTCTTTTTGTGCTGTCCGGTTTCAAGATCAACAATTGCTACAACAGACTGACCAAACTGTCCCGTCCCTTCGTAAAGTGTTCCGTTGTTAAATTCTAGTCCCTGGGTAAAGCTTGTCGATAGGTGGGGTTTTGTACCCGCTACCTGGGCAATCCAAATTTCCGGTTTAACATCGGATAAAACGCGAACCAGTCTGTTGTCCGTAAATTGAGTTCCATCCTCCAACGTTGCCATTAAAACAAGTGATCGGGTTCCTAAACCAAAAAAGGCCGCATTGAAGTTATAGCTAACAGTTCCTTTAGGATTATTCCAAACATTAAAGAGGCTGTCGTTGTAAAAAAGTTCAAGTTTCGTTACCCCATCTTTTACCATGATCTCAACTGGAATAGTCTGATTCCATCGGACCGCCAGGTTATCTTCAAAAGCGAATGCTGCAACAGCTTCATCTTCCTGGCCATCATTACCTCCATTATCATTTATTAGA
Source organism: Crocinitomicaceae bacterium (assembly GCA_023253775.1). Lineage (GTDB taxonomy): Bacteria > Bacteroidota > Bacteroidia > Flavobacteriales_D > Crocinitomicaceae > M0103. The sequence goes on from JALRFI010000007.1 coordinate 4,659, forward strand.
GGTACAACAAGTAGTGCAACTCCAACAATAATAATTAAACCAATGATCAAGTATTTTTTCATGATAATAGTTGTTTGATCGCTTGCGCAGAGATAGCACTGTGAGATGCATGATGAATTACACGGCCTTCTCTTAAAACAATTACCTGAGGTGATTGATGGTGCACACCTGTCATCTCAGCAATCTGATTGGAAACTGCTCTATTTTTCAACAGATCCAAATAATAGATCTTGCATTCTTCATTACTCAATGACCATTCTTTTTCAAAATTTTCAAACGCCATAAAAGAAACACTACATCTAGTGCTGTGCTTGAAAAGGAGAACGGGAACCATGAAAGATGATTTTATTAGTTCCTCAACAGAAGATTCTCCTGTTAGAATTTCCCATTCCAAGTGCAGCTTTTGAACCGATCCAAATCCAAATAGTCCCATTAAATTCCTGCTGTAAACTGTTTCAAGAAACGAATATCGTTTTCAGAATATAAACGCAAATCATTCACTTTGTATTTCAACTGTG
>JALRFI010000130.1 GCA_023253775.1 Crocinitomicaceae bacterium
TTTTCGGATGTTCCTATTCTTATTGAAGCAGACACGAAGGAGCTCCTAGAATCTCTTAAATCTCTTGGAATAATGATCAGTAACAGAGTATATGAAGTGAATTCTGAAAACAGATATCACTATCATGTCAGTGCTGTAATGGTCAATAATTTTATTAATCATCTCATGCATTTGAGTCGAGAGGAGCTTAGAAAAAATGAGCTTGACTTGTCTCTGCTCAAACCTTTGATTCTTGAAACTATTGAAAAGGCATTTGCCCTTGACCCTTATCTGGCGCAAACTGGTCCGGCAAGAAGAGGTGATAAAAATGTAATCGAAGAACATTCCACAAAGCTTTCTGGTCATTCAAAAGAGATTTATGACGCATTCAGTAGAAGCATATTAAGTACTTATCATGATCAGCTATAAAGAAAAACTACATAAGATTACCACCTTCATGTTCGATGTTGACGGTGTTCTGACCAATGGTGAGGTCATGCTGTTTCAGAATGAAGTGATTCGAACACTTAACGCTCGTGACGGCTATGCACTGCAGTATGCAGCGAAAATGGGATACAACATTTTCATTGTTACCGGTGGAAATTCAGCGGATGTTAAAGAACGACTTTTAGGACTTGGAGCTAAAGAAGTGCATTTGTCGAGCAACATAAAGATTAACGTATACAATGACATTAAGGAACGTCATCAATTGATGGATGAAGAAATCCTTTATATGGGGGATGACATTCCAGATTATGAGGTAATGTCAGTTACTGGAGTAGCTGCGTGCCCTCAAGATGCTGCCGTTGAGATCAAGAAAATGGCGGATTATCAATCACCTTATGATGGAGGAAGACATTGTGTTAGAGATGTAATCGAGCAAACCCTCAGAGTACAGGGTAAATGGTTTAGTCAGGAAGCTTTTGAATGGTAAAAGATTATTTTACCAACACAATTCTCACCACAGCTCGGGCCGAATTATTATCGATGATAAGATAATAAATACCATTGATCAAATCGGAAATATTGATTGCGCTTACAGACTCTTCAAGACTTAATATTTCTCTACCAAAGGCATCAAGAACTTCGATTCTATCTATTGATTGATTTGCCCAATCCACGCAGACCATGCCGTTTGAAGGATTCGGATAGACAGTTAATCCTTCAATTGTCGCTATTTCAGAAATAAAAACGATCGGATTTACAACTGGATCTCCATCTGTCATAGGGAAATCATCATTAGGTCCAACCTTCAGGACATAGACGTTCCCTCCTCCTGCTCCAAGATAGGAGTTATATCCGACCATAATTGCTCCGCCGTCACTCGTAGGAATCAATTGTCCAGCGACATCCTCCATTTGATTTGCCACATTTGCATAAGCACCTGCTGCATCCCAATACATACCAACATTATATCGTGCCAGAGACACGTCATACCCGGTTTCGAAGCCTCCGACAGTTCGGTATCTGTAGGCCACATATAATCGATCAGGACTTTGCAATGAAATAATATGGTCGTCAATGAAGTTATCGGTTTGAGTAACGGTGTATTCGTAATCGAATAATCCGGAGGTAAAAATTTTACCGAGTGATTCGTTATACGACTGATCCACCTCATTCCATGCCCACCCCACGTAACTTATACTCGATCCTGTAATGCATAATCCATTTACACCATGCACACCATTGTTTCCAACAAAGGATTCCCAGATGATCGTTCCATCATCTTTCAAACATTGAAAATACCCCTTCACTTTTAAAGAATCCGGATGATACATTTCTCCTGCAAGAATAAAAACAGAATCGTTCAATTGAGCAATTGCATTGATCCTTTCTTCGGCATCTGTCCCCCATTGTCTTGTCCAAAGCGTGTCTCCGGAGCTATTTGTTCGTACAATGTAAGCATCTGAATTTTCATTGAATGTATTCGTTGTTTCACCTACCATCAATAGACCTGTATCTCTTGTTAAGGCAGCATCATTCAATTTATCCCATCCATCAGTACCTACATATTTCTGCCATTCTGATATTCCACTGTCATCCGTTTTGAAATAATAAAAATCGTAATTGAGACTTGGGCCAGAATTAGAATATCCAGCAACCACCAAACCATAATTATTCTTTCTGAAGATCCTTCTACCCCAGTCTGATTCGTCACCGCCGTAATCTTTTGACCATAGGAAATTACCCATCGAATCGATCTTCATGATAAATGCCTGTGAAGGTGCTTCTAAAAAACTACTTGAGCTTCCCGTGATGAGGTAAGAACTATCCTCAAGCTGAACTACTCCCTGACCAAAATCGTATCCATTATTGGTAAACAACTTGTAAAAGCTGATCTGTCCAAAAGCCACTAAACCTGACAGAAAACAGAACAATAATGTGATTAGTTTAAGGCCCATCTGATCCTGCAATTAATGGATTCTCCCATACCTTTTTTACTGAAAACACCAACAAGGTTCTCGGTTGCCAATCCCACATTAAAATTCTTCAGCTGATAGCTGAGATACAATCCATACCTGAAATTGGAGTATCCCCCGAATGCGGCATTCAAACCAACATTCAGATTTTTCTGAGCTTTTATATTTATACCTGCGTACACCTGAGGCACGGTGGTCAAAGTTGGGTACATTCTAAATCCGTAAAAAGATTGCACCAACTTCTCCGAGGAATTTGAAATGAGCTTTCCAGCCTGAATAAATACCGGAAGAACCTTCACCATATTCATATTAATTTGTTGAATATTTAGAGTGTCTAAAAATGAGAAAGACGAATCAACAATGTTTGCGTCTCCGAATAACTGATCAAAAGTAAAGCCCTCAAAATTGAATGAGCTATCCGCTGCATAGCGCATGACATCCGGTAAAAATCCCACACCTAGATTATTAACGTTGACTTGAAAGAAAATATCTTCTTTCTCTTCCATTTTTACTGAGAACCGCACGTCCAGATCAATTCCCACACCAAAACCACCCTGCATTATTCCAGAAGAGAAAAAGTCACTTCCTCCAGTATACACCAAACTAAGGGAGTCTCCTTCTTCATTCTGATATAAATACCCCTCTCTTACTACTGAATTTGAATATTGGTTAATCCCGTATGCATTCACACTTAACGAGCTTTTTGATTTTTTGTCTACGATTCCAAAACCCAACTTTTGATATGTCCAGGTGCCGGCCCTTGTCCCTGTGAAAGAAACGGCTTCACCCAGATATCTTTGGTTTCCATAAAAAGTAAGACCAAATAAATCTTTCGAATAAAGAGCACCAATAAAACTGCAATATTCCCCTTTCAGCAACCAACCAAATCTCTCTTTTCCAAAGAGATTACTTTGGTAATTCCTGAACTCAACTCCACCATTGATCAATACTCCCAAACGATTGATCTCCGAATGTTTAGCAAAGCTTCCTGATTTAATCTCTTCAGAAATATGCCCTCCAAAGAGTATTTTACTTGTTAATTGATTTTGAAGAGATGTAGACGCATAATCTCCGGAAAACGAACTGATCACCTCATATTTCAACGGCAATGTATCGTATTGGATTGGCAAGAAATTCTGTGCTTTCCCGGCAATGGCGACAAACAATAATAATATGATAGTTATTGGCTTCAAAGTACTGTATTTAGCCTGAAAAATGCTTTCAGTTTTACGGACATAAATGCTCCATCAGGAATTGACAACATCGAATTCACTCCCGCTGCATCAGGAGTATTCAATTTAACCTTAACAACTACTTTCTTGATCGTCTCAAGTTCAGCGATTACCGATTCAGGTAATGGGAAATGAACTTCTGAATTTCTCTTGTACAATTCAAGATTCAAGTCATAAGTTCCGTATTGTGAAGATTCAACCGGCTGAGTTCCTTGAACACTATGAACTAAAGCCCCATTTGCAGCCAACAAAAGGAGTGTTACATCTCCTTGGAATGGGAAAGCATTTGTCGCATTTAAGACAATATCCCCAGAAACAACATGTGTTTTCTGATTATCCTGCTTAAGATCTATATCAAAAGTATCCCTTAGAGTAAGATCATCCATTTGAACCGAAAGCGGCATTTGCGCATGAACTTTCAATTTCAATTTACTATTCGGAAATATCTCATCCCAACCTCCTGAAACATTACCCCAGGGACTTAATTGAATAGAATATCCGAGACTATGTGTTTTTCCAAGATTTTCCAGATACGCTTCAACATTCGAATTTCCAGAATCAAAGATCAATTGCTCATTACCTGGAACGAGTGTCCCCCAGGAACCGGTTGCAGGATCTATATAAAACGGATTCCCAATTTGACCGGATGTCAACTGCTCTGTATTCCCCTGATTATTTGTGTTTTGAAGAGATTGAATTGTTGCCTTTGCTCCCACTTTCAATCCATTTTCTAGTTCAAGTCGTATTGATGTAGCTGGCAAATCGATCATTCCGGACTCAACCAAACTCATCAAATCCAGATCAAATTCCAATGTTTCTTCTATCAATCGATTAAAATACCCTCTTGCATAATCAATGATGATGTTCTTAAATTGAGCCTCAACTTTGATCACATCTGAATTAGTCAACGTAACTGTAGGACCAGCAGGATCGGATGTAACAACCAATTGTGACTGAAGTATGTTATAACCCGATCCAACTTCGCCGGTAAGATCGATCCAATATCCTGAAACATCTAGTGAAGCTTCAGTTAATCCTGGTCCTGAACTTGTTGCTGCAGGTACAAAATAATTTTGTTGGAACTCATTCCCATCTAAGGTGACACCAGGTAACTTTACACTGAAATATGCCTTAGTATACAATGGATTAAAAACTTTTACTTTAATCACCCCTTCTTTCACTCTAATCTTTTTAAGTTGCATTCCATCTGCTTCTAAGGTATGTTCTTCGATTTGATTTACAATCGTAAAACCGGGTGGTATTGTCACCGAAGGAACTGCCAGGATATAATCTTGAAGTATGGTGGTATCGCTGATCGCAACAAAATCCGCCAAGGAGAATTCTTTGATCGTTCTTGTCAGATCAAGTTCATAATTTGAAAAACTATTTACAACAATTGTTGAATCATTTACCAAAGAAGAAAGATCAAGCGTATCCTTTACCAAAGGAACCACCCAGTCCGAATCCCAATCCGCCTTTTCTTTTCTGCATGAAAACAAAAGAATGATCGATACGGGGAATAAAAGTTTAAAAAATCTCACTTCTCAATGACGTTGTTTATTTTGTAAAGGTTGGTCAGACACGCTCTATTACTGTGGCATACCCTTGTCCAACACCGATACACATTGTGACTAATGCGTAACGTTTTCCTGTGCGCTGCAATTCAAGTGCTGCAGTGTGCAAAATTCTTGATCCTGACATGCCGAGTGGATGACCAAGTGCAATTGCACCACCATTCGGATTTATTCTTGGATCATTATCTTCAAGTCCCATTTTTCTGGTACAAGCCAATACTTGAGCAGCAAATGCCTCGTTGAGCTCAAGAATATCCATATCAGCCAACGTCAAACCAGCTCTTTTTAATGCTTTTTCAGATGCATAAACAGGCCCTATCCCCATGATTCGAGGTTCTACACCTGCAACCGCTGCAGAGACGATCCTTGCCATTGGCTTCAGATTATTCTCTTTCGCTGCGCTTTCAGATGCGATCAACAATGCCGCTGCCCCATCGTTCAAACCTGAGCTATTTCCAGCAGTTACGCTTCCGTCTTTTTTAAATGCAGCTCGCAAATTACCAAGTGATTCCAAGGTTGTCCCTGAGCGTATAAACTCATCCTGACTAAAAATAATCGGATCCTTTTTCTTCTGAGGTATTTCTAAAGGAACAATTTCTATTGCCAATCTTCCTGAATTTCGTGCAGCACTTGCTTTTTCTTGAGACCAAGCAGCAAATCTATCCTGCGCTTCTCGTTCTATCCCGTATAGTTCAACCAAATTCTCGGCTGTGTTACCCATTCCATCTGTTCCATACAATTCCTGCATTTGTGGATTGATGAATCTCCAACCAAAAGAGGAATCATACATCTGAGCATCTCTTCCAAAAGCTGTTGAAGTCTTGGAGATAACCCACGGTCCTCTGGTCATGTGCTCTACACCTCCGGCAATGTATATGTCTCCTGCTCCATCCTTAATGGCTCTAGCGGCATTTACTGTTGCTGCCATTCCTGAAGCACAAAGACGATTCACTGTCTCTCCAGCAACAGATACAGGCAATCCAGCCAATAAACCCGCCATTCTGGCCACATTTCTGTTATCCTCACCCGCTTGATTCGCGCATCCCAGAATTACATCCTCGATAAGCGCAGGATCAAGAGAATTGTTTTTCTCCATCAATTTACGAATCACATGAGCTGCAAGATCGTCGGCTCTCACTGCTGACAAAGTACCTCCGAAATTGCCGATAGCAGTTCTAACACCATCAATTATATAGACCTCTTTTGACATTCCTATTGATTAACAACTTTGCTAAAATAACAATTTTGATTTGTTGAAAAATATTTGCCACCCCAGAGGCTTAAATTACTACCTTGGGTAACCTAAAATTATAAACGTGAAAAGAAATCTTATTCCACTTTTGGCTTGCTTGTTGCTATTTGGGCTTCAATCTTATGGTCAAGAGGACCTAACTCCGCAAGAAAAGGCTTACCGCGATTCAATCACTGCCCTAAACCTTCAAAACGAAGCTGTTGCAAAAAGTCAAGAAGCATATAACAATGGCATCCGACTTTTTGCGGAGAAAAAATTTCAGGCTGCAATCGATGAATTCAAAAAGTCGATCAATTATGACCCGAAGTTTACTGCTGCGTATTATAACAAAGGAGTTGCAGAAAATGAAGCGGAAAAATATAAGGATGCACAGGCTACTTTGCAAAAATTGATCGAGATGGATCCAGGGTATTCGAAAGCTTACTTTCAAAGAGGACGCGCGTATCAAGGTCAGAACGATTACTTGAATGCAGAAAAAGATTACGAAAAATCAATTCAGATCGATCCTTCAAACCCTAAAGCCTATTATAACTATGGTACGCTTCGCTTTTTACAACAAGACTATAAAGGTGCCATCAAGTATTTTACCAAGACAATAGAGCTTGATAAGGAGTTCGCCTTTGCATACAATGATCGTGGAAGTTGTCATAGAATGCTAGCCGATTACCCAAAAGCGATCGCTGACTATGAAGAAGCATTGCGCAAGAATCCGAATCTTGCATTTGTCCTTAACAACATAGGTACGACAAAGAAAAAAATGAAGGATTATGCAGGAGCAATGGCAGCATTTAATCGGGCCATATCAGTTGATCCTAAATTTCATTTGGCGTACAATAACCGTGGTGCAACTCAAATGGAACAAAACAGAATGGATGATGCCAAAAAGGACTTTGAAAAAGCATTGGAAATCAACTCGTCCTATGCACCTGCTGCATCCAACTTGAGCGCTGTTTACTTCAAACAGAAAGACTACAAAAAAGCCCTGGAATATGCTGAAAAAGCAGTGAAAATGGATTCCAACTACGGAAATGCTTATTTAAACAGAGCGAATGCTAAAGAAATGAACAGGGATCTTAATGGGGCCTGTGAAGACTGGCACAAAGCAAAGGAGCTTGGTGTAGAGCTCGGCAAGAACTATTATTCAAGTAACTGTAACGAATAATTTCCGTGATCATGAAGACAACAATTATAACAGCATTAATGATATCTGCCTTCTCACTGATTGGGTTCTCTCAGAACGTCGAGTTCAAGGCAGCAAACTTTAAAGATGATAAGGAAGGGCTTAAAAAAGCAACCGATGCGATCAAGAAAGGAGATGAATATTACACTTTTGCAAACGAGGCTACATTTCAAGTTCAAGATCCAGGACTGAATTATCAACTCGCTCTTCTGGAATACATGAAAGCTCAAAAATTCAATGCAAAGAATGCTGAATTAAATTTTAAGATCGGTGTTTGTTATGCAAATTCGACAGATCCATTCAAAAGTATTTCTTATTTGAACGAAGCTCAAAAACTGGACCCAGCATGTGATCCGTTTATGGATTATTATTATGGTTACGCATTACAACTGGAAAATAAATTCGATGATGCGCTTAAGTCCTACCAGAACTTCGAAAACAACTACAAAAAAGCAGACAACTTTGCGAAGTTCGTTAGCCTTAGAAAAAGTGAATGTAAAGCAGCAAAAGGATACATTTCTAATCCGATCAGAGCATGGGTAGATAATGTTGAAGAATTAAATACTGAATTTGACGACTTTGCTCCTTCGATCACGACTGACGGATCTGAAATCGTAATGACATCGAATCGTCCCAACGGGCACGCACCAAATGCTGCTGGAGGATACGATAAAGATATTTATACTTCCACCCTGTCAGATGGTACATGGTCAAAGCCTAAACAAGTAAAAGGTTCTGTAAACTCTTCAGCTGATGACGTTTCAAATAACCTTAGTTATGACGGAACAAGAATGTTGATCCACAGAGAAAACGAGGGTCAATATGACATCTATGAAAGTAAGTTATCCGGACTTGACTGGGGTAATCCTACCCAAATGCACTTTCAGATCTCTTCAAACAAAGCAAACGAGAAATTTGCATCGTACAGCCATGATGGATGGAGTATTTATTTCGGGAGAGACAATGATAATCGTGCCAACGGATTTGACATCATGTACAGTGCAATGCAAAGCAAATTGCAGAAGGACTACATGGCAGCGACAATGGTTTCAGCAGTGAATACCAAATTCAACGATGGACCGATCTATATGCATATCGACGGAGAAACCATGTACATTGCCTCTCAAGGTCATGAATCGATTGGAGGGTATGACATTTTTGTTTCTAAAAAAGTAGCAGGTCAATGGACAAAACCTGTGAACATGGGATATCCTATCAACACTCCATACGATGATTTCTTCTTTGCATCAACAGCGAATGGAAAGTTTGCCTACATCGCATCAAACAGAGCTGGAGGTAAAGGAGCATACGACATTTACAAAGTTACTTTCTGGGGTCCAGAAAAAGCACCAATGACAGATGTAGAGGATTATCTTCTTGCGTCTTTAGCTTACCCAATAAAGGATGCCTCAGTAGAAGGAACTGTTGAAGTAAATAAAAAATCGTTCACCGTATTCAAAGGGATCACTGTTGACGCAATGACGAAAAAACCTGTTGAGGCGATGATCGAAATCACAGACAACGCTACAGGGAAAGTAATCGAAACCTTTACGACCAATAGTGCGACAGGTAAGTTTATCATTACACTGGCAAGTGGAAAAAACTATGGAATCGCGGTGAAAGCAGAAGGATATTTATTCCATTCTGAAAACTTTGATATCCCAACCGGAGCCGCTGACAATCTTGTAAATAAGGTGATCGAACTTAAGAATATCGCCATTGGAAACAAGATCGCTCTACGAAATATTTTCTTCGACACAGGAAAATCAACATTAAGACCGGAATCGAATGCTGAGCTTGACAGACTCGTGAAATTAATGAAAGATGTACCAGGATTAAAGATCGAAATTTCTGGACATACAGATAATACGGGTTCGGCCAGTTTAAATGAAACACTTTCTCAGTCCAGAGCTGAAGCGGTGGTAAGTTATCTAACCTCGAAAGGAGTTTCCGGATCACGAATGACTGCAAAAGGATATGGATCTTCCAAACCTATAGCAACAAACGCTACAGACGACGGAAGACAACAAAACAGAAGAACGGAATTTGAGATCAAAGGGAACTAATTCTCATACAATTGTTCATAAAAGGCAAAGGAAACTCTGCCTTTTGCTTTTTCTCATGCTTAACTTCAGGAAAAAAACAAAATGAATGGTTTAAATGGCACTGAAAGGTTAAGCTTGCTGGGCTCGAGTGTTCAATTACCGGTTATATTGTCAACAGTCTTTATCAATGTCAATTAAATGAGTGCTTCAAATCATTTTCATGCCTTTAATAGAATTGTCGGAAACAGATGTTTCACCGATCACGAAATACTGCAAGAATATTCTCATGACGAAACCGAAGATCTCTCCTTTCTACCAAATTATGTTTTAAAACCCGAAACACCCGAGGAGATTTCTTCGATTTTAAAATATTGTAATGAACAAAAAATCCCTGTAACACCTGCTGGAGCCAGAACCGGATTAAGCGGTGGAGCGCTGCCTATAAATGGTGGAGTTTTACTTTCCATGGAGCGGTTTAACAAGATCCTTGAAATTGACGAAAAGAATCATCAAGTAACAACTGAACCGGGTGTAATAACACAAGTATTGCAGGAAGCAGTCAAAGAAAAAGGATTATTTTACCCCCCAGATCCTGCCAGCAAAGGAAGTTGTTTTATAGGTGGAAATATTTCAGAAAACTCAGGTGGACCGAAGGCCGTAAAATACGGTGTCACGAAGGACTATGTTTTAAACCTAGAAGTAGTTCTGCCAACTGGTGAGATCATTTGGACAGGAGCTAATGTATTAAAAAACGCCACGGGATACAACCTTACACAATTGATCGTTGGTTCTGAAGGAACACTTGCAGTAGTGACTAAGATCGTCCTCAAGCTAATCCCCCATCCTACCTATGATCTGTTAATGCTTGTTCCATTTAAAAGTGCTGAGAAAGCATGTGAGGCAGTGGCTGATATCTTCAGAGCTGGAATCACACCAAGTGGACTTGAATTCATGGAACGAAATGCCCTCTTATGGACACAAGAATTCACCCAAGATCACTCTATCAATGTGGCTGAAGATGATGAAGCTCATTTGTTAATCGAAGTCGATGGCTTTGACCCAGATGTGTTAATGGTCGAATGTGAAAAGATCATGAATGTACTGGAAAGATACCCTACTAATGAAGTTCTTTTTGCTGAAACTGTTGCTCAGAAAAACAGTCTATGGTCACTTCGACGTAAAGTTGGAGAAGCGGTTAAGACTCAATCCATTTATAAGGAAGAAGACACAGTCGTGCCGAGATTTGAATTACCTAGACTATTGCGATTAGTAAAAACGATTGGGGAGCAATATGGATTTCAATCTGTATGTTATGGACATGCCGGAGATGGGAATCTCCATGTAAACATTATCAAGGGAAATATGACCGATGATCAATGGAATAATGAGCTGTCTAAAGCGATTCGTAAAATTTTCGAAGGTGTAAAAGAAATGAAGGGAACTATTTCAGGCGAACACGGAATTGGAATAGTACAAAAATCCTATATGGATATTGTTTTCCCTGAAGTCACATTGGATTTAATGCGATCGATCAAAAAAGTTTTTGACCCAAATGAAATTTTAAATCCAGGAAAAATATTCTGATCAGTTGTTCCAGAAATTCAAGTTGCCATTCTTCATATCATGATATCTTTTAGACAAATAAGCCAAAAGTATCCTCATAGAATCAAATGCTTCGTTAGTTTCGTCTGAGATTTCTTTTTTCCGAAGTTTTAAAAGCATTTTCATGTACATCGCATGAAAAACAACTTCGATCTCGTTTTTGTCCTTCAGATTCGAGCGCTCCTTAAATTCTTCAATAAAGGGTAATGCTGCTGTAAACAATTGTTTGTATTTCACATCATTTGCAGCATTGAGAAGCATGTTATGCAAGTAGGATAGCTCGACCAACACATCATTCAACTCAGCGAGATGACCAGACTTCTCCAGGCGCTGATTGATCATTTTCTTTACTAACGAACCATACCACTCTCTGTACTGAATTTCAAAGGATGGATTTTTTAATTGTGGCAATACGAACTGTTCGATCAATCGATCTGTATCAAACTGAAACGCCCTTACAACATCCTCAAGCTGATACATATACAATATATACTCCGCAATATTTTCTTTTAACTTTTGCTGAGCAATCAACATTTACTTCAGATCTTTTTCGATGTCTTCCTGATTCTGATTCAAAAATGCAACAAATTCCTTCGTTACATCCATGGCCGGAGTAATGTAATTAATTTGTCCGCCTTGACCGTTGATCAAAAGGATGTCGATCTTATTTTCTTCTGAGAACTTTTTCCCCAAGGCCTCTATTTTGTTTGAAATCTCTTCCAGCTTTCTCATTGTTTCAGACTCCAGTTTTGCACCTTCCTCCTGCTGATATCTCATAAGATCAGCTTCCATTTGCTGTACTTTTTGCTGAATTTGCATCATTTCATTCTGCGATAACAATCCGCTTCTTGCTTTTTCCTCGTTGCGAACAATATAACTTTGGTACGCTTTTGTTCTCTTTTCCACTTCTCTCTGAAAAGCAAGTTGCTTTTTCGTAACTATCGAATCTTGCTCACGGTAATAGTCGTATCCAACTTTCAGACTGTCACTGTTATAGAATGCAATCTTGATACTTCCCATTTTCCTTTCCTCAACCTTTGGAACCGTGTTTTCCTTCTTCTCTTGATTCTTTCTCCCACAAGAAACAAAAACAAAAGCTAAAGCAAGGAAAAAGTATATTGACAGTCTATTCATTTGTAGTATTTTTAATTTTAAAACCTGCCTCCCAATCATCTCGCATTTCTACAAAGCGTTTAAGAGAATTTGATAATAAATTAGTTGTGATCATCTTTTCGACTTCTTCAAGCCCATTTACATCCAATTCACCAATTTTAAATGTTTGTTCAAACTGGCCTAATTCGATTTTTAAAATGTACTTTCCGTTGTATCCAAAAATCTGGATCTTGTAACGGTCATGAGGAACATCCTTCAACAATCTCATAGTACAAAATTAACAGAACACTCGAGATATGTAATAAAAAAAGCACCTAACGGTGCTTAATATTTTAAATAGCCATCGCAATTTCTGGCTCTACATATTCTTTGAATAAGAAAGGAACTTTAACCATGTAAGCATAATCTTGACCTACTTCATACATATCTTCGTCAGCTTGACGGTAATGCCACTCTACAACAGCATCCTTCCCTTCTTCAACTAATTCATTCAGCTTGTAAAGAAGGAACAAGATTCTTTTCGATGAGGAAATATTGAAATACTCCAGATCAATAACGATAACTGTTCTTTCAGCTGGTTGCAACAAATAGGACTCGAACCAATTCAAAACCGGAATCCAGAATTCATCCGGTTGATCAGGAATAGATCTACCTTTAATATGCATCACACCTGTTAACTTGCTGAAATTTATTGCAGGAGTTTGTGGTGTACCGTTTACAATTAATGATTCCATTCAGAAACGCTTTGTTCAGGGTGCAATTTGACGAAAAATAATTTCGAAAGATAATATTTTCTACGAATGATTCATTTTGATAGATGAAATCTACAAAAAAGACTATTAATAACTTTCTATCAATTTTAAGTGATGAGATTATTGATTAAAGTGTGTCTGTTACAATCTTTTCTGCAATTTTTTCCAAGGGATTTTTTAAAGTAACACTCAAAGTGATTTGCTTTTCTTCAAAGGCTTCTTTGAATAATTCTCTTTGATGAAATACATATGAACCGCATGATTTTACCTCGGACACATTCGTTTTATAACCAATAAATGAATCGACGAATAACTTTATATTCCTTTTATGAAGCTCTTTTATCACATCGTATTCGATTGTGTTTGTTAATTCTGATAGTCTAGACACATACCTTTTACTTTCAGAACTATATACATTTGAAAGGATTTCAGAACGAGCACCTAATTCCAAGGTAAGGAAATCTTCAATTTCTTTTGGTAGCCTATTGTTAAATAATTCAGCCAACAGAAGTTTCCCAAAATAAAATCCAGACCCCTCATCTCCTAGAATATGACCTAAACCGCCGTAAATATGATTTATTGTGCGGCCATCATATTCGAAAATAACCGATCCGGTTCCAGAAATAAACCCACAACCATTGTTTTTTCCGAAAAGGGATAAACCTGCTTCATCGACATCTGAATTTACATTCATTGAAACAAATCCTAGCGTCCTTAATTTTGCGGATACTTTTTGTTTCCCATTTTCATTATGGCATCCTGCACCAAAGAACTCCAGATGATAAGTCAAATATTCATCTGGAATGGCATCAGAAAAATGACCTAACAGCAAAGGATGCAGTGAGCCTCCCCTCCATCGACTAATAATTATTCCATTTTTTATAGCAATCCAGTCTGTTTTAGTACCTCCTGAGTCTGCTAATAAAATATTTGTGTGCTCCAACATCATACCCAAAGCCCGAATATAAACTCTTTTCATATGTTTGTTATATGCAACTTGCAGAAAAATATCAGATAATCAAGAAACTTGGAAATCAAAAGCGAAGAAAGTTTGGCCATGTCTATCTGATAAAGGATAAATCCAGTGAGGAATTATTCGTTCTCAAAGTGCTAACAAAATCCAATGCTTCGGAAGAAGCCATTTGCCAATTCCGAAACGAGCCAACTTTTACGTTTGAGAGCCCGTTTTTGCCCAATGTTGAAATGTCTTATGAATCTAGCGAAGACATTTTCATTATTCTTAAGTACAAACAGGGGACGACTTTGAAAGATTTCTGGGATCGGACGCCAAAAAAAGAAAGATTATCACTTCTGAAGTCTCTGTTTACTTCACTTAAGCCTGTATTTGAGGATTTACAAAGACTTGGCATTGTCCATTGCGATGTAAAACCCAGTAATATCATTGTCGATAAAAATGAAAACAAGATTCATTGTTACCTTATTGATTTCGGACTTGCATTAAATGTGAATGAAGATTTGAGACGAAAAACTCTTTTCCCCCTGGGATATGCAGCACCGGAGCTGATATTAAATAAAATTGAGTTGGTCGATCAGAGAACAGATCTTTTTTCTCTAGGGGTAACCTTCTGGAGATTATATACCGGTCAACTTCCATTGATTAATCCTAACCCAAGTATTACAACTAATCTTCAGATCACTCATCCTCTGCCAGATTCGGATAAAATTCCAAAACCTATTTTTCAGATCATACGCAAAATGAGTGCAAAATATCAGTTTGAAAGTGCCCCGAATCGCATGACACACAATGAAGTGATTTCTAAATTAAGAGATGGAATGAACCTAAGGTACAACAATCTAAATGAGATTATAGGAGATCTCCATGCAATCCCAAATAGACCAAAAGGCCAAATCAGTAAAGTTCTTTACGGAATCCTAAAGCGAAATTGAACAACAATGGAGAGTACATATCTCCTACTTGAGATGCTGTATTGTTCGATGGCAATGAAAGGATCAAATACGAAAAGTTCATATCAAAATAAAGTGTACCAATTCCGGCAAACGTATTTTTAACTCCGCCTCCTAAACCAACACCGATATTAAAAATTGAGCCTTTAGACAGCTCGGTATCAGCCATTTCATACTTTACCTCATCGTAATCGTCATAATTTCGTTTTACGGAATTAAAGATCACCGACATATTTGATCCTCCGTATAGACCAAACCCTGCATCATAACCATCTCCCCAGTAATATCTAGTTCCCCCTTCGATAACAGAATAATTTAATTTTGTGGTGTAATTTACCTGCTGCTGGTATGGTACAGTCGAAAAATCTCTTGCAGTTACATAAGTGTAGTAAAGGTCATTAGAATTATTTCCAAAATATCCTGTTCCCCTCAAAAAGAAGGTAACTGCATCGTCCCTTGGTATTTCCACTCCAAGATGAATTCCAGTGTATGGTTTAGGTACACCAAATGCTTTTATTGTACTAATCCCACCTGATAAACCTACTTGAGTATTTCCTGTCAAAATACAAAACATCATTCCCACTAAAAAAGCACTTTTTTTCATATCTCTAACCATTTTGGTTTTGACCTAATTATTTCTTTAAACACTTTACATTCTTTGTGATGAGCCCCTTCTAGATAACCCAGACTCATCAAAAATTCAGCCACGATCTCCCCCCCTACAAATTTAAATCTCTTTTTTAATAAACGAACCCAATCCTCTTTTAGTTTGGGACTTTCGAAATCTAACCAGTTTTTAAAGGTACCATATTCCTTTTTAATTTCAATGACCGATTGAGCATTATATATAACAGCATTGATCTTTAATTTGTTTCTGATGATCCCCGTATTATTTAGCAGAGTATGAATTTTATTTTCATCATATGTAGCAATTTTCTCGATATCAAAATTGTCAAAGGCTGCTCGGAAGTTCTTTTCCTTTTTCAAGATGGTTTCCCAAGAAAGCCCAGCCTGATTTATCTCAAGAATTAGACGTCCAAAAATCTCGTTGTCGCTTTCTTGGGGGAATCCATAGACATTATCATGATACACACGATGTATGTCATCCTTAGTTCTCCCTGAGCAATAAATGCAATATGCTGACATCTGAAAATGTTTAATTTAAATATAATACTCGAAAACTTTGAATTTATCCAATTCCTGCTAATTTTGTTCTACAAGAAATGTCGAAACAAGTATTTTTCTCATTTGTCCTTGCCATTTTATCGTTTATCGCGGTGAGGAGGATTCATAATGCGGGTATTGAACAGTACCATTTCTTGCAATCTCCGGTTTTCCAAAAGCAAAATGGATGGTTCGATTTAAGTGAGCCTTCATTGATCCTATCGTTGCCCTACGAATTAAGAGAGGTATCTGGACTTACGAATTATTCCTACCATGAGGTAGCTTGTATCCAAGATGATGCTGGTGTTATTTACATTTATGATCTCAACACAAAAAGTATTTCCAAAACCCTTACTTTCAATAAATCTGGGTCTTTTGACGGACTGTCTTTCGTTGACAGTTCTTTTTATCTATTGAACAGTGATGCAACGTTGACTAATCTTTATTTCAATGATACTCTCATCCAAGAAAATGTTCGCCGCTTTAAGGTTCCAACTTGGGAAAATGAGGGGTTGTGTTATGACGCTAAAGATCACCGTCTCTTAGTGGCACCAAAGAGTAAAATTCATAGAGGACCTGCCTACGCTTCAATGAGGGGAATCTATTCAGTGGATATTATGTCTGGTAAGTTGAATCAATCACCAATATTCGAAATTGATGTGAATGAAATTCGAAATTACGCCATTAACCAAAATATCCCGTTACCTAAAAGACCTGGAAGCTTCGTTGATGACTCAACAAGTTATTATCTTGACTTCATACCATCTTCAATTGCGGTTCATCCTAAAACAAATGAAATATATGTGATCAGTTCGATAGATCGAACCCTCACTGTTTTTGACAAAACAGGATCAATCCAAAATTTTGTAACCTTGGACCCATCCATTTTCAGTAAACCTGAAGAAATCACATTTCTTCCAGATGGAGATCTTATCGTTACCAATGTAGGTGTGATGGGAATCCCTACCCTAATTCGCTTTGACTGGAAACTTGGAAATAAGTCGATCTGATTACCGACATTTACTTTCACGAAATTTTGATTCAATCAAAATAAACAGAACTGATCAGAATTCATGTTATCTCCTTTTTAATACTTTAAATATTGTGAGAAGTTCTATTTTCACATTTAATTTTCTGTTATAGTGAAGTACTTTATTTCTCTTTCCTTCCTTTTCGTTCAGCTTACAGGGCTTGTAGGTCAATCTCATAAAAAAGGTGAAGTATATCTTTATTGGGGTTGGAACAGATCTGCTTACACCAATTCTGATATCCACTTTTCAGGAGAAGACTATGCATTCACATTGTACAACGTTATTGCGAAGGATCGCCAATCTCCATTTTCTTTTAAAACCTACTTCAATCCTTCAAACATTACAATTCCACAATATAATTTTCGAATCGGTTATTTTTTAAATGAGAACTATGATATTTCAATCGGTGCTGATCACATGAAATATGTGATGAAGAATTACCAAGAGGTTCTTATAAGTGGCGAGATACAGAATTCAGGTACTCCTTTTGATGGTGTTTATTCAAACGACACTACTATCAATCTTGTTCCTGAATTTCTGCTATTTGAACATACAGATGGATTGAATTATGAAAATATCGAGATCCGAAGAACAGATTACCTTTACCGAACAGAAAAATTCAGGATAGAAAGTCGTTTTGGTGCTGGTATTGGAATATTGGTGCCACGAACAAACACCACACTACTCAACAACAATAGGTACGATGAATTCCATCTTTCGGGTTATGGACTCGCCGCAATTGCAGGAATTCATTTTTCATTTTTCAAATATTTTTTCATTCAATTCGAAGGAAAGGCAGGAATGATTCACATGCCCGACATAAGAACAACTATGTCGAAAAACGACCGTGCCTCCCAGGCTTTCCTTTTTGGACAATATAACGGTGTGTTCGGTTTTAGCTATCCTTTGTTTTCAAAATAAGGAAAACCCGTATTTTTGAAAAAAGGAAATCATGGCAGTATACGAATTCAATGGGTTCAAACCGGTAATTAAACCATCAAGTTTCATTCATCCACAGGCATGCGTCACAGGAAATGTGATTATTGGAGAGAATGTATATGTTGGTCCAGGAGCGGCAATTAGAGGCGATTGGGGCCAGATCATCATTGAAGATGGCTGCAATGTACAAGAGAACTGCACTATTCACATGTTTCCTGGTACGACGGTTCTGTTAAAAGAAGGTGCACACATTGGTCATGGTGCAATCATACATGGAGGAACGATAGGCAGGAACTGTTTAATCGGTATGAATAGTGTCATCATGGATGACGCAGTTATAGAAGACGAATGTATTGTTGGTGCATTAAGCTTTGTCCCAGCAAGCACAAACATTCAAAAAAGAAGTCTGGTCGTTGGAAATCCAGCCAAGGTTATTAAAGAAGTGTCTGATGAAATGATTGATTGGAAAACAAAAGGTACTGCCTTATACCAGGCTCTTCCAAGTGAATTGCACAAAACACTGAAACCATGTGATCCATTATCCGAAATCGAAGAGAACAGACCGTCTCAAGAATCCATGTATCAAACGTGGAATAGGATCAAAGAAAAAAATTAGGGCCTTCAGGACCCTATCTCCAAGACTTCTACTTTAATGTACTTGGACAAACATAATCAGTTCTAGGGACATTGGTTTTTGAAATAGCACCATACCCTCCTGCAACCTCCTTAAAATTATCAAATCCTCTAGATTTTAAGATAGACGCTGCGATCATACTTCTATATCCTCCTGCACAGTGAATGATGAAAGGTTCATCCTTTGGAAAAGAACTCATCTCAGAATTAATAAAATCAAGCGGTATAGACTTCGCCCCATCCACATGCTCCGCAGTATATTCACCTGGCTTTCTTACGTCGATAATGTTTGGCTTGCCTTCATACATGTTTGCAAAATCATCGGCAGAAATTCTGTCAATCGAATCCATTTCTTTTCCTGCAGATTTCCAAGAATCAAAACCTCCATCAAGGAAACCAATCACGTAATCATACCCTACTCTTGCCAATCTCTTCACCGCTTCTTCCTCCCTTCCTTGATCAGCGATTAACAAAATTTGCTGTTTTACATCAGGGATCATTGCACCAACCCATGGAGCGAATTGACCATCTAATCCAATATTGATGGAATTTGGAATAAATCCAGCTGAAAAATCCTGAGGGTTTCTTGTATCCAGGACCAATGCCCCTGTTTCATTGGCTGCAACTTCAAATGCCACAGTAGAAAGAGGTGTCATCCCTCTTTTCATTACCTGTCCAATATTTTCGTAACCTGTTTTATTCATCATTACATTCATACCAAAATATCCGGGAGGAGGCAAAAGCCCATCAGTAACTTCTTTGACAAATTCTTGTTCCGTCATATCTGCTCTCAAAGCGTAATTCAACTTCCTTTGCTCACCGATAGTTGAAACGGTTTCTTTACTCATGTTCTTTCCACATGCAGACCCAGCACCATGTGCAGGATAAACAGCGACATCATCAGACAAAACCAGGATCTTTTCCCTTAATGAATAGAACAATGTTGAAGCCAATTGCTCCTGAGTCATACTCGCTGCCTTTTGAGCAAGGTCGGGTCGGCCCACATCTCCAATAAACAATGTATCTCCAGAGAATAATGAATGATCTTTCCCGGACTCGTCTTTCAATAAATAACAAGTACTTTCCATTGTGTGACCAGGAGTATGTAGAGTCTTGATTTTTACATTCCCTAAAATGAATTCCTCTCCATCAGCCGCTAAATGAACTTCGTAACTGGGATTAGCATTAGGCCCATAAACGATGGTTGCACCTGTAGCCTCAGCTAAATCAATGTGACCTGAAACGAAATCAGCATGAAAATGCGTTTCAAAAATATACTTGATTTTTACGTTGTCTTTTTTTGCCCTCTCAATGTAAGGTTCGATCTCTCTTAATGGATCAATGATAGCTGCTTCTCCTTCCGAGGTAATGTAATAGGCACCTTGTGCAAGACATCCCGTGTAAATCTGTTCAATTGTCATAACTTAAAATGCTTAATTTGAATTACAAATATCGTTCATTTCAAACTTATTCATGTAACATGAGTAACCTAAATCTATTCCAAGCTTGAACTTATTGGATTACATTCTTTAAAATATAGAAAAACTAATTACTTTTGTCCGGGGTAAGTCTTGTACGACCAGCTCCCTCTTAATCCTCCAGGACGGGAACGTAGCAAAGGTATGAGGTTGTAGCGGTGCGATATAAGTAGCTTACCCCTCTTTTTTTTAACCCTGTTTTTTTTCGCAATTGTAACATTGATTCTCAGATGTGTAAAAATCGTTGAGAAGTATTTCAGCATAACTTAATTCTAAAATTACCTTCTGCTTACTTTTAACAAAAAAAACATGAAGTTTTTCATTGACACTGCAAACTTAAATGACATTAAAGAAGCCAACGATCTTGGAATTCTTGATGGAGTAACAACCAACCCATCTTTAATGGCGAAAGAAGGGATTACAGGACAACAAAATATTCTTGACCATTATGTTGCGATTTGTAACATTGTAGACGGGCCGGTTAGTGCTGAAGTGATTGCTACTGACCTTGAAGGAATGATCCGTGAAGGAGAAGGTCTTGCATCTTTACACAAGAACATCGTTGTAAAGATTCCTATGATTCCTGAAGGAATTAAGGCAATAAAGTATTTTTCTCAAAAGGGAATCAAGACCAACTGTACGTTGATCTTTTCAGCAGGACAAGCACTTTTAGCAGCAAAAGCAGGAGCCACATACATTTCACCATTCCTTGGACGACTTGATGATGTTTCAACAAATGGACTTGATCTGATTGCACAGATCAGAACGATCTATGACAATTATACTTTCGATACTCAAATTCTTGCTGCATCGGTTCGTCATCCTATGCATATCATCCATTGCGCTGAGATCGGATCAGACGTAATGACAGGACCTCTAAGTGCCATTAAAGCACTGGCGAAGCATCCTTTAACAGATATTGGATTACAGCAATTCTTAGCGGATCACGCAAAGGGAAATAATTAATGATAGGTGGCATAAGCCACCTTTTTTATTTTTCTGATTCGATCGGTTGATCTCTCAGTTGGATGAATTCATCCATCTTTTCATTTTCAATTAAAACGGTAAGATTGTACTGTTTTAATCTCCATTGTCCTTTTTTCTTCACCAGGACTCCACTTCCTCTGCATCCTCTCATCCAAGTTTCAAGATCCTCATCAAACCAGGCGATCTTTCCATTTTCCGAAAAGCTCCAGTTTCTGTTGGTCGCTTTAAAATCCCATGCCTTGCCCTTATCAAAATAGGGTTTAGAAAATGTAGCAAATTCCACTTTAGTCCATCTTTCTCCCGGAGCGGTTCCAAGAAAAATAAAATCACTATCCATTTTATCGAAATAGCCGTGAAAATCGGCTTTCGATGCTGAGTAGTGCCAAATATCCATCCATTCGTCAAGTTCTACTGTACTCTGGGAAAATACACCGAACGAAAAAATCAGTGTTGAAATAAAAATCAAATTCTTCATGACACAAAAAAAGGCTACCCTAAAGTAGCCTTTTCATCGTTCTTATGAAAAATTATTTTGAAGCCTTGGACTTTTCAAGTTTCATACACATTTTCACAGCAGTCTTGACGTTGATTACAGCGCCTGTAACTGATAATGAAGCAAAATCTACAAGATCTTCAGTTCCTGGCAAATATTGTTGCTTGCCTTTGTAGCTAGTTGCAGATTGAAGCATAATATCCTTGATCTCCTTCATTGACAATGTAGGAAAGTATGATTTCAACATTGCCGCAACCCCAGAAACCATAGGAGCTGCCATTGATGTTCCCTGCAGTTTCATGTAGTCGCTCTGAGGAACAGAGTTGTAGATTTCAAATCCAGGGGCAAAAACATCAACTTTTGTTTGTCCGTAATTAGAAAACGTAGCTGCCAATTCTTTTTTAGACATTCTAGTAGAAGCTCCGATTGTTAGGAAATGATCCAAAGGTGCTGTCTGGAAAGAATATAATGATGTTGGATAATTAGTATTCGTATCAACATCGGCATTGTCATTACCTGCTGCATGTACAAGAAGAACACCTTTTGAATCAGCATATTTAAATGCTTCGTATACTTCTTTCTGATGCGGAGAATATGCCTTACCGAATGACATGTTGATCACTTTTGCTCCATTATCAACTGCATAACGAACAGCAAAAGCAATATCCTTGTCGAATTCATCCCCATCAGGTACTGCCCGAACAGACATAAGAAGCACATTCTCTGCAACTCCATCACCTCCTAATGAATTCCCTCTAATTGCTCCAATGATACCTCCAACGTGCGTTCCATGCAATGCGTCCGGACCTTCAACATCAGAATTACCATAACTTTTATCACTAAAATCTTCAGGATTATCTCCAATCAATTCACGATCAATGAAGTTCACATTCAAATTGTAATCGAGCATTCCTTGCACCTGAGCCTTCTGCTTATCAATCACTTCCATGGTAAGATCTCCTGTCAGAATTGCTTCCGCTGCTCTTTTCAATTGCTTCATCTGATCGTTGTCAGGTTTCCACTTCTCAAGATCTTCAAGAGTATAATCAGTCTTACCTATTTGAGAACTTACCATAACTGGAATCTGCTGAATCATTTGAGGCATCATATCCAATTGTGCAATAACTGAAGAATACATTTCAATTTCAGCTTCAACATCAGTTTTCACCTCTTGATAGAGCTCGTATTCTTTTTTCTCATCAGCAGAGAGTGTTTCAGGATCAACCTTTTCAAATTTCGCTGTATACTTTCTTAATAATCTGGTTTTCTCAAGATTTGCCTCGTTTAAATTTTCACCATTTGAATTACCAAGGAAATTCCATCCGTAAACGTCATCTACATATCCGTTGTTATCATCATCGATCTTGTTACCCGGAATCTCATCTTTGTTCACCCATATCTTACCTTTAAGATCCTCATGCTCAATATCAATTCCTGAGTCGATAACCGCGACAACCACAGTCTCAGATTTTCTTTTCTTAAGCATTTTATATGCTTTTTCAGTCTCCATCCCTGGTTTCTTGCCATTGTACCAGTTCAAGATCTCCTTCGTCTCTTGCCCATAAATAACATTCGTGATTCCTAATGCAAATACCGCAAGGCTCAAATTAATGATAGTCTTCTTCATATTAATGATTACAAAATTCTTAGAGCTCTAAATTAGTTAATTTCATTGAGCCAGCTTTTATTTTATAAGCTTTCGGTTTATATTTACGTCACAAGGTTTAAATCAATTATCAATGGCCAACCATATCTCTTTCAAAATAAATTTTCTTACAATCCTGTTTTCTCCTTTATTCATAGTATTTAGTCAAAAACCTATACCTGGATATTCTTCTATGGACAAAACGAAAAAGAATCAGATGAGCTCGTTTGCAGTTCCATATTCATTGACAAACATGGAGAATTTATCGAGGAATAAAATCAACATTCATCAAGTAACTCCTCGTTGGATTTATATACAATCGAGCTTAAGTCAATTACAAGAACTTGTTGAATCAGAATCCATTAACGATTTTTATTTTGACAATTCGATTCCCACTGCATTGGCAGATTCTGCTAGACTTCTTCATTATGTCAATCAAGTGCACAATGGAACCGGAGGACTGGATTCCCCTTATACTGGAAAAGGGGTAATCGTAGGGATTGTAGATCAGGGGTTGGATTTCACTCATCCTGACTTTAAAAATGATGATGGAACAACAAGAGTCTTAAGATACTGGGATCATACTCTTTCCAGTGGAGGCCCAGCTTCATCATACGGATATGGAATTGTCTGGAATGAAGAGCAGATCAATAGTGGAGATTGTATAAGTACAGAAAGTGGCACTGGCCATGGTACAACGGTCGCTGGAATGGCCTGTGGTAATGCCAATGCCAATGGTCAAAACAAAGGAATGGCTCCAGAAGCCAACCTAATTATCGTTGAATCGAATTTTAGTCTTCCAAACTGGACAATGACAATAGCAGATGCCTGTGATTACATTTTCAAAGTAGCCGATACACTCGGTATGCCCGCCGTGGTTAATTTAAGTCTAGGTACTTATTTAGGTAGTCATGATGGAGATGATCCTGCGAGTGAATTAATGGAAAGTATGCTCGATGAAAAACCAGGTAGAGTTATTGTTTGCGCAGCAGGAAATTCGGGCGCAAAAGGGAAATATCATGTGCAGGGAACCCCAACTGCAGATACCACTTTTGTCTGGATAAGAAATAATCCAAATGGCTCAGCAGCATATGGTGCAAACACGATCTATTTTGACCTTTGGTCAGATATGTCAAACGCAAACTACAATTATGCCTTTGGAGCAGACAGGCCATCGCCATCCTATGGATTCAGAGGAAGAACCGATTTCATAGCCGCTAACACTGCCATTGGTGGGGTCATTTACGACACCATTTATAATGATTTGGGTGATCGCATTGCGACTATTGAAATATACCCTGAACAGATTGACGATGACCTCCGTATTCAAGTTCTTTTTACCAATGTAGATTCAACATCTTATTATTTCAGATTCATGACCGAAGGAACAGGTTTGTACGATATGTGGAGTGGCTCATGGCTGGGCTTAAATGACTTCGTTACAACTCTACCTTCTGCTTCTCTAATCCCTGAGATCATTAATTATCAAATGCCGGATGAGGAGCAATCCATCGTTTCCTCTTGGAATTGCTCTGAAAAAGTTATTTCGGTAGGCAACATGAGGAATCGTAAAGGACATACCACTAAAAACAATACCTATTACACTCCAAGTGACAATACTCCAGTGGGGCAATTAAGTCCTAACTCGAGTAAAGGACCCACCAGACATAACGTGATCAAACCAGATGTTACTGCCAGTGGTGATGTAGCACTTGCTGCAGGGCCCATGTGGATGTTGGCATCTCCTACCTACAACAACAATGTTGATATTAACGGTTGGCATGCCAGGAACGGAGGTACATCTATGGCATCTCCTGTTGTTGCTGGAATTGCAGCCCTTTATCTGGAGTCTTGTCCGAGAGCGTCATATATGTCTTTCAAGAATGACTTAATCAGTACTTCTTATAGCGACCAGTTTACAGGTATTACTCCTAACAATTCCTATGGATATGGAAAACCTCATGCTTTGAACTTATTGCTTGGCACAGATTTTTCTGCAACTGTTTCAGGAGATAATAGCATGTGTTCGGAACCAATTCCTTTAACAGTATCTACTACTATTACTCCTGCTACTATTGAATGGAATGATGGCGGAACGGGAAGTCCGTATCTCATTCCTACCGGAGGCGAGTATACAGCCTCCGTATATGACAACCGTGGATGTGTTGCCATTACAGATACCCAATTTGTGACTCAGTTAGAAGTTCTTCCTATTCTTCCAATAATTGCATCAGGAAATACATTAGCGTCCTTATCATTTACGAATTACCAGTGGACACTTAACGGTGTAGATATCCCAGGAGCTAACTCACCCACACTTGACATCTCCCCTCCTTATGGAGTTTACACCTGTTATTGTGTAAGTGATGATGGATGTATTTCAGAAACTCCACCATTCAATGTATTTGTCGGCATGGAAGAACAGAATACACCAGAAATAAATGTTGCACCGAATCCTTTTCAGAATACTTTTGAAATAATTGGCGTAGACGTTCTTGATGAAGTATTGATTATCAATGAAAAAGGACAAATCGTTCCGCATGTTTTAAATGGTAATTCAGTTCAAATAGACAACTCAGTTTTTACCGGAATTTATCACTTGATCATCAATTCAAACGGTACTTTGAGACACTCAAAAATCACCAAATTGTAAACCACCAATTTAATTTATATTTTTGAGCCCTAATTTTTAACGAATGGATTTAACAGGTATCATTGCTATCTCCGGTAAACCGGGTCTATTTAGAGTAATTGCGCAAGGAAAGAACAACATTATTGTAGAATCATTGATCGACAATAAGCGAGTTCCTGCGTATGCATCGGACAAAATTTCTGCATTGGATGATATTTCTATCTACACCTATGATGAGGACGCTCCTCTAAAAGATCTGTTTGTGGCAATCTTTGAAAAAGAAAGTGGCAAAGAATGCCCCTCTCATAAAGAAGACCTAGATGTCCTTCGTTCTTATTTAATTGAACTGCTTCCTAACTTTGATCAGGAAAGAGTTTATCCTTCAGATGTAAAGAAGATTTTTCAATGGTACAACCTCTTAATGAAGGCTGGCCTGCTGAAGATGGAAGAAATAAAGGAAGCCAATGCTCCTAAAAAAGCTGATGCAGCTGAAAAGAAGGATAAAGTCGAATCAAAAGAGAAAAAACCTGCAGCTAAAAAACCTGCAGCTGCTAAACCTAAAGCTGATAGCGCGAAAGCAAAAGCCGTAAAGCCGGCAGCTGCTAAGAAAACCACTGCTACAAAAACAGGCACCAGTAGAGGAAAATAATTAATTCGTTAAGTCGGCTTAGCCGGCTTTTTTTATGACATGAAACTAACTCAGCACAACCGAAAATTCGTTAAGCAGGATTTACAGATCAACACTTGGTCTGATATCGAAGGTTATTATACCAATCTACTTAGCCGAGCCATAGCATCAAAAGAGGAGCTAATTCAATGGTTGAAAGATAAAAGTGAGTTAGAAGCTGTTTTAGAAGAAGATCTTGCCTGGCGATATATCAAAATGACAATTGATACAAGAGATGAAGATCTCTCTTCTTCTTACACTGAATTTGTAACCAAGATTCAACCTGAAATTGCACCTTTTGAAGATCAGCTCAATAAAAAGCTCTCAGAAAGTTCATTAATTTCTGATTTAGAAAAAGACGTTGCTTATCAAATTTATTTGAAAGGAGTTAAAACGGCATTAGAGCTCTATTGTGACGAAAATGTACCCATTGAAGCGGAGATCAATGAAAAGAGTCAGCAATACGGAGCTATCTCAGCTTCCCAGAGCATCGAACATGAAGGCAATGTGCTTACGATGCAAAAGGCTGCATCTTTTCTTAAAGAAACCGACGAGGCACTTCGTAAATTGATTTTTATAAAGATCCATAATCGTCGACTTGAAGATATTGAAAAGCTCGATCAACTCTATTCTGAATTGATTCAACTTCGTCATAAAATAGCCGTAAATGCTGGATTTGAGAATTTCAGAGATTACAAATTCAAAGCTTTAGGCAGATTCGATTACTCAAAAGAGGATTGTTTTGAATTCCACAATTCGATTAAAAGATCCATCGTTCCAATGGTGAAGGAAATTCAGAAAAATAGACTATCAAAGCTTGGTAAAGCGAAGTTTAAACCTTGGGACCTCGAGGTTGATCCAGAAGGGAAGCAGCCATTAAAACCATTTGAAGGTGGTGAAAGACTATTAGAAGGAACGGTTAACATGTTAAAAAAGATCGATCCTTATTTTGCAGATTGTCTCGTGATGATGAATAAAATGGGCCATCTGGATCTTGATTCAAAGGCTGGGAAAGCACCAGGCGGTTACAATTATCCGTTGTACGAATCAGGTGTTCCATTTATTTTTATGAATTCAGTCGGAGCACAACGAGATCTTGTGACCATGGTTCATGAAGGCGGACATGCGGTTCATTCATTTCTGAGTAGAGATCTTGAGTTAACTGGATTTAAAAGTCTCCCTTCTGAGGTAGCTGAGCTTGCATCAATGTCGATGGAATTGCTTACTATGCCTTATTGGGATGAGTTCTATACTAATGAAGAAGACTTAAAAAGAGCGAAGAAAGAACAACTTGAGGGAATCATAAAAATACTCCCTTGGATAGCTCAAATAGATGAATTTCAGCACTGGATCTATGAAAATCCACATCACAATGTCTCAGAACGTACGGAAAAATGGATGCAGCTCAATAAAGAATATGGAACCGGACTTACAGATTGGACAGGTTATGAAAAAAGTCTGGAAACGGGATGGCAAAGACAGCTCCATTTGTTTGAAGTTCCATTTTACTACATCGAATATGGTATCGCCCAGCTTGGAGCATTGGGGGTTTGGAAAAACAGTATTTCGCAGCCAGAAAAAGGAATTAAAGCATATAAAGAAGCACTTAAGTTGGGATATACGAAATCAATTCCTGACATATACAAAACTGCAAATGTCGAATTTGATTTTTCTGAAGCCTATATTAACGAGCTCGCTGAATTCGTGCAGAATGAACTTGAAAAACTGTGATCAGACTTTAAATTCATACGTCGCAATTTCGTCTTTCCCGTCTTTGAGCTTCATCGAATAGTTTCCTTTAGACCAATTCTTCACGATAATGTTGAATCTGTAGTCTGATTTTCCTTCAGGTACTTCAATTGCGAGTTGAGATTTATACTTCATTTTACCATTTTCATCATAAACATATTGATAAAGAAATCTTGATTTAGTGCTGGAGATTTCCAATTCACCCTTGATCTGATGAAGAGTTCTTCGAATATAACCGAGGCTATCAAGTGTTATAATGTAATCAGATGTATAATCGACCTCTTCCTGTCCGGTCAATAAACAAAGAAATTTCCTAAGCTCTTTTTTATCTTTTGAATCTGCGCTTATTGCTGAAATATCATTCCCATCTGAAATCGCCCAAACGACATTCTGAAAGATCGAATTATCATATTTCTTTCCTTTCATAAACACAAACAATGAATCGAATTTAGGATCTGTAGATTTTCCGATTGACGCCGTCACTCCTCCTGAAGGACATCTGTCGTGTAGCTCAGAACAATAGGCATGAATCACCTGCTTCTTTTTTTCTCCGGGAGACAATTCTACAATTTGATCTTCTAAAATGATCAAAGTTTGTTCGCCATTGTCTTTTGGATAAAATAGCGTACCGGGAGACACAATAATTTTAAGTTGCCCTTTACTTTTGTTTGACATTTCCAACAAGACAGAATGTCCATTGAATTTTCCTGTCGTGCTTATCGTGCAGGTTATTTTCTGTGACCGAATTGCAGAATTCAAGTCTGAAACTGAATTTCCAGTAGTTAGAATACCAAAGATTGAAGCCGTCCAAAGGGCCACGAAATAAGAAGCTGAGATCATAGGAGAGAATTTACTATTCAAACTTTCATTGAATTTTTAGTTACAAAAAAGTTTGAATAAACGAGCCTAGTTTAGGATTTATATTTTGGAGAGAAAAAAGTCTAATTAATTCATTTGTAACAATCTAAATTAATTACTGTATCTTTCGAATGATAACCTTTCTACGTATAATTACGTATTGAAGTCTATAGATTTGATTCTATTTTTATTCAATTGTTGCATGATCGCGGAAGATTATCTGTTTCAATTGTGGAATTTTGATTAACGAAATAAAAAAACAAAAAATAAAAACATGAAAACAAAAACTTATCTAACGGCAATTCTTTTTTCAGCGCTTACTTTCATTAGTACTGCTCAAACTGAAAAGCTTCCATTGAGCGTAACGGTTACTGTTGTTAATCCAACATGCGCAGGATTTAATAACGGTCAGGTCATTCTGGATATATCTGGAGGATATATGCCATACACTTTTAATGGAATTCAAATCTCTGGTTCTCAAGTAACTATGGGTAGCCTTTCTCAAGGCACTTATAATTTCCTTGTTGAGGACATCTCTCTTGCAAGTAATTCAGGAAACGTAACACTTACAGAACCAACTGCCGCACAAGTTTCGGCGATTATTGGAAACGCTTCTTACCAATCGAATAATGGGTATGTAGATGTTACAGTAGTATGCGAACTTCCGGTTACCTATGCATGGTCAACATTAGAACCGATACAGATTCCGGCAACTGATGAGGATCAATTCAATCTAATTGCAGGTATTTATGATCTAACAATTACTGATTCGAATGGTTGTGAGACACCGAAAAGATTCACAGTAGGAGAAAACTCTTTCTTTACAACAAATCCAGAAGTATTGTCAGAATAAGTATTAAATAAACATGTTAATTAAAAAAGACCTTCAGAAATGAGGGTCTTTTTTATTATGTATTAAAGATTTTGTTAATCTGTTACAATACAATGGATTATCCGTTATCGGATAAAACTTGTATCATGAAAAAGAAACTATTCTCTATCGTTATTTTCTTATCTTTTCAAATTTCGGCTCAAGAAAATCAGTCGCAAAAAACTTTGATCTATTTTGACAAAGGAAGCTATAAATTAACAGCTCAAGGAACCCAGCATCTGGACGCGTTAATCCTTTCTATTACAGACCCATCCGAAGAGCTCAGGATAATCGGTCACACTGACTCTGATTCTGATGTTAAGTACAATGAAAAGCTCTCGTTTAACAGGACTCAGTCCGTAAAAAATTACTTGATCAGTCACAACATCAACAATCGACTTCACATTGATTGGAAAGGAGAGCTAAAGCCTATCAATTCAAACACCAATGAATCAGAAAAAACCTTGAATCGAAGAGTGGAAATCATTAGAAATTACAAAGAAAATGTTTCATCAACTGATCGATTCAAAAAAGAAATTCAGACATTTCTAATTAATCCAAACAGAGATACGGTAATAACTGGAAACGAGGGTACACAGATATTTATACGGGCAGGCTCGTTTAACCTGAAGAACAATAGCGCTCCTGTTGAGATAAAGCTCGCCGAATTTTATAAAAAAAGTGATTTGATCTTAAACAATTTAAGCACAAGCACCATTGAAAATGAAGCACTTATTTCAGCAGGAACTATCGAGATCGAAGCATTTTCAGAAGATCAGAAAATTGACTTAAAGGAAGAAGCTTCCATTCAGGTATTGTTCACAAATAAAAAAGCCGACGATGGAATGGAAGCATATTATGCCCGGGAAGGACAAACTGTTACCAAATGGACAACAGAGCCAAAAGACAGAACCCTCGAGCCTGAACCGGTAATTATCTCTAAATCATTCAAAATCAGAAACCTTGATACAATGGAGATCAAAACCGAAATGCTTTTAGGGGTTAATGGATTGAATTATAAAGTCCTTAAAACCGAATACCGAGGGCATCCGTCCAAACCATTTTCCGAAAAAACGGAAATGGACCTTCTAGACTCAAGACAATTAGCAAGCTCAATCTTCTTTTCCCCTGAGCGTGCGTTAACGGTTCGCACCTTCGGTAGAATCAATTGCGATAAAAATTTTGATCCGCAATCAGTAAAAACCTTGGAAATCATCGCAGACTCTGACGTATTACCAACAATGGTCCTCAGCTTGGATAGTATCACCACGGTAATACCATTTACAAGAAGGGAGCAAAATAAATTCATTTTTGAGAATGTCCCTGCCAATACTTCGTTTGATATAATCGCTTTTTATATCAATGACGGAGAAATTTTGTTTGGCCAGGCCGAAAATGTGATCTTGAAGAGAGAAGACATAAACGACGTAACAGAAATTCCGCTTCAACTAAAATCGATGTCAGAAAAAGACTTTCGTTTGGCAGTACAAAATGTTAATGATACTAGAAACTATTAGTCTCAATACAAGCAAAAAAGACCTTCAGAAATGAGGGTCTTTTTTTGTCTTAAAAAACCCATTTGGTCAATATTTTGCGGGTTTTTAATAATAGAATCTTGTTAATTCGACTTCAAAAAAGCTCTTTAATTGAGCA
>JALRFI010000042.1 GCA_023253775.1 Crocinitomicaceae bacterium
GTATTGAACTCGGATAAATCGAGTATGAGTAAAAATGTGCTGGATCATGAGCCTCACATGGCACTGTTCGTAGAAGATACAGATCCATTGATTTTCTACAGAGAAATTTCCGTCAAAGCACTTCGCTACTTAAAACAGGAAGGTAAACTGTATTTTGAGATTCATGAAGAAAAAGGCTCCGATGTTAGTGATTTATTAGCAAGACTTGGATTCAAAAATGTTCAATTGAAATTGGATCTTCAAGGAAAGGAAAGAATGGTTCGGGCTGAGAAACCTTAATTTTTCTGTAGAACAGGTTTTGGTATAGAAACAAGATAGAAAGCGACCAGGATTGAAACGATCGCAATAAATACGAAAGCCTGAGTAGAACCAAAATACATCCAGATCAAGCCTGTGGTTGTACTTGCTAGCATCGTGCAAACACTTTGAAAAGCAGTATAGGTTCCAATTGCTGTGGCTGTATCCTCTTTCTTCGATATATTACTTATCCAGGCTTTTGATATTCCTTCAGTTGCTGCAGAGAAAATCCCATAGCCTATGAATAAAATGAAGAAATGCTCAATTGTAGATGCATAGGCCATTCCAAGATAAACCAAAGAGAAAATAGCTAGACCTCCAATATAAACAGCCTTTAGGCCAATTTTATCAGCCAATATCCCTAAAGGAAAAGAAAATAAAGCATAAATAAAATTGTAGAAGATATACACACCGATCACGTATGTATCATTGAATCCGGCTTCTTTAGCTTTCAGTAGCAGGAACATATCAGAACTATTGACAAGCGTAAATACCAATAACCCAACTACAAGTCTTCTATACTGAGAAGGACTTTCTTTCCAGTAATTTAAAAAGGAAAGAAAACCAGCCCTGCTCTTAGTTTCATTTGGCTCTCGCTTTTTTTCATTGATCAATAGTGAGACAAATACAGCAATGGTCCCCGGTATGAAAGCAATCAGGAACAGGATTTCATATTGTTCCGGATTAAAATACAAGAATAGTAAAGCTGCAGCAGGCCCTGCAACTGCACCCAAGGTATCTAAAGATCGATGGAAGCCAAAAACTTTCCCTTTGTTCTCTGGAGTTGATTCGTCAGATAAAATAGCATCTCTAGCTCCTGTCCGAATACCTTTTCCAAATCGATCAAGTGTTCGTGCGAAAAAGATCCAAATAGGGAAACTTGAAACGACCATTAACGGTTTTGAAATGGTGCTTAGGGCATATCCAACTTGAACGAAAGGAACTCTTTTACCCTTCAGGTCTGATAGTTTCCCAAAATAGCCTTTACTTAAACCAGCCGTCGCTTCAGCAACTCCCTCGAGAATTCCGATTAAAAAAGCGGAGAACCCAATGCTTTCAAGAAAAATAGGCATTACCGGGTAAAGCATTTCACTTGCGACGTCCGTGAAAAAGCTTACGATGGATATGATCAAGATTGTCCTTGTAATATATTTCATAGCTGCAGGAACCAATATTAACTATTTCTCCTGTTATATGTCAGATAATCATGATTGCTAACTGTTTCTATAATCCATCAGTGAAGATCAAAAGACCTGGTCAAGTCTCTGCTTATACCTGCCGAATGACAGCTTATGCAACTGCTTCCTTTGTCGGAGACGCTATAGGCAACATCCCCATTTGGTTTATATTCTCCCCAAACCCAGTTTTCTCCCTGAAATTTCGATTTACTGTCTTTCTTCATTACTACATAAAAAGTAAGCTCTCCCCCTGAATAGACTTCTTTGACGATGACAGAACCATTAGAGAATTCTGCCCCAACGGGAAGTTTACCATCAGTTCCTAATGAAGATACCGCAGTACTATTGAATTTTAGCTTGAAACTTCCATGTGGACTACCACCAGCTCCAGAATAAAGCGTGTCTTTATTTTTATAAAACTGAAGGTCAGTAGCTTTTGCTGCTTCGTAAAGTTCTTCATTCAATTTTTTCTTCTGGCAGGAAACAATTGTCAGTAGTGATATGCTCAGAATAAGTGCTTTGTTAAGAATGTTCATAGTTTGTGAATTGATCTGTGCTAACGGCTTTCGATTAAAAATAGTATAAATTGACCTATTCCAACATTTCATTGTTAAGACCTTCTTTTATAATCAAGAAAAAATGAGAGAACGAATAACTAATTTCACGTCATGAATAAGGATCAGGCGCTGGACAGGATCAATTTTCTTTCTGAGGAGATCGAAAAGCATAACCATTTGTATTACGTCGTAAATCAACCAGAAATTTCTGATTACGATTTTGATATGCTCCTAAAGGAACTTGAATTACTTGAAGCACAATTTCCTGAATTTGCGTCCGAACACAGCCCGACAAAAAGGGTTGGGGGTGATATTACTCGAAAATTTGAAACTGTCGTTCATCATTTTCCAATGTTATCCCTTTCAAACACGTATTCTGAAGAAGAAATTCAAGATTGGGAGAACCGGATCAAAAAGTCGATCGATGATAAAGTGGAATATGTTTGTGAGCTCAAATATGATGGGGTAGCAATTGGGATTCGATACCAGAATGGCTTACTGACAAGAGCTGTCACTCGTGGAGATGGCACTAAAGGTGAAGACGTCACGAATAATGTAAAGACCATTCGTTCTGTACCCTTGAAATTAAAAGGAGACTATCCTGAAGATTTTGAGATAAGAGGAGAGATCTTTATGCCGTTGACGAAGTTTTTGAAGTTGAATGCTGAAAGGGAGGAGAATGGAGAACAGTTATTTGCCAATCCTAGGAATACAGCTGCCGGGACACTGAAAATGCACGATTCAAAAATTGTTGCAGAGCGCGGCCTTGATTCTTATTTGTATGGTTTTTACGCGGAAACAAATCCATTCAAGGGGCATTTTGAAGCAGTTGAAACAGCTTTTCATTGGGGATTCAAAGCGCCGACGCCTAAAAATAGACTGATTGAAAAGACAGATTCCATTGCGGGGATCATGGACTTTATTCATAATTGGGATAAGCAAAGAAAAGATTTACCTTTCGAAATAGATGGGGTTGTCGAATTAGATTTCTATTTTTTCGTGCGACTGGAAATCCCAATCCCAATGTCACAGTGTCGCCTTGGGACCGGTGGCTTGTGCACGTACAAAGCATTGACAATAGATTCAAGCAGTGTGACCTGATGACCTGATAAA
>JALRFI010000056.1 GCA_023253775.1 Crocinitomicaceae bacterium
CAGACATACGAACGGATCGTTCTCCTGTCCTTTGAAATCAGACGGCTCCACACTAACAACGACACCCGAGTTCGAGTAAGGATTGTTGCGCTTCGAAGGCGACCATCCGTTGGTCACTACTTCATTCCCATCTGTCGCACAAGGCGCTATGATTCCTCCTGGACACATACAGAACGAGTACACGCCTTTACCGTCAACCTGTGTAACCAGACTGTACGATGCAGGAGGTAAATAATCATCGTTCAAGCGTCCGTGATACTGAATCTTATCGATCAGCTCCTGAGTATGCTCTACCCTCACCCCCAGGGCAAAAGGCTTTGCTTCGATCTTCACGCCTCGATCATGTAATAAATGAAAGATATCTCTAGCCGAATGGCCTGTCGCCAGGATCACTTCGCTGGTTTCTATTCGTTGTTCTCCGTTGATCTCAACTGCCTCAACTTGACCCTTTTCCAGGATCAGGTCGGTCATCTTCGCGTTGAAATGCACTTCTCCGCCGTATTCGATGATCGCTTCACGCATCGCCACGATCAAGGCCGGTAATTTATTGGTCCCGATATGGGGATGGGCATCTACAAGAATGTCTTCGTCTGCTCCAAAACGCACCAGCCATTTCAAGGCGCGCAACACATCTCCACGCTTCTTGGATCTTGTATAGAGCTTTCCGTCCGAATAGGTTCCTGCACCTCCTTCTCCAAAGCAATAGTTGGATTCTCCATTCACCTTTCCTTCCTTGTTCAGTACAGCAAGATCTCTTCTTCGCGAACGTACGTCCTTACCGCGTTCAAAAATGATGGGTTTGATGCCCAGCTCCAGTGCACGCAAAGCGGCGTACAGTCCAGCCGGACCCGCACCAATGATCACGATGGAAGGTTTATCCTGTACGTTTTGTGGATGAAAATCCAAATCCAGCTCAGTGGACTCTCCCGCTTCAAATACTTCGAACGAACAGTTGATCTTGATGTACGCCTTTCGGGCATCGATCGAACGCTTGTTCCAGCGGTAGCGAAGTTGATCAGCTGGTACACATGCTTCTTCACTGATCCTGCGAACCAGGAATGCTTCGTCCTTTGCCTCTTCCGGACTAACCTGAAAATGAATGATCCTTGACACTACCCTTCGAATACGAAAGACAACCACCAAACGCGGTTGTACAATTTATCAATCGGATTGGATACATCCGTATTATCCTGAATGAATGAGTTCATGAACCCGTGCGAGTACTTCACCTCGATCCCGAACTTGAAATACGGTGCAAAGAACTCAACCCCTCCTCCGATCTGTCCCTGAAGATCGTGTTTCTTGATCTTGATGAATGGATCGATGTAGCTCTGTGAGGCATCCTGCTGCGACTGTAAGTCGATGGAGTATTGTCCACCGATGAGCATGTATGAAGCGAAGTTATTTACACGCAGTGTTCTGAACTGAAACATCAACGGGAAATCCAGATTGGTCGAATTGATGCGTTCTTCGTTAAAAAGGTCTTTGGTTGCTGCCGTATCTGGATTCTTGAACGTATAGCTCAACACACGCTCCTGAAACGACAAGGTTGGTATGAAACGCAAGCGAACAACAGGTGTTCCCAGCTTCAAGGTCGAAACGATCCCCACTTGTCCACCGGGTGTTTGCTTACTGGTCAAACTGATCAGCCCGTAATCGTTAAACGCATTGAGCTTTTGATATAGGGTGAAATCCGCGAAGTTCATCCCCAGCATAAAACCGAAGTGCAGAGTACGTTCATCAAAACGCTTGTAATTCTGCGGACGTTCAAGCTGTGCAAAGCTCAAAAGTGCCGAAAAAAGCAGGACGAATGTTAAACTGATCTTCATTTCTATCTTACAAAAGTAACTCTTACAACGGATAACCCTTTTATATATTACCTGTAACCCATGTAGATGGTTGCAATACCACCCGAAACTTTTTTCGAGGAAACCTTCTGATACCCTAATTTCTTCAGGATATTCATGAAGTCTTCACCCTCCGGGAATGCAGCCACAGATTCAGGCAAATATTCGTACGCTTTACTGTCTTTTGAAATAGTTTTTCCTAAAACAGGGATCACTCGCTTTGAATAGAATCCAAATAATTGCTTGATCGGAAATGACTTTGGCTTGGAGAATTCAAGGATCACAGCCTTACCTCCCGGACGCAAAACACGGAGCATTTCGGAAAGTCCTTTATCCAGGTTCTCGTAGTTACGCACACCAAACCCAACAGTCAATCCATCGAAGTAACCGTCTTCAAAAGGCATATCCTCAGAATCACCCAGTTGCATGGAGATGATGTGATCTACTTTTTTGTGGATCATCTTCTTTTTCCCTACTTCCAGCATCCCGCTTGAAATGTCCATTCCAATGATCTGGTCAGGATTCAACTTTAATAAAGCCAGGGCAAAGTCTCCTGTACCCGTAGCAAGATCAAGGATCTTTTTCGGACGTACTTCCTTCAGCTGTTTTACTGCCTTTCTTCTCCAGATATGATCGATACCCATAGATAAGAAGTGATTCAGGAAGTCATATTTTCCTGAAATATTATTGAACATTTCTGCCACTTCTTCCTTTTTGGAAGCATTCTGCTTACCGTATGGTTTTACTTCTTTTCGCTCTTCCATTATCCAACCATTGTATGCCCCTCAGGGTATTTGTATTTTGTACTGATCACTCGTGTTCCAACCAGATAGGCCACAGTTAGCGTCCCTACACGACCAATGAACATGGCGATTATCAAAACGAACTTTCCTCCCGTGCTCAGTTCTGGAGTAAGTCCTGTCGACAATCCAACCGTACTCGCAGCCGAAACATGTTCAAAAACGAGATCCATAAAGTCGTATTTCCCCAATGACAGTAGATCCGATTCCGTGATCACCAGTGCAAATGGACCGACAATATTCCCAACTACGAAGAACAAGAATACAGCATAGGCTTTTAACACCAGATCATTGGCAATTGTTCGTTTGAACAGCTCGGTATTTTTCTTTCCACGGATCGTCGAAAGCAAAGAAGCCCACATGATCGCAAAGGTAGAAGTACGGATACCGCCTCCGGCTGATCCTGAAGATGCTCCAATGAACATCAGGAACAGAAAGATGATCATCACCGGTAGACTCAGTTTTGCCGTCTCTACTACGTTGAAACCGGCATTACGTGTGGTCATCGATTGATACAGTGAAAAGAGGATATTCTTTCCTACACTGTTTCCA
Organism: Crocinitomicaceae bacterium; assembly: GCA_023253775.1. GTDB lineage: Bacteria > Bacteroidota > Bacteroidia > Flavobacteriales_D > Crocinitomicaceae > M0103. Next base: position 3,200 of record JALRFI010000056.1, read on the forward strand.
TCAAGCGTGTTATAATATTCAAAGATGAAGAATACCACTGCTCCCAGCAATAACAAGGCAAGTGTAAAATACAGGGATACCTTTGTCCCGAAATCAATGGATTTCCAAGGATACTTGAACCTTTCTCTCACCTTTTTCCATTCAAAAAGATCAAAGACATAGATCATTCCGAATCCTCCGAGAAAGAATAAGATCAGTACGATGGAATGGGAAAATTGATTATTGATCACATCCGGATTCATCATTCCGTTCGGAAAGATCGAAAGGCCGGCATTGTTAAAAGCGGAAACCCCGTGGAATAAAGAATAAAACATGCGATCGCCGGTACTTGAAAAGATTCCCTGATTGCCAAATGAAAAGAACAACAGAATGGTTCCCACTAACTCGATTGTCGACGCCCAGATTACGATCTTCGCCAGCATCGACTGTGCTTTCAGAATGGAATCTTTGTTCACAAAATCCTCAATCACCTCATGGTACTTGATCCCAACACCAAATTTAGCAACTACCAACATCAATGCTCCAAACGCTATGGTGTTCAATCCTCCCAGTTTTATCATAACCAGAACTACCATTTGTCCTTTGAAAGTCAAAGCACTCGAGATATCTACAGTAGATAATCCAGTAACACTGACAGATGACATGGCTGTAAAGACAGCATCAGGGAAGGCTATTCCTCCTTTGATAGTAGACATCTCCGGAAGCATCAGCAAACCTGCCCCGATCAGGGTCATACCCATAATACTGAACGTAAAAAGCCATCCGGGGTGCATACGCGCCCAGGGTCTGAAGTTTCGCTGCTTGAAAACGTTATTCAGTAAGATCACGAAGATGAACAGCTGAACAAAGATGGTCGAGAAATCCGCGAAATTCTTGAAACCGAAGCTGGTGAACAGCGGTTCGATCAGTAAGGTTCCAAAGATGTTGTATGCGATCCCCTCCAACAACAGCAAACCGAAGATGATCGTTTCGAACCAGTTTCGTTTGATGAAAGTGAAAGGATCAAAATCATAAAAGACCTTAATGAGATAACGGAACACATAGAAACCAAAACTCACCTGGATCAAGTGAAAAGTAAATTCCTTCTGTTCGTTTGTTAGACTAAAACCATAGTAGTAGATCAGAATACCAATCGACATCAACGACACCAAAATATTCATTCCGCTGAGCACAGCGAGAACTTTCGGTTTAGAATCGTAGATCCAGAGGTTTATTCGTTCGCGTACTTCTCTAACGTCCATTTTACATTAATCGTTCTCCTTCAGCTAACAATTGATCCTTGTCGATCGGAACTACTCCGATCTTCTCACAAACCAATCCACCTGCCAGATTCGCTAGTTTAGACGCGAGCTCGATCCCCATTCCGGAGACCATCGCAAGGGTTACCACAGCGATCACCGTATCTCCTGCTCCACTCACATCTGAAATGTTGCGGATATGTGCAGGACTGAACTTCAGGTTTTCTCCTTCCTTAAAGAAGACTCCATGCTCGGATAAAGTGATCAGTGAAATTTTATTATTCAATCTGGATTCCAGCTCATTGACCGCCTCCAGAAATGCTTCTTTATTTGATTTGAACTCAAAGGTGATTCCTAGCCCTTCCTTCAATTCTTTCAGGTTAGGCTTGAAAAGATCCACTTCCACATACTCAAAGAAGTTCTCTTTTTTCGGATCGACAGCAGTGAATACATTATGATGTCTCGCCAGTGCCGAGCATGATCTGATCACAGTTCCGGTCAAAACACCTTTGTTGTAATCTTCAAAGATCATCCCGTCAGCCTTCGTAAGCAATTCACCTACTTTTGAGATCAGCTGCTCTTCCTCGCTTGCGCTGATCGGATCGATCTGTTCTTCATCGACACGCAATAGATGTTGATGGTTTCCGATCACTCGGGTTTTAACTGTCGTCTTTCTCCCTTTGGATTGGATCACCCCTTCAGCAGAGATTCCTGATTCTTTAAGCAGAGCGATCAGCATTTCCGATTGAGCATCGTCACCGATCACTGAACAAATTACCGGCTTCGCACCAAGAGCAACAAGATTCAGTGCTACGTTTGCAGCACCACCCAGTCTGTCCTCACGAGATTCAAGATGAACGATTGGTACAGGTGCCTCAGGACTCACCCTTGAAACCTTACCGCGAATATATGAATCCAGCATTACGTCACCCAAAACAAGAATGCGTTTCCCTTCAAATGTTTTGAAATATGACGTTAGCTCCATTACATCAATTGATTTAGTGCTTTTGCTATTCTACTCATTGCCTCTGTTAAGGTTTCTTCAGAAGCAGCATAAGAGATCCTCAAACAGTTGTCATCACCGAACGCATCACCAGGGACTAAACCTACCCATGCTTCTGCCAAAAGGTACATGCAAAGGTCATTGGCATCCTTGATCGTTGTTCCATTGTATGATTTCCCAAAGAAATGAGATACATCAGGAAAGACATAGAACGCTCCATCCGGAACATTCGACTTTACCCCTGGGATCTGATTCAAAGCATTCAAGACCAGCCTTCTTCGGTTACTGAACGCCTGGATCATATCTTTCAAAACCGAAGGGTCGGCTTTCATTGCAGCAATACTCGCCTTTTGCGTGATCGAACAAGTTCCTGATGTGAATTGCCCTTGCACTTTATTACATGCATCAGCGATCACTTTCGGAGCACCAATGTAACCAAGTCTCCAACCGGTCATTGCCCATGCCTTTGAAACACCGTTCACGGTAATTACTTGATCATATACATCACTGAACTGTGCCAAGCTTTCGTGCTTACCACTAAAGTTGATGTGCTCATAGATCTCATCAGAGATCACTACAATATTTGGATACTTTACCAGGACGTCGGCAAGATCTCTTAATTCTTCTCTCGTGTACACCGAACCTGTTGGGTTACACGGTGTAGAGAAGATCATCAGTTTTGTTTTCGGTGTGATCGCAGCCTCAAGGTCTTTTCCTGTGATCTTGAAATCTTTTTCAATTCCTGCTTTGATCACTACCGGAGTACCTTCTGCAACTTTTACGATCTCTAAATAAGAAACCCAATACGGCGCTGGAATGATCACCTCATCTCCTTCATCTACCAGACTCAATACTACATTCGCAATGGATTGCTTCGCTCCTGTTGAAACAACGATCTGATCCTTCGTATAGTTCAATCCGTTGTCTCTTGAAAATTTCATCGAGATCGCTTCACGCAGATCGTCATAACCAGGTACCGGAGTATACATCGTAAAGTTATTGTTCATCGCTTCGATCGCAGCATCCTTAATAAACTGTGGAGTAAAAAAATCAGGCTCTCCCAAACTAAGAGAGATTACATCTTTACCTTCCGCCTTTAATTCCCTGCTTTTACGAGACATTGCAATGGTTGCAGATTCCTCCATTGCTTTCAATCTTTCTGATAATTCGATCATGGATGTTTAACTTCAAATATGCCCTGCAAAACTAAACATTTCTTGTCTGAGAGATGGAAATTAAGGTGATTAATTCAGGAAGAAATCCATAGCGCTATGTGAATAATTGATACAAGCTTAACATTATTTATAAATCCTAAGGGTTACTTTTGTTCCCATGTCATCCGACAAATTCATAGATATCAGGAAGCTTATCTCAAGTAAGAGTCCTAAACTGGCGAAATGGATTCCCGGTTTTTTGATTCGGTACCTAAAGAGGATTCTGCACGAAGACGAGATCAATAACTTCCTTGTAAAGAACGCCGACTGGCGTAATCAGGAGTTCTGCCAGGGCGTGGTCGACTACTTCGATATCGAGATCAATGGCTACAACCTTCATCACATTCCCAAAACTGGACCGGTGATAATTGTCATGAATCATCCTCTGGGTGGCATGGACGCAATGGCCTTGGTGACTGCTCTCAGCAAACACCGAACAGACCTAAAATTCATTGTCAACGACTTATTGATGAATCTTGAGAATCTGAAAGATCTATTTGTCGGAGTAAACAAACATGGCAAGAACGATGGATCGGTTCGCCAGCAGATCTCTGACTTATTCAGCTCAGAGCAGGCAGTTTGCATTTTCCCTGCCGGCTTGGTTAGTAGAAAAACAAAAGGTGTAGTCAAAGATCCTGAATGGAAAAAGACTTTTGTCACCTATGCACGTAACTTTGACAGACCAGTGATCCCGGTTCATATTGAAGGTAAGTTGTCTAACTTCTTTTACAGGCTTTCAAATTTTCGTAAATTCATTGGAATTAAAGCAAACATTGAAATGCTTTATTTATCGGATGAGATGTTCAGACAGCGTGGCAAGAAGATCAACTTTGTTGCCGGAGAAGCTATCTATATAAAGGATCTTCCGGAAATGACAGATCAAGAGACAGCTCAGATAATTAAGGAACGTGTGTATGCACTTCAATCAAACTAGAACATGGAACAAATTATAGATAAAATTGACCGCGCCTTAATCAAAAATGAATTGACCAGTGAAAGATACCTTCGGGATACGCGAAAGGCAGGCAATGAATTATATGTCGTAGATATTCACAATTCTCCCAATACATTGATGGAGATCGGTAGACTTCGCGAAGTGACCTTCAGAGCTTCCGGCGGTGGCACAGGTAAATCATACGACCTGGACGAATACGACACCTCAAAGAACTGTTATCAGCAGCTGATCGTATGGAGTCCGGAGGACGAGGAAATCATAGGAGGATATCGTTTCATTAAATGCGGAAAAGCATTAAACGAAGAAACGGGAGAAATAGAGCTATCAACTACCCACTATTTTGATTTTACCGAAGACTTTATCCAAAACTATCTTCCCTACACGATCGAGCTGGGAAGAA
>JALRFI010000190.1 GCA_023253775.1 Crocinitomicaceae bacterium
GGAGGAAAAAGACAACTTCCGATCATTATTGGGGGATTCGAGGCTCAAGCAATTGCAATTGAACTTGAAAAAATGACTCCAACGAGACCTCTAACGCACGATCTTTTTAAAAACTTTGCGGATTCCTTTTCCATACAAGTGAAGGAAGTGGTTATTTACAATTTGATGGAGGGTATTTTCTTTTCTAAACTCATTTGCGAGCAAAATGGAGAGATTTCTGAAATAGATGCCAGAACTTCGGATGCAATAGCCATTGGTGTTCGTTTTAATTGCCCCATTTACACGTTTGAAAATATTCTTTCCTCAGCAGGTATCATGTTGAATGATGAGCTGGAGCAAGGTACGGACGACGATCACTTTACAGCCGATGAAGAAGATCTTCAGACGGAAGGACTTTCTCAGTTTAGTTATGAGGAATTGGAACATCAACTAAATGATGCAATTGAAAACGAGGATTACGAACTTGCCTCACGAATAAGAGATGAAATCAACAAGCGCACTTCTTAGCCTTTGCTGGCTGCTACTATTCCCCATTTTAGGAATGGCATCAACGCCCTTCCAAGATGAAACTTACCATCGAAAAAATTTCACACTTTCACTTAACCAATCCGGTAAGTTTACGAGTAACGATACTGTACTGACATCAATAAAATCTGGGGATTGGACCTTCAAAAACAATAGACTTACACTTTCACAAAAAGTAAATGATTCTCTTGAAGTTTCTGAACAATTTTTTGTTTCTTATCTCTCAGATAACAAACTTTCGTTATCCAAGGGTGGTAAACGATTTTCCTTTCATGATGCAGAAAGTTCTTCAGTTTCGTCTGGTCTTTCATTAATATCTATTCTTAGGGGACTTTTGGGATTAATGATCCTTTTCGGAATCGCTTTTCTTTTTAGTAAGAATCGAAATAAAATCGACTGGAGGCTAGTCATTAAAGGAACTATACTTCAGGTAGTTTTGGCGATTTTAATCCTGAAGATTCCAATGGTCTCAGATGTTTTTGACTTTTTGGCAAAGGCTTTTGCCAGAGTCATCGAGTTTTCTCATGATGGTGCAATTTTCCTATTCGGAACCGGGGATTCCATGCCCTCAATGATGAAAAACTTTGCTTTCTGGATTCTTCCATCGGTGGTTTTCTTTTCGGCATTATCGAGCCTACTCTATTATTTTGGCATCCTTCAGTTTGTCGTTAAAGGAATGGCCTGGGTAATGAAGAGGGTACTTGGGACCTCAGGTGCTGAATCTGTCGCTGCTGCCGCAAATATTTTCATTGGTCAGACAGAAGCGCCACTGTTAGTGAAGCCATACTTGTCAAGAATGACGAAGTCAGAGATCCTTTGTCTTATGGTTGGAGGGATGGCTACCATCGCCGGAGGAGTGCTTGCTGCAGTCATTGGTATTCTTGGAGAAGGAGATTCTGCTAAGGAGTTGTTCTATGCAAAACACCTGCTAACAGCTTCGATCATGTCTGCCCCGGCAGCAATTGTATTTGCCAAAATCCTTGTTCCTGAAACTGAGGAGATCGATACCAATCTGGAAGTATCAAAGGAAAAGATCGGTGTAAATGCGTTAGAAGCGATCACGAATGGAACAACAGATGGATTAAAACTTGCCGTAAATGTTGGAGCAATGTTGATCGTATTCATTAGCTTGGTCGCATTCGCAAATTATTTTCTCGGTAAAGTTGGTGAATGGACGAGTTTAAACCAAGTTATAGCCTCCGGAGGAATGTACCCTGGACTCAGTTTCGAGAGTATATCTGGCTATTTTCTTTCTCCTTTTTCATGGTTATTGGGTGTAGAATGGCAAGATTGTATGTATTTCGGTCAGTTACTTGGTGAAAAAACAATCCTTAACGAATTCATTGCTTATCCTCATTTAGGACTCATTCAGGATGAGCTTTCTCAAAAGTCCATCATCATGTCAACCTACGTGCTTTGTGGGTTTGCCAATATCGCTTCTATTGGGATACAGGTTGGAGGAATAGGTATCCTCATTCCTGAAAAAAAATCCTTACTTGCCCAATATGGAGTTAAAGCATTAATAGGCGGGACCCTAGCTTGCATGTCTACGGCAGTTTTGGCTGGAATGTTATTCTAATGAACATTCAGGAAAGAATATTCCGAATTTCGACTGAAGAAGAATTTAATCAATTAGCTATTGAGCTTTTCCAGTATCAAGTTGAGAATAATCCTGTTTATTCAGAATACGTCAAACTAACGGGAAGAGAAAAACCAAGGAATTACAGAAAAATTCCTTTTTTGCCAATCGAGTTTTTTAAATCAAAAAAGATAATAACGGAAAATGAAGATTTCGAAATGCTATTCAAGAGTAGTGGAATTACAGCACAAACAAGGAGTCTACATTATGTTAAAGAGAAACAGCTTTACATTGAATCTTTTACACGAACATTCAAGCATTTTTTTGGAGACCCCAAAGAATGTGTGATCCTGGCATTACTTCCTAATTATATAGAGCAAGGGAATAGCAGTTTGGTCTTCATGGTAGATCATCTGATCAGAGATACTGAAAATTCAATTTCAAGGTTTATTCTGAATGAACCTGATTCAATTGTCGATCTATATCATTTGGGGTTAAGTCAGAAAAAGAAGGTGATCATCTTTGGTGTCTCCTATGCTCTCTTGGATCTCGCTGAACAACAAATTGACCTTTCAAAGGCATTCATCATTGAAACAGGTGGTATGAAAGGACGAAGATCAGAAATAACGAAAGACGAATTACATCAGATTCTAAAAACTGGCTTAGGAGTGAATAGGATCTGCTCCGAATATGGAATGACCGAGTTATTATCTCAAGGATATAGTATCAAGGATCAAATCTTTGAAACTCCACCTTGGATGAGAATCCTTTGTCGAGATATGAATGATCCATTTGAAATTCTGGAAGACGACAAAACAGGTGGAATAAATGTAATAGATCTAGCAAACATCCATTCATGTCCGTTTATTTCAACCCAAGACCTAGGTAAAACTTATGGCAATCAATTCAAAATAATGGGAAGATTCGACCAGGCTGACATACGTGGATGCAACCTTATGGTTGAATGAACGATTCTAATTCACTACTTTTACACTAAAGTGAACATGACTTCAGCTACCATACTAATTCTTTTATCCATTGGTGTTATGGCAGGAATACTCAGTGGATTCGTGGGTATTGGTGGAGGAGTTATTATAGTACCTGCCCTGGTATTCGCTCTTGGTCTGTCTCAGCATGAGGCTCAAGGCACCAGCTTATTTGTTCTAATGATGCCTGTTGTTCTTCTATCAGTTATCAATTACTGGAAAGCTGGAAATGTAAACTGGAAATTTGGCCTTTTGATTGCCGTTGCCTTTATAATCGGTGGATATATTGGCTCAAAGTTATCGCTAAAACTCTCTCCAGGAATAGTTAAGCTTATTTTTGGAGTAATCATGGCATTTTTATCTTTCAGGTTGATCTTATCAGGCTATAATGCGGTATCGAATGAATCCTGAAATCATTGAACATATAAAACTGCGTTCGCTTGAGATCTATGACAAAGTCAAAGAGATCCGTGAACACATTCATCAATACCCTGAGCTTTCTTTCCAAGAACATGAAACAATGTCTTTTGTTTGTTCGCAATTGGATCGGATCGGAATCCCTTATCAAAAAGGAGTTGCTGGGACAGGTATTGTAGCCCTCATAAAGGGGGGGCATCACCTTCCGGATCAAGAATGTGTAGCCTTGCGCGCTGACCTTGACGCTCTTCCGATCCTTGAACAAAATGAAGTTAGGTATCGTTCCTCTCGAAAAGGTGTCATGCACGCTTGCGGACATGACGTCCATACGGCAATTCTCATAGGATCTGCTGAAATTCTTTTTGAGTTGCGTGATCTTCTGCCTTCACCGGTTAAATTGGTATTCCAACCAGGAGAAGAGAAAAATCCGGGAGGAGCATCCCTACTGATCAAGGAAGGTGTATTGGAAAATCCATCAGTTAGAGAAATGTATGCCCTTCACGTGTATCCGGAAATGGATGCAGGAAAGGTTGGATTTAAAGGTGGTATGTACATGGCTTCTTGCGATGAGATCTATATTACCATCCATGGTAAAGGTGGACATGGTGCCATGCCTCATGCTTGTGTTGATCCCATTATGATTGGTGCTAATCTACTCGTCGAATTACAGCAAGTAGTAAGTAGAAAATGTGATCCAAAAATTCCTTGTGTTTTGTCATTTGGACATTTTGAAGCCTTAGGAGCTACGAATGTAATCCCTGAAAAGGCAATTCTAAAAGGTACTTTTAGGTCAATGGATGAAGCTTGGAGAAAAACAGCTCATGATCTTATCGTTGCTATTTCTGAAAGTATTATTGAGTCTCATGGAGGAAAAGCCGAAATAGAGATTAGTAAAGGTTATCCTTTTCTAGTGAATGACGAAATCTTGACGGATGAAATGAGACAAAAATCTACTGTTATTCTAGGAGAAGAAAATGTTGAAGAGCTACCTATTCGTCTGACCGCAGAAGATTTTTCATTTTATTCTCAAAAGGTGCCGGTTTGTTTTTTTAGACTGGGAGTTCGCAACGAAGATCAAGGTATTACCTATGGAGTGCATCATCCTAAGTTTAACATCGACCCTACTGCACTAATTACTGGAATGCGAATAATGGCTTCAACCGCGTTTAAATGAGAAATTCCATTTTAATACTGCTGCTTTCGATTTTTGCATTTTCCTGTGATAAGGAAAAACAAACATCTAAAAAGATCTCAGGAGATTGGACTCCCGTATCCCACAAGATCACTGCAGATGAAGGACTTAATTACTACGGTACAATCAATGGATCTTTGTCAATAACAGAAAATGAGAATTCGGCTGCTTCGAATAATTTCAACTGGTCAACTTATACAAACTCAGATATCGGAGTTTTTGACTTTCAATTCAACGGGCGTTTCGAAATAATCGAAAAAGGAGGCTATATGAACCTTATAAAGTTTGACATTGCCGGGACTCCCGTAGATACGAATAAGACAAGAATATACACGTTGACGAGAACGGACATGAGTTTGGAGTTTTCGGACGATCAATTCCGCACTCACTTTGTTGTATTCCAAAAAAACTGATCAATTTGCCATGTCGCTCATGAACTTTATTCTCATGAGTCGAATTTCCTCTTCGGTATAATCTCCATCAAATTCGTTGTATGCAGCAACCAAATCATCTGTTTCTGCTTCACTGAAATAATCAAAGATCTCATCTTGATTCTCGGGATCTAGAATTTCATCAAGATAATAATTGATATTGATACGAGTACCGGATGAAACAATCGCTTCGATCTCATCAATAACCTCATCAAAACTTTTGCCCTGAGCCTTACCAATGTCCTCTAATGGAAGTTTTCGATCAATATTTTGGATCAACTGCACTTTCAGAACAGATTTATTGATGAGTGTTTTAACAACTAGATCTTGTGGTCGCTCAATATTGTTTTCCTCGACGTAATTCTGGATCAACGCAATGAAAGGCTCTCCATAGCGCGCAGCTTTTCCTTGGCCTACACCTTGGATATTTGTCATTTCATCAATTGTCACAGGATATTGTAGACACATGTCCTTCAAAGATGGCTCCTGAAAGATTACAAATGGAGGAATATTTTTTTGTTTACTAATCGATTTTCGAAGATCGATCAACAGATCATATAGTGCTTCGTCGAAAGCACCTCCCTTTCCCCCTGAGTTCAAAATAAGATCATCATCATCAGAAACAGAGAAGTCGTGTTCTTTAATTAAAAGGAAAGAATGAGGTTTCTTCAAGAACTCCTCTCCCTTTTCTGTGACCTTTAAAGTTCCATAGGTTTCAATATCTTTAGAAATCAAACCTGCCACTATCACTTGCCTGATCACAGCATTCCAGAAATGCTCATCCTTCTCTTTCCCTGCTCCAAAATCTGGTAAAAGATTATGCTTGTATGCCTTTACTTCTGATGTAACATTTCCAGATAAGAAGGCACAATAATGCTTTGCTTTGTGCATTTCCTGCAGTTCCGTGATAACCTTCAGGAGCATTGATACGTATTCCTTTCCTTCTTTTTTCTCCCTTGGGTGTTTACAGTTGTCACAGAATTCATTGCAATTCTTCTCCTCAAAGGTTTCGCCAAAATAATGTAAAATGAATTTTCTTCTACATACTGAGGTTTCCGCGTAGGAAACGATTTCGCTTAATAATTGTTTACCTATTTCCTGCTCGGCAACCGGTTTCCCCTGAAGAAATTTTTCAAGCTTCTCTATATCCTTATAGCTGTAAAAAGCAACACATTCTCCTTCGCCGCCATCTCTACCAGCTCTGCCCGTCTCCTGATAATAACTCTCTATTGATTTAGGGATATCATGATGAATCACATACCGAACGTCCGGTTTATCAATTCCCATTCCGAAGGCAATGGTTGCAACAATTACATCCACCTCTTCCATGAGGAACATATCCTGATGCTTCGCCCTAGTGGTAGCATCTAATCCCGCATGATAAGCTAGAGCATTGATCCCATTTACCTGGAGTAACTCAGCAATCTCCTCGACTTTTTTTCTGCTCAGACAATAGATAATCCCACTCTTTCCTTCCTTTGTTCGAATATATTTAATAATCTCTTTTTCGACATCTCTTTTCGGCCTCATCTCATAGTATAGGTTGTCTCTGTTGAATGAGGACTTAAAGACGATAGCGTCGAGCATATTTAAATTCTTCTGAATATCATATTGAACCTTAGGTGTGGCAGTTGCTGTC
>JALRFI010000031.1 GCA_023253775.1 Crocinitomicaceae bacterium
ACGATACGAAAGGAATGCCAGCAACCACTTCAGAAACGATCGTTACCAAGCTGTTAAGAGAAGAGTATGGTTTCAAAGGGTTGATCGTTACCGATGCCATGAATATGGGTGGAGTAGTGAGTATTCCTCAATGTGAAGTCAAAGCTGTAAAGGCAGGATGCGATATCGTTTTAATGCCAGTTGATGCAGCACGAGCGCATAAACAGATCCTTGCGAAGTATCATGCAGATCCTGAATTCAGGATGAAAGTGGATGAAGCCGCGAAGCGAGTGATCAGAATGAAGCTGTCACTTGGGTTGATGAATGAGACGAAGTAATTATTTTACGTTAATCTCAGCCGCAATTTTTTTCGCTTTTTCAACCAATTCAGAAGTTCCTTCTGTTCCATAGGTCAAAGCCACAGCCATTCTTCGGTAAGGACGCGTATTTGGTTTTCCAAAGATCCTGAAATCAGATTGACTGTAGGTAGCCGCATTATCAACTCCGGTAAACTCAGGTGTTTTTTCATTGCTCGATGATGCGAGAACTACCGCGCTGGCACCGTTGCGCACTAATTCAACAGTTGGGATAGGAAGTCCCAGAACTGCTCTGGCGTGCAATTCGAATTCAGAGAAATTTTGTGTTCCTGCAAGCGTAACCATACCTGTATCATGTGGTCTTGGAGAAAGCTCAGAAAAATAGGCTCCTTCCTTTGTGATGAAGAACTCTACTCCCCAGATTCCTGCTCCTCCTAGTGCTTTGGTTACCTTATCGGCCATTTCCTGCGCCTCTGAAAGATGTGCAGGATCCATCGCCTGTGGCTGCCAGCTTTCCTGATAATCACCTCTTTCCTGTCGGTGTCCTATCGGTGGACAGAAAAGAGTAGGTCCATCTTTTTGAGTGACAGTCAACAATGTGATCTCATAGTCAAATTTGATGAAATCTTCAACGATCACCTCTTTGAGATCACCACGAGATCCTTCCATGGCATAATTCCATGCCTTTTCGATATCTGCCTCAGATTTGATAACCGATTGACCTTTGCCCGAGCTCGACATCAAAGGTTTTACTACACAAGGAATTCCTGTGAAGGCAACGCCCTCTCTAAGTTCCTCAAGAGTAGTCGCGTATTTATAGGGAGCCGTCCTAACACCAACCTCAATCGCTGCAAGATCACGGATCGCTTTTCTGTTCATGGTGAAGTTCGCTGCCTTGGCGCTAGGTACTACCTGAATTCCTTTCGCTTCATAATCGTAAAAGCGTTGAGTTCGTATAGCTTCGATCTCTGGAACAATGATATCCGGTTGATGTTTTGCAACAATTCGATCTAATTCCGAACCATCCAGCATATTGATCACTTCGGTTTCATGTGCAACCTGCATGGCAGGGGCACCTTCATAACTATCCACCGCAATTACATACTGTCCGTAACGCTGACAGGCGATAACGAATTCCTTTCCGAGTTCGCCTGATCCTAAAAGCATGATCTTCTTTCTCATGCCTCAAAGATAGCCATGAAAATATTATTTGAGGGGATTCACTAAAAATGTCGTCTGATATTGCGATCGAGTGAACAAAAAATTAACTTTGAGTTAATGTTAAAGGAGCAAATCAATCAGATACTTCGTGATTTTGACGGTATTACACTCGATCAGATGGATGAAGTTAAACTCATGAATAGGGTGGATACAAAATTTGCTTTTTCAGTTGCTCAATTTCTGGAGTTTTTACCCGCTCTTATGAAGGAATACAGAGTGCTTGAAATTGAGGGTGCCAGAATATCTTTTTATGAAAGTCTTTATTTGGATGATGATCATTTTACGTTCTTTAAGGATCACCACAAAGGAAAAGCGAATCGATACAAAGTTAGATTCAGAAAATACGTTGAATCCAATATTCAATTCCTTGAGATAAAAGAAAAGGTCAAAGGTAGAACACATAAGAGAAGGATAAAGGTTGATAAGATCCCGGATCAGCTAGATAAAACACATATTGAATTTATTGATAGTGTCACATCAGAGCATTATGATCTGCATCCAGTCATGTGGAATTCTTTTAACAGGATCACTCTTGTCAACAAGGTACTAAAGGAAAGATTAACCCTGGATTTTAACCTCACCTTTAAATGGGAGGGAGAGTATCATCTATTTGAGAATTTGATCATTGCCGAACTAAAACAAGAGAGCATAGATCGTACTTCTGCTTTTTTTACGCTGATGAAAGAAAAGATCATCAGGCCATACCGATTGAGTAAGTATTGTATTGGTTCCATTGAGCTCTATGGACCAGGCGTTTTAAAATTCAATCGTTTTAAAAAGAAATTACTTACTTTAAAAAAAATAAACGACCATGCTTCTTGAAATTCTTAAGGTTAAGCCGGGTATTGTTGATGAGCCAATTGACATCACCTGGGTAAATAATGATTTTTACTTGTTGCTTGGTCGCCTGGCAATTAATATGATCTTTTTGACATTGATCATTCGTATGTTGTACTATCCAAAGACAAAAAGAAAGGATTATCTCTTTACCTATTACCTAATTGGGATCATTACCTTCTTTCTATGCTTTGCCTTGAAGAAACTTGATATCGATACGGGGATGGGACTTGGACTTTTTGCCATTTTCGGCATTATCAGGTACCGTACAGATGCCATTGAGATCAAGGAAATGACCTACTTGTTTGTGATCATTGGGATCAGTGTAGTAAACTCGTTGGCTTCGGATAAAATAACAGTTGCAGAGGTTGCACTGATCAATCTTTTTGTTTTGTTATTGACTTTTGGACTTGAGAATTTATGGTTACTCAGACACGAGACGAGAAAAACTGTGGTTTATGAAAGAATTGATCTGATTAAACCAGAAAAATATGATGAAATGAAAGAAGATCTTGAAAAAAGAACAGGTCTTTCAATAAACAGAATCGAAGTTGGTAAAATTGACTTTTTGAGTGATACAGCACTGATAAGGATTTACTATTACGACAGTGATCAAACGTATTCTGATTATTCATCTGGTGATTAATAATGGATTTTAAAGGTGAGTAAACTTCGCTTTCTACTATTTCCTTTTTCCTTTGTTTATGGATTCGTCACGCTGATTCGAAATAAATTTTTCGATTGGGGGATCTTTAAAGTCTATGAGATTCCGGTAAAATCGATTTGCGTTGGAAATCTAAGCGTTGGTGGAACAGGGAAATCACCAATGGTGATCAAACTAGTGGAAGAATTCCAATCTCAGAAAAATATCGTTGTTCTGAGTAGAGGATATGGAAGGAAGACCAAAGGATTTTTATGGGTTGAATCACCTAACCGAACCGAAGACGTTGGTGACGAGCCTTTGCAAGTAAAGCTTCGATTTAAAGAAAAAATAGTAGTCGCCGTTTGCGAGGACAGGGTAAAGGGTGTTAAGAAAATACTCGAAGAACACCCGCAAACGGATCTGATCATTCTGGATGATGCCTATCAGCACAGGTGGGTTAAAGCAGGGTTCACCATTTTACTTACTTCATTTTCTTCACCATTTTTTAAGGATTTCATACTTCCAGTTGGAAATTTAAGAGAGGGACGTTATGGAGCGAAACGTGCTCAAATGGTTGTAATTACGAAAGTTAAGGAGGAAGAAATCGATGCAGCAAACCTCTTACTTGAAAAGCTGGACGTAAATGATAGGTACTATTCCTCGATTCTTTACGGCAACCCGATCTCTTTTGGAGTTCCAATAGAAAAAATGCCTTCAAATGCTATATTGGTGACGGGAATCGCCAATTCTGAGTCGTTGTTACACTATTTAGAGAAATCCTATATCGTAGACCATTACCGATTTAGTGATCATCATGAGTTCAATGCAGCAGAAATAGAGGAAATTCATCAAAAAATTGGTAACTTTGCACCTGGCTCAACGGTCATTTTTACGACTGAAAAAGATTATGCTCGTTTGATGACAAAAGCCGAAGAATTTGGGATAATGAATTACCCATGGTATTATGTGCCGATCTCAATGGAGATTAATGATGAAATAAATTTTAAAAATCAATTGTCAGCGTATGTTGGAACAATTTAAAGAATCAGTAGCGTTCATTAAGTCAAAGACAAGTGTTGAACCTACCATTGGGATTATTCTTGGAACAGGATTAGGAGGTTTGGTAAAAGAGATCAATGTGATCGATGAGATCCCTTATGATCAGATTCCTAATTTTCCAGTTTCTACAGTAGAATCACATTCGGGGAAATTGATATTTGGTGAGCTTGGCGGGAAGAAGGTGATGGCTATGCAAGGTAGATTTCATTTCTATGAAGGATATAACATGCAACAAGTTACTTTCCCGGTAAGAGTGATGAAGTTGATGGGCATTGAACGTTTATTTGTTTCTAATGCCTCCGGAGGAGTAAATCCAGATTTCGAAGTAGGAGAGATCATGATTCAAAATGATCACATTAATTTGTTTCCTGCTCATCCATTAATCGGAAAAAATATTGATGAATTAGGACCAAGATTCCCAGATATGAGTGCTCCTTATGATCCGGCAATGATTTCATTGGCCCAAAATATCGCTGCTGAAAATGGAATTAAGGTTTCAGTTGGTATATATGCTGGATTAACAGGTCCTACGCTTGAAACTCCTGCTGAATACTCGTATGTAAGGGCTATTGGAGCTGACGCTGTAGGTATGTCGACTGTGCCTGAAGTGATCGTTGCACGACACATGTCAATTCCTTGTTTTGCGATCTCTATTATTACTGACTTGGGCGTTCCCGGAAAGATCAAAGAGGTGAGTGTTCAGGATGTGATCGAAGTTGCCAGCAGACAAGAGCCGAAAATGACATTGATCATGCGTGAACTTATCGCAAGAATCTAAGATGAACGAAGAAATACGATCGAAATACGAAGCAGTAATTGGATTAGAGGTTCACGCTCAAATGCTGACCCGATCTAAAGCTTATTCTTCCGATTTGAATGAGTATGGATCACATCCAAATTCCAATGTGACTGTCATCAGTCTTGGACATCCGGGTACCTTACCAAGGATGAACAAAAAGACAGTTGAATATGCGATCAAACTTGGATTGGCATGTGGATGTACTATCGCGAGAGAACAGCATTTTGCCCGAAAGAATTATTTCTATCCCGATCTTCCAAAAGGATATCAGATTACCCAGGATACCACTCCCATCTGCACAGGTGGATCAATTCATATTAAAACTGAAAATGGAGACGATAAGGAGATCCATTTGACGCGTATTCATATGGAAGAGGATGCAGGAAAAAGTATTCACGATGTCGATGTGTACGATACACTTGTTGATCTGAACAGGGCAGGAGTGCCTTTGTTGGAGATCGTTTCAGAACCAGACATCAGAAGCTCTCAAGAAGCATATAATTATGTTTCAGAAGTCCGTAAGCTTGTCAGATACCTTGACATTTGTGATGGGAATATGGAGGAAGGATCATTAAGATGTGATGCCAATATATCGGTGCGTTTGAAGGGCGTTAATGAATTTGGAACAAAGGTGGAAGTGAAGAATATGAACTCGATCCGAAATGTCCAGAGAGCAATTGAATTTGAGATTTCCAGACAGATCGAAGCTATCGAGAAAGGTGAGAAATTGACACAAGAAACAAGATCATTTGACGCGTTGAAAGGCATTACGATTTCAATGAGAACCAAGGAAGCAGCAAATGATTACCGTTATTTTCCTGAACCGGATCTGCAGCCATTAAAGATCAGTGATGAACAGATCAATAAGGTGCATGCAATGATGCCAGCTTTGCCGCGTGAGTTGTTCCTGAAATATACTCAGGAGCTTGGACTTTCTTCCTATGATGCTTACAACCTGACTGAAAATAAAGGAATCGCTTTGTATTATGAAGAGCTGGTCAAATTGTCTGCTAATTACAAAGCAGCTGCAAACTGGATGATGGGGGATGTGAAGTCTTACCTGAATGAATTCGGAGTGGAGATTGAAGATTTCCAGGTAAAGCCCAATATGATCGCTGAGCTAATAAAGATCATTGATGAAGGTAAAGTGAGCACATCTGTTGCCTCTCAGAAGATCTTCCCATTGATGCTTAAGGAACTCGACAAAGAACCTATGAAGATAGCAGAAGAGCTTAATTTGATTCAGGAATCCAACGAAGACTCAATTTTAGAATACATTAACGAAGTGATAAGGCAACATCCATCGGAGGTTGAACGTTATAGAAATGGCGAAAAGCAATTGGTCGGATTTTTCATGGGGCAGCTGATGAAGGTCTCACAAGGTAAAGCAGATCCTAAGGCTTCGAATGCATTACTTCGTAAAAAACTGGAAGAATGAAAAAACTTTGGTTATTACTGATTTTACCTGTTATACTCAACTCTTGTGGAACTGATCCAAATGAGATTGAAAACGAGGAGCTTGAAGACAATTTTAAGGTGAGCGGGTTGATCGAAGGAGCTTCCAACACTACACTTTATGTTGAGGCACTCAGTCAAAACGGTGCAATTCAAGTAGCCACAGGAAAAACGGATGCCAAAGGAAATTTTGAATTGAAAGGAAACATACCTGGAATGGGACTTTACCAGTTGAGGGTGGGAGAGGCACAAGATAAAGCCATCCCTTTGACCTTAGTGCCAAAAGATCATGTTAAGATCAATTCAGCATTCAATGAATTTACCGTTAAGCCAAATGTTTCCAATACCAGCTGGTCTCCTGTGATGAACAGATATCTGGAGATGTTTGCAACGTTTACAGAAGCTCAACAAGGCCTGTCTGCAATGCAGAATCAAATGTCTCAGGACGAGATGATGGAAAAATATGCTGAGCTCAGAAAACCTATTGATGAGTTCTGTGCAAAAGAAATGTCCAAGGACCCTGGAAATCCGTTCAATATTGTATTATCAACATCTTTGTCACCAACGTCAGGATTTAAATACTGGAATCCGGAATATTTGGATGTGCTTAAGGTGGTAGCAGAAGAATATTTGCAGAAATACGAGGGGAACCCCGTAGCTGCAGCTATGGATAATCAGGTGTATCAGATTGAAATGGCATACCAGGAATATCAGAACAGTGCAAGTGGCGGGAAAACGGCTCCTGAGATCTCTCTTAAGAACCCAAAGGGAAATACATTAAAGCTATCTTCCTTAAAAGGTAAGTATGTTTTAATTGATTTCTGGGCGTCGTGGTGTGGACCTTGTCGAAAGGAAAATCCTAATGTTGTTCGTTTGTATAAAAAGTATAAAGACAATGGATTCACCATCTTTTCTGTTTCGCTGGATCAGGATCCACAGGCTTGGAAAGCTGCGATTGAGGCTGACGGTTTGGAGTGGCCGAATCATGTAAGTGATTTATTAGGATGGAATTCTTCAATGCCTGCTTTATATGGTTTTAACGGAATACCTCATACTGTTCTGATCGATAAAGAGGGGAAAATTATTGAGACTGGATTACGAGGACCAACTTTGGAACAGAAATTGGTTGAATTGTTCGGCAAATAAAAAAGAACTATGAAAAAATTGACTTTACTATTTACTTACTTTTTTTCCTTGAGCCTTGTAGCTCAAGAGATTTCGGTGAGTGTGTCTGGAAATATTTTTAATACGAAGGAAGATACGGTCATGTTATCTCAGTATTTCGGAGCTAACGGTTACCATGATTATTACAAGATCCCCTTGAAAAAAGGTGGAGATTTTTCGTTAAAGGATGCAAAGCTTCCTTACCCTGATTATTACGTGATTAGAGTAGGGGGCACACACATTAATCTGATCATGAAAGATGGCACCGACATTAAGTTATATGGAGACGGCAATGACATTTTCAATTTCTGTAACATAGTAGGTTCTGATGAAAGTGCCAACATGAATGAGTTCATTAAAGAGATGACTCTTTACAATGTAAAACGTGATTCAGCCATGACTCAAATGCGTCGTTATCCGGAAAAGAAGGATGAGATCAGCACTGCAATGACCAACGATTATTATAACTTTCAATCATCATTACAACGATTCATTTCGAACAATCAAAATTCTCCCGCACTTATTCCTGTAATCAGCCTTTTAGATAAAGAAAATGATTTTGCCACTTATGAGTCAATTGTGAGCCAGTTGAATGTTTCTTTTCCATTATCGCCTGCAGTAAGAGAGACTTACAGACAGTTTGAACAGGCT
>JALRFI010000093.1 GCA_023253775.1 Crocinitomicaceae bacterium
ATCTTCAGTGATGTCATGGTAGGTCTTGTGACCTAAAATGAGGGGTTCTCTTATTGCTGCTTCCTTATGCATTACAATCGAATTTATTCAATTAATGATGACTTTCTGTTTCTTTTTCTTCACCGTGTCCTCCATGATGAGCAACCGTCTGAATCTTCGCCAACTCAGCATTTTGCTCATTACGAACTTTCACCTTGAACCATACGTTCGGCTTAACACCAACTTCTTCAAGAGCCTGATAAGAACGGCTATCATCGGCACTCTTTCTGATCATCGATGTTAAATCGTTCCAGTCTCCAACTGTGATTGCATTCGTAGGACAAGCGTCAACACATGCTGAAGCAAAATCACCATCCACAACAGGACGTGCCTCTTTCTTCGCTGTTAACTTACCTGCCTGAATACGCTGAACACAGAATGAACATTTTTCCATTACCCCCCTAGTACGAACAGTAACGTCCGGATTTAATACCATACGTCCTAGATCATCCTGTGCTGGGTTAATTTCTGTAAACTTTTTGTATGATGGATAATTGAACCAGTTGAAACGACGCACTTTGTAAGGACAGTTGTTTGCACAGTAACGTGTACCGATACATCTGTTATAGGCCATTTGGTTCAATCCTTCATTGCTATGTGTTGTTGCCGCTACCGGACAAACTGTTTCACAAGGAGCGTGATTACAGTGATGACACATCATAGGCATGTGAACCACTTTAGGATTCATAGCAGCTACTTCTGCAGTGTCAAATGCAAAGTTTTCATTTCTTGTTCCAACTGCTGTTTCGTCATCAGAAGCGAAATAACGGTCGATTCTCAACCAGTGCATTTCACGGCCTCTTCTTACTTCATCTTTTCCAACAACCGGAACGTTGTTTTCTGATTGACAAGCGATCAAACAGTTACCACAACCGATGCAAGACGAAAGATCTACAGTCATTCCCCATCGGTGGCCGATATTCTCAACCGGATGAGCATCCCATAGGTCAAACTCTCCAACTGGAGTCGGAACGTGATTTCCTTCCGCATCCAGCTTTAATAGCATATGAGTAGGATTGTATGCTTCCTTCTCTCCTTTACCGTAAATATCCAGAGTTGTTTCTCTAACGATCGAATGACGACCCATAACCGTATGGTGGATCTGAGTTGCTGCAATTGGATAAACTCCGTCAACAGGTGTCAAACCTCCTACAGCAGAATAACTGTAAGTTCCATTCTCTACTGAAACGAATGGATAAACGTTAGCACCAATTGGAGCAGGATTTCCGTTTTCCAATAGAACATTCCCACCGTATTCCTTTGTCTGGAATGCAGCTTTCCCAATGTTTTCACCATTTGCTCCACGACCATAACCCAAAGCAATACCTACTGTCTTTGGTGCCTGACCTGGTAACGGATAAACAGGTAGTGTAACCTCAGTGGACCCGACTTTAACGGATGCCATATTCAACCCATTTTCCTGATCGAACGTTGTAGCAAATCCCATTTCCTTCATTTCTGAAGGGTTCATGGTAATATAGTTATCCCAAGTAACCTTAGTCAGTGGATCAGGCATTTCCTGTAACCATGGGTTAGCAGAGTAAAGACCTGTTCCAATCGCAGATTTTTGATACATGATCACCTCTAACGCTCCTCCTTTCGGTAAACCTGAAGAAGCTCCAGAAAGAGCAGCTTCATTGAACGTCATTGGAGTTGTGTCCTCAACTACTGGAATATCTATTTCAACGCAGCTGTTGTGCACTGCCATATTCCAGTAAGTATGGAAATCAGTATATTTTGTTTGACTCGGGAATCTAACTGTTTCCCATGTCTTTTTGATATAATCGTTAGCTACTTTTGAATCTTTTCCTGAACGATCAGCTTTATTCGCCCAAACCAACAACGACTCAAGAGAAGATGAAGTATTGAATAATGGACGAATCGTTGGCTGTCCAACAGCGTAATGATTCATTTTTGGATTGTGATCAGTCCATGATTCCAATGCATGATTGTCAGGACAGATGTAAGAACATCTTGAAGCTGTTTCATCAGCATGAGTAGAAATAGCAACTGAAGTTTTGATCTTCGCGATCGCTTCTCCTAAAGCTTTCCCTTTTGGATGAGTATACACAGGATTTGTTCCCATGAAAATCACTAGGTCTGACGCTTTACCTCCGATCACAGCATCTACAAACTTGTTCATCTTGTCATCCTCTGACTTGAACATGTTCACAGAATTCTTAAGATCGATTGTCTTACCATAGTTTCCAAGAACAGAATTGATCTTGTTCACAAGGATCTGAACCGATTTGTTGTTTGATCCAGAAATAACAATTGACTCTCCTTTGTGAGCCTTAAGATCTTTTATCGCTTCATCAGCAATAGCAGCTACTTCTTTTGATAAAGAATTTGGAACATTCGTTGAAACTCCTAATTCTTTCAAGATGTACGAAAGAACGTTTGCTTCTTCCGAGGGCTTAACCATTCCTCTGTAGTCAGCATTAGAGCCTGAAACAGACATCATTGACTCGAACTGAAAGTGCTTTGACATCCATTCTCCGTCAGGATTTCTTCTTGTTCCGTATGCTGTAGTATATTCTGTAGATAACAACCATGAGTTAAGGAAATCTGCTCCAACACTTACAATTGTTTTTGCATTTTCAAAATGATAATCCGGGATTACAGCAGCTCCGAAAGAAGCCTCATTAGCCTGACGAATACCTGCGTAAGAAACAGCGTCATATTGAATGTGCTCGAACTTATCATTTCCTTCTGCTGCTCCAACTGACGCCGCTAATTCAGCAATCGCCATTTGCATTGAAGGACTAATAACTGAATTCGAAACTAAAGTCACTTTATTTGCTGACTTCATCGCTCCCTTGATAGCATTATCCACTTTTGACCAAGAGCTATCAGCACCCTTTGCCATTGGACCCGTCAATCTAGCAATGTCGTACAACCCCAGAACTGAAGCAATAATCTGTGGATTAACACCTCCTGATGTAAATCCAAATTCTTTGTTGCCTTTGATGTAAATAGGGCGCCCTTCTCTAGTTTTAACCAGAATACTAGCATAAGAAACACCATCATAAAAAGTTGAAGCGTACCACGTAGGCATTCCTGGAAGCACATCTTCAGGCTTATTCACATAAGGAATAGCTTTTGTTACAGGCGCCTCACAAGCAGCAACTGTTGCAGCCGCTACACTAAAGCCGAGGAACTTAAGGAAATCACGTCTTGCTGTTGATGTCTCCTTTAGGTTTTCATCCCCAAGGAATTCCTCAACACTCATTTCAGACAGAAACTCCTGATCTTTTGATTTTAGGAACTCTGGTGTCTCTTTTAATTCGTCAAGACCCTTCCAATATTTTCTTGTCATTCCCATATGATTAATTCGGATTCTTCAATTATTAATTAGTAGTGGCACTTAGCACATTCCCAACCTCCAAGTTCGCTTACGGTCACTTTTCCGTCTTTCAAATATTTCCCATAGAGAGACTTATCGTTGTTCAACAGTCGCTTATGGATCTCGTTGTAGTAACCATCATTCTTAGTGTCAATTGATCCTGTTGAGATCTCCTTTTCACCATGACACTCAATACACCAACCCATGGTTAATGTTGGCTTTGTAAGAGGAATATTACCTTCGATCTTGTTCAATTCAGAAACTGGCTGAACTTTCGCAGTCTCCTTCATTTTTGTCATATCTCCGTGGCACTGCTTACAATCAACGCCGCCTACAACTACGTGCTGTGAGTGATTGAAATAAACGTGATCCGGAAGAACGTGTACTTTATTCCAAATAATTGGTGAAGTTTTTCCAGTGTACTTTCCAGCTCCTTCAGGATTCCATCCTGCCGCATCATAAATCTTAGCGATTTGCTCTTGTTGTTCTGGAGTACGACCATTGATCTGCTTGTGACAGTTCATACAAACGTTGACTGTAGGTAGACCTGCAGACTTTGATTTTGTAACTGAATTGTGACAGTATTTACAATCGATCCCATTCACTCCTGTGTGAACATCATGTGGGAACGCAATTGGCTGAGAAGGCTGATAGTTTTCTACTACACCAATTGTGTAAAGGCCTAGAAAAAGAGTCACAATCAGAGATATAACAACCACTAATGATCCGATACCAACGTATTTTCTGTTCTTCCAAGCCCACTGCTTCAATTCTTCACCATATGTAAGTCCCTCTTCAACTCCCTCACCTGCAGCCTCAGAAGCTGCAATTTGCAATTGGCGACGCACCCCTCCTACAGCAAGAATAATTGTAACGAAGATGATACCAAGAATAATCCAAATCCATTCCATCGAAGATTCTTCTTCCTCCGTATCTGTGGAATTCACACCACCATCAACTGCAGTAGCACCATCTGAACCTGGTTCAGGCTGAGAATCAACCCAATCTAAAATTGCATCGATTTCTTCTTTTTTCAATTCAGGGAAAGCACTCATGGCAGTAGGTGACCAAGTTGAAACGGTCTGTGCATACGGATCATTGGCTGCAGCAGTCTGCCAATTGTTTACCCACTGGTAGATTGACCCTTCAGCGGCACCCCCGTCAGCCCATTTGGTCCTGACCTGAAATAACTTTGGCCCTGTACTGTTCTTGTGAGGTTGGTGACAACTCGCACATTTTGCTTTAAATAGGGCGTCTCCCTGAGCATTTGTGGTAAACGTTCCGGCAAAGAACATTACGAAAAGAGCGCCGAAACACCAATTTGATAGATTTCTAAACATCTGACTTCTAGATATTTTCATGTAAAAAACTGTAAGTCTTGCTCCCAAAAAACACTTTTAGGCGGAAGCAAAATTAGAAGAAAGCACGGTTTTCATGACAGTTTTATGACAAATTTGAGGGTCAGGCCTATAATTTAAATTCATTCTAAATAAGGCTTTGGATTAACATTTATTTGGAATTGTTGTGGTTGTGCGGTTTAGGTCAATTTACTTCCGTAAATTCCTTTTTCGGCATAGACTTTGAATACGAGAAATGTTACATTTGTCTACAAGTTATTCTTAGCATCATGAAATTGTTTATCGTTCTTGAAATTATCTTCCTCTCTGTATACGGTTATTCCCAAAGCGCCAATGTGATTGTTCACAAAGATTCCCGTTTGGATAATTTTATCAAACAGCGAGGAATGATTATTCCAACTGCGACTAGTCCACAGATGTCTGGCTATAGAATTCAGCTAATCTTTGATTCGAATAAAAAAATCGTAGACGATGCCCGTTCAAAATTTATCATTCAACATCCAAAAGTGGATACATATATCTCATATAATGCACCTCATTTTACGCTGAAAGTGGGAGATTTCAGATCTAAGCAAGATGCAGAAAAGATCAAAGACGAACTCATGAGAGATTTCCCAACTTGTTTCATCGTTAAGGAAACGATTAATTTACCCCGAATCGATTAATGTCACAAACTTTCGGGAAAGCATATAAGCTCTGTTCTACCAGACTAATAGATTCTGCTTTTTCAGATGGGTCTGCGGTAAAAATTTATCCGTTCAAACTTATTCTAGGCGAAGTGTCTGAGCAACAAGAAATGCCATTTCACTTTCAGATTATTTTTACAGTTCCCAAAAGGAACGTGAAAGGTGCAGCGAAAAGAAATCTCATCAAAAGGAGAATGAAAGAAGCCTTTAGACTGAACAAAAAGGACTTTGAAATATATTTAACGAAAAAGAATCTGAGAAAGACATTATTTTTGATCTATCTCGAAAAGGAAATACTTTCTTACGATCAAATTCAAAAGAAAATGATCGCATTATTAGAAAAAAGCATAAAACACCTGGAACAAGCATGAAAAATCTACTCATCGTTTTAAGTATTTTAACACTTCAATATAGGACTGTCGCTCAGTCCAATGGATTCGAAGTCATCAAAAGTCTCGAACTGATGGACCAAATCTATCAACATCTGGAGATGTATTATGTTGATGAGCCTCAAACGGGAAAGATCTCAAAAGTCGGAATAGATGCCATATTAAAAGAACTTGATCCCTACACAGTCTATTACCATGAGTCAAACATTGAAGACTACCGTTTAATGACTACTGGTCAATATGGGGGAATTGGCGCTTTAATCAGAAAAACTGGAGACTATACATTTATTGCTGAACCGTATGAAGGAAATCCGGCATTCACTTCAGGATTGAGAGCTGGAGATTTGATATTATCAATTGATGGAAAATCAATGAAGGGATTAGCTTCCGATGAAGTTTCTTCCTCACTAAAGGGGCCTAAAGGAACGACCATCGAGATCGAAATTGAAAGACCGCTGAAAGAAGGAACACAAAAGTTCAAAGTAACCCGGGACGAAATCAAATTACCGGATGTCCCTTATTCAGGAATGATCAATGAAACAGTTGGCTATATCCGTTTAAATAGCTTTACCCAAACAGCTTCAAGTGAAGTTCGATCTGCTTTTCTTAAACTGAAAGAGCAAGGCATGAAGGAACTTGTTTTTGATCTTCGAGGAAATGGCGGTGGATTGCTGATCGAAGCGGTCAAGATCGTTAATATGTTCATCAAAAAAGGAGAAGTCGTTGTTACCACAAAGGGAAGAGTTCCAGAGGAGAATCGTACTTATAAAACCATGGAAGATCCATTAGATCTAAACATTCCTCTGGCGGTACTTATTGATGAAGGATCTGCATCTGCTAGTGAAATCGTCTCTGGATCATTACAAGATCTTGACAGGGCAGTGATCGTAGGAACAACTTCTTATGGTAAAGGTCTTGTTCAGAGAACGTATGACCTTAAGTATGGATCCAAGGTAAAGCTAACCATTGCCAAATACTATACCCCTTCAGGAAGATGTGTTCAAAGGCTTGAGTATTATGACAAAGAGGATGGAATGAAACCATCAGAAATTCCTGACTCACTCATCAAGATCTTTAAAACAGTGAATGGACGGGAAGTGATCGATGGACGCGGAATTGAACCCGATATCAAGATCGATAAGGATGAAATAAGCAGACTAACTGCCACAGTGTATGCAAAGAATTTTATCTTCGATTATGCCACGCAATATGCATCAGCCAAAGAAAAGATCGCCGAAGCAAATAAATTTGCTTTGACAGATGACGAATATGAAGACTTTAAAAAATATGTCCTTTCACAAGAATTCACTTATTCGACAGCTTCAGAAGAAATGCTGAAAAAAATGAAAGAAACAGCAGAAGAAGAAGGGTTTTATGAGGATGCATCGGCTGAGTATGAGGCATTGCTTCAGAAGGTACATCCATCAAAAGAGCGAGATTTAAACAAATTTAAAATTGAAATTCTTGAACTTCTTGAGAATGAAATCGTTTCGAGGTATTACTTCCAGAAAGGACGAGCCCTTAATTCATTTAAAAATGACAAGACCTTGATAAAAGGAGTTGAAATTTTGGGTAAAACGTCAGAATACAATACTATTCTTAAAAATTAATCGTTAGTTGAAAAACTACTTTTGAAATGGCCTACCGGAATCTCGGAGAAAAAACCCATTCTGCTGTTCATTTAATAGCCCTTTCCGGACTCGCTGCAGGTTTGCCCACCAATAAAATAGTACTTTCTCTTTCCCTGATGATCGGGATACTGAATCTTGTGATTGAGGCAAACTTAACCTCTTATTGGGAAAAAATAAAAACGAGTAAATCATTTCTATTGATTGCCACCTTATTTGGACTCCATTTCATCGGAATACTATGGTCCAATGATCTTCATTATGCAATGAATGATATCCGTATTAAAATTCCTTTGATCCTTATTCCATTATTCTTTACTATAAAACCGATCGAAGACCTGGGTCGACACCTGATCACAACAATATTCATTCTTTCAGTATTGGTAACGTCGCTGATCAATGTGGCTTATCACCAGCACTGGATAGGAAACCGGGAATACCTTGATATTAGAGATCTTTCTCTGTTCGGTTCTCATATTCGGTATGGAATTCTTGTTGCCATTGCTTCATTGATCATCTTTTATGAGATCATCATTGTAAAACGATGGTACCTAATCCCAGTATTAGGATGGCTCGTATATTACACCTTTTACAGTCAAGTGTTATCAGGAGTCCTTGCGCTGGCTGCAGGGTTGATTGGATTTATTTTCGTTTGGCTCTATAACCGGACCAAGCTGGGAGGAGTTCTCTCTATGATCCTCATAGCCGTCTCGATTGTCTTGCTTGTACAGACACTCATGAACTTTTCTACTCCAAAGAATATCCCAGACGTAAGAAACCTGGAACAAACTACTAGCGCAGGGAATGCTTACACTCACCAATTGGAAGGCGGATTTGATTTGAATGGTGATCCCGTGTTAATTTATGTTTGTGAAAAAGAATTGAGAGAAGAATGGCCCAAAAGGTCTAATATCCACTACGACAGCCTAGATCAAAAAAAGCAACCCATCAAATATACCATTATCCGATATCTTGCATCAAAAGGACAACGAAAAGATGCTGAAGGGATTCAGAGTTTAACTGAAAAAGATGTGCAAAATATTGAATTGGGAAAAGCTACTCAACAAGAGACCGAAAACTCATTCAGAGCAAGAATAAGCGGTTTACATTTTCAACTATTAAATCAAGAGGATCCCAACGGACACTCATTATTACAACGATTGGAATATTGGAAGACGGGTCTAAGATTGTTTAAGAGTAATTGGCTTATTGGCGTGGGCACCGGAGATGTTCAACAAGCATTTGATCAACAGTATGAAGCTGACAAGACTAAATTACTTCCAGAGCGACGATTAAGAGCCCATAATCAATTTCTGACCTTTGGAATCACCTTCGGATTCTTGGGTATTTCTTTTTTCTTGATGTTGTTATGGTACTATTTTAAAACCGGACTTCAGAATGTTTCATTTCTGTCAGTAACTTTCATTTTCATCGCCATAGCTACTTTTTTCATAGAAGATACGTTGGAAACTCAAACTGGAGCTACATTATTTGCTTTCTTTTATGCTTTCTTTGAGCCTAGAGTAAAAAGAAATAGTTGTTTCTGACGGCTAAAACAACACTTTTTTCTGTTTTACCTATCTTTGCAAAAAAATAATCCAGTGCGCTTCGAATTATCCAAAGAATTTCTTGAAAATCTGCGAATTAAAATCGCTGAGCAGGATACCTCATGGATCAAAGTAAATATTCTTGAATTGCACTTTGCTGATATTGCAGAGATTCTCGATAAATTGTCCAACGAGGAAGCGAAATACGTCTACTTCCAAATGGATGAAGATCTTCAGGCTGATGTTCTCATGGAACTTGAAGAAGATATCAGGGATAGATTCTTGGCTTCTCTTTCGTCCAAAGAAATTGCAGACCAACTTGAAAATTTGGATTCCGATGATGCTGCTGACATCCTTGGTGAACTTCCTGAAGAAAAGATTCAGGAAGTCATTGCCCAAATGGAAGATGATGAAGCTGCCGAAGATATAGTAGATTTATTGAACTACGACGAAGATACTGCCGGTGGTCTGATGCAGAAAGAATTTCTTAAAGCCAGGGTTGATTGGCCAGTAAATCGTTGTTTGGTAGAATTGAGACGTCAAGCGGAGGATGTCGAGCGAGTTTATACTATTTATGTTGTCGATGAACTAAACAAACTAGTTGGATTCCTTTCTCTAAAGCGGCTACTTTTTGCAAGTCCAAAAACAAAGATTGTTGACCTTTATCAGGACAAAAACGTCATTTCTGTTAAAAGCAGTGACAGTAGTGAAGAAGTGGCAAAGGTGATGGAAAAGTATGACCTACTTGCTGTACCTGTCGTTGATCTTCAGAATAAGCTTGTGGGAAGAATTACATACGATGACGTTGTAGATGTGATCAAAGAGGAAGCAGATAAGGATTTCCAACTTGCAACAGGGCTTTCGGAAAAAGTAGAATCAAACGCCAGTGTATGGAAAATTTCTAGAGCGCGTTTGCCTTGGCTCTTTATTGGTATGTTGGGGGGTATTCTTGGTGCTCAGGTAATCTCAGGGTTTGAGACAAGTATTACACTGGTCCCTGCTCTTGCCTTCTTTATCCCTTTAATCACAGCAATGGGAGGAAATGTTGGGGTTCAGTCTTCAGCGATCGTAGTGCAATCCTTAGCGAAGGGCAATAATTCTACAGGTGGAATTGGTCCGAAGCTTCTGAAAGAAGGGATAGTAGCCATTGTTAATGGAGTGCTTCTATCAGCACTGATCTTTGGAATAGCTTATATGTTCGAGAATGGCACATTGGGTTTTGTTGTGAGCATCTCGCTTTTTACAGTGATCGTTTTTGCTGCAGTTTTTGGAACTTTAATCCCTCTTTTATTGAATAAATACAAAATCGACCCAGCGTTGGCAACCGGTCCTTTCATTACAACACTGAACGATGTACTTGGTCTGTTCATTTATTTCACTGTAGGAATGCTGCTCTACGATTTGTAAGATGGAAAAAATCGCCTTTCTGGACAGAGTTCACCCTATTTTATGGCAACGATTGGAAGGTGCAGGATACATTTGTATAGACCTAGCTGAAGAAGATCGAACTACTTGCACTGAAAAATTGAGTGATTGTACTGGAATTGTAATTCGTTCAAGATTTACAATGAATGAAGAGTTTCTTCAATTTGCTCCTGTCTTAAAATTCATTGCTCGTTCAGGAGCAGGAATGGAAAATATTGACACCTCTTATTGTGATTCAAGAGGAATACAACTGTTCAATGCCCCAGAAGGAAACAGGAATGCAGTGGGCGAACATGCTTTGGGGATGCTTCTCTCACTTTTGAACAAGCTACACATAGCAGATCGCGAAGTTCGTTCGGGAAAATGGGACAGAGAAGGAAATAGAGGTTGGGAGCTTGATGGGAAGACCGTTGGCATTATCGGTTATGGAAATAACGGAAGTGCATTTGCAAAAAAATTACGTGGATTTGATGTCAAATTAATGGCATATGATAAATACAAGGAAGGTTTCGGAGATCATTTCGTCATGGAATCAACCCTGGATGCAGTCTTGAATCACGCAGACATTATTAGTTTACACATCCCTCAGAACGAAGAAACTCTTTGGATGGTAAATGATGAATTCGTCCAGCGCATTAAAAAACCGATCTGGCTTTTAAATTTGGCCAGAGGCAAGATCGTGCAGACCTCGACATTGGTAAAGGGATTAAAAACTGGTAAAATATTGGGCGCCGGACTTGATGTCCTTGAATACGAAAAAAGCAGTTTTGAATCCTTCTTTGAGCAAGAACTTCCAGCTGATTTTAAATATCTATTAGATGCTGAAAACGTCATTTTGACTCCTCATGTTGGAGGTTGGACGCATGAAAGCTATTTCAAGCTAAGCGATGTCCTTGCGGATAAAATCTTGGGGTTGACTCTTAAC
>JALRFI010000177.1 GCA_023253775.1 Crocinitomicaceae bacterium
GGTGTTGCTGTGCTTTATGTTGGAGCACCTACTGAGGTTGAAATGAAAGAAAAGAAAGACAGAGTGGATGATGCTCTAGCGGCAACAAGAGCTGCTGTGGAAGAAGGAATTGTTCCAGGAGGTGGTGTTGCGTTGATCAGAGCTATCGAATCACTTGACAAATTGAAAGGTGAAAACGATGATGAACTTACAGGAATTCAGATCGTTAAGCGCGCAGCTGAAGAGCCACTTCGTCAGATCATTGCAAATGCCGGAGGAGAAGGTGCGATAATCGTTCAAAAAGTAAAAGAAGGAAAAGACGACTTTGGTTACAATGCACGAACTGAAGTATATGAGAAGTTGTACAAAGCGGGTGTTATTGACCCAACTAAGGTGACAAGAATTGCTGTTGAAAATGCAGCGTCTATCGCATCTATGCTATTGACAACTGAATGTGTTATTGTTGATCAACCTGAGGAACCAGGTGCAGCAATGGGCGGAGGCATGCCAGGAGGTATGCCAGGAATGATGTAATTGATCATACACAATAAAAAAGGGGGACGATCGTCCCCCTTTTTCATGCCTACTTATTATTATTTAGAAGTTATTCTTTTTTAGGAAATCTATATTCAAGGAAACACCTAGTGTTGCCATGAAATTTAAGTTCTTCACCAATCCTGGCAAATATTTGATTCCATATTCGTAAGACCAAGCTGATCCTTTTGAATACATGTGATGGGTATATTCGAAACCAATTGGCAGTTTTTTGTTGTATGCATCCATTGTATACTCCACCAGCATCACAGTTAAACCACCACCGTCTGTGTTTACACGACCAACATACACATCATCAAAATCATTCTGAAGAGCCGCAATTACATTGAAATTATCGACAGAAACCCAGCTAGCTCTTCTTTCTCCATATCCCTGTGCATTCACTTTGATATTCACAGCCTTTGAAATGGAAATTCCAGCTTTTAAAAATTTATACTCCTGAACTGTTGACATTGATTGCATTGAAACTTGTTCAATAATTTCTGGAGAATCGATTCTTGGTGAAACAGATAGATCTATTTTATTCATGTTATACCAAGTAAAGCCTTGAGCATAGCCGAGATTGACTCCCATTTTAACTTGTTGCATTGCAGGAACAGACGTTACGTAAACTGTTTGACCCACCTGTTTCAATCTAAGAGTCTGTTCAACTTCCTTCATACTACTATTGAAGAAATACGTACCATATACGTTCAATTCCTGAGCATGAGGCACTTTGAATTTTGACATTACAAGTTCGTTGGACAATACATCAGTAAATTCATTATTCTCCGGAAAAATGTGATCTCCTAATCCATACTTGTAGGATATACCGTAATTCAAATTCCCTTTACCAACATATGCAATTGTGGTCTTCAAATCGAGCAAAGAAGAATTAATCTTCGATCCAGCCATATGCCATAAAGGTATCTGCCAAACCAAAAGACTCAAATTTTCAGGCTTTTCGGCTACCTTATCAATGATCACAATATTTTCATTGGAGGACATTACTTCATCCTGTGAAAAGATGATATTCGAAACTGAAATTGCAGTTAATACTGCTGTTAAAATTACCTTTTTCATTCTGCAATTAATTTTCAGTTAGTTTACCTTGACCAATAATGTACCCTCCTACACTAGGAGTAGACATGTAATTGTCACAGAATTCAATTGACAACTTACCATTGACTCTATTCAAGTGAACAATGTCAGTATACGCTCGATACAAATAAGTTCCATTGAAATATTCCAATTTCACTTCGTTAGGACCCGGTGTTCCAGTTTGTAGGCAAGAGTACGATGTGAACATTGTAGGCGATGCGGTTCCAAAGGTCGCCTTTACATACTTCGAACCATTTGTCCCTGTAATTACAAGTACACCAGTTGACGTTGAAGAGGTGATCTGACCAGCTGTAAAGCTTGTAGTAACACTTGACGCTGTAAACTGATTATCTACAATTCCAAAGCAGTCAGCCTGTGATAAAACGCAAGGCTCACATTCAGGACCACAGTCAACTCCATCTTCATTACCATCCATAACACCATTTAAGCAAGTGTAGGAAACAACTTCTGCCTGTCCAGGTATTGGGAGATCCGTCTTTTTTCTACAAGACACCATCACACCAAACAAGATCATCAGTGAGAGGGCCATTAGGTTAATTAATTTCATAGTTTATAATTTGAACCAATGTTAGGAATATTATTTCGTAAGTTGATACGTGATTCATTATTTTTGTTCCATAGAGTTCCAAACGGAACTCTTTCTCGATTCCTGTTTCCCGATCTGATTCGGATAGCAGAAACGACAACATATAAAAAAAGCCCCGGAATACGGGGCTTTTTCCTTATATAGGGAATTATTAATATCTGTAGTGCTCTGCCTTGAAAGGACCTTCTACCTGAACACCGATATAGTCCGCCTGATCCTGAGATAATGTCTCAAGCTCAACACCGATCTTCGCAAGGTGTAATCTTGCTACTTTCTCATCAAGGTGCTTTGGAAGCATATACACATCATTCTCGTAATTTGCACTATTCTGCCACAACTCCAGCTGAGCCAAAGTCTGGTTTGTAAATGAATTCGACATCACAAATGAAGGGTGACCAGTTGCACAACCAAGATTTACAAGTCTACCTTCTGCAAGGATAATGATCTCATTTCCTTTAACATTGTAAATGTCAACCTGTGGTTTAACAGTATATTTTGATGAACCATAATTCTTGTTCAACCAACCCATATCGATCTCGTTATCGAAGTGTCCGATATTACAAACTATCGCCTTATCTTTCATTTTTTCGAAATGACGTCCAACAACGATGTCTTTATTTCCTGTTGTTGTAACTATGATATCTCCTAAATGAACCACTGAATCCAGACGCTTGACCTCAAATCCATCCATTGCTGCCTGAAGCGCACAGATCGGATCGATCTCAGTTACGATCACTCTTGCTCCTGCACCTCTCAAAGAAGCTGCAGATCCTTTACC
>JALRFI010000121.1 GCA_023253775.1 Crocinitomicaceae bacterium
AACTTGTCGAATAAATGGGAGTCTGAAATCACCTCAATGGTTTGCCAGTCTCGATCTTCTTTCATTCTTGCGACATATCCTCCGAAATGCATACTGAGAAGTTGATGTCCAAAGCAAATTCCCAGAATAGGTAATCCAGAATCAATGATTGTTTCGATAGGTTTTTTGAAAGGAGTATGGTCTGTTTCAGTCAATAGGATAGGTGCTCCGGAAATAATGATACCTTTCAAATCGTATAAGCTTTCAACGGTCGCATCCAGTAATGGAATACTTACAAAGTCGTCAAATTCATAAACCAATTCTTCGATGTACCTCGTCTTAGAGCTGCCACAATTGATAACCCCGATCATTACAGAACAATTTGACCGACCCCATGTCTTACGATTACAGGTTCTTCTTTTGTACAATCAATGACAGTTGAAGCATCAAGATTACCATACCCGCCGTCAATGATGACGTCTACTTCATTATCATATTTTTCATAAATAGCGTACGGATCGGCAAAATATTCCTGAATTGTATCTTCTTCATTATGAAGAGACGTTGTCGCTAAAGGGTTACCAAGTCTTTCTACAATTCTCAGAATGATTGGATTATCTGGAATTCGGATACCAACTTCTTTTTTATTGGTATCAAAGATCTTTGGGATCTCATTGGATGCATTCAAGATGAAGGTAAATGGTCCAGGTAGCGTCTGTTTGAGAAGTTTAAAAGTTGAGCGATCCAACTGCTTGGTATACTCTGATAAATTACTCAGATCAAAACAAATAATGGAAAAGTTTGCCTTGCTCAATTTGATCCCTTTCAAACGTGCCAGCTCCTGAAGTCCTTTTTTACTGTACAAGTCACATCCGATACTGTAAACAGTGTCCGTAGGAAATATTACAATACCACCTTTTTTAAGTTGTGAAATTATCTGATCGATCAATCGATCATCTATATTGGCAGGATTGATTTCAATAAACATAACTATCGTTTGAAGTACCTCAATCTTCCGCTCTCACTTTTCAAGATTAATTCATTTATAGACAACTTGTCGATTGTCCATATTTCCGTGGAGCTAGAGTCTCCCTCGAATCGATTCATTTTAAGTTGCTTGTCAGATATTGAATATTGACCTTTTGAGTTTTCTTGTATGGACCCAATACTTTCATTATTGATTTTCTCATCTATGATCTCTTCGAAAAAAATGAAGTATCCATTTTCTTTGAATTCGATTTTTGTGGCAGTTGGCACCCCCACATAATTGAAACTATGACCATCTTTTATCTCCTTATATAAAGTCCATTTTCCGCTAATTGAATCATTTCCTTTATTACCAGTTACTTCCGTTCCTCCACATGAAGCAATAGTGAATGCCATCAAAAAAAAATAAATAAAATTTTTCATTGAAATAGATTTTGATCAAAATTAACAATTTACGTTATTCTTTAATGATCGTGCAAGAAATGGCACGATGGTCTGAAAAAGGTGCATCTTGTATTTTAAACTCTGTCGATTGAAGAGATTCACTATGAAATATATAATCAATTCTTCCTGCTGGAACTTTACCTACATAAGTCGCTCCAATTCCATTTGAAGTATTTCTGAAAGCGTCTGTCATGTGTTTACTGAATTGATGATAAGTATATGACATAGGTGTGTCATTAAAGTCGCCACATATGATCGTTGGATAAGGAGATGTCGAAGCATGTTCCATAACTTTTCTGGCTTGATCAGCCCTTTTCGGATAGGCCACATTCAATTTATCAAAAAGTAATCGTATTGTTGATCTTGTTGGCTTTTCAGCAGTTGTTTCGTCAAAAACACTGTAATCTTGTCGCTGCAATCGAATAGATTGTAAGTGAATGTTATAGATTCGGAAAGTGTCTTCATTTTTCACTATATCTGCATAAACACAATAATTAAAATCATCTTTATCTTGTGTTTCGAACATCACATCTCCTTTTGCAATCATTGGATATTTTGAGAGAATGATCACTCCGAAGTTCTGTCTTCCCCTTAGTTTGTGGGCATATCTTTCATGATAATCTTTGATCTTCATGAATTGAAGAATGGAATCTCTGGTCGTAAATTTTGTTGGTTTATCTTGATGGTAGAATTCCTGAAAACACAAAACATCAGGATCTATTGTTTGGATGTACTCAAATATGCCATTTCGTATGATATTCCTGTCGTGTTCATCACCGGAATAGAGACCAAGCAGATGAACATTATTGCTTAAAATTGTCAGCGTAGTGGCAGTTTCAGGAATTTCGGCCATATCGGAACCAACGGCCAACATTCTGAAATGGAGTTTTCCTCCCAGCACGAGAACAAAAAGGATGAGAAATACAATTCTTGATTTCGCTATAATCCAAACGATTAAAGACAAGATCGTAATGACAAGTATAATTGGGTAGGCCAAACCAAAGAATGGAAGAATTTTAAATGTATTCGGGTGTACGTATGGAGCAAGATATGCTAGCAAAAGTGCGGAAAGACATATGATTGTCAGTACTTTGAAAAATGAAGAAAATCTCACAAGTTTCTTTAGCATCTGTTTACTTTTTACTCTGCTGAAATAGAAAATCCTTTTCCTCTTTCGTAAGAGATTCGTATCCTGATTTTGATATTTTATCGAGTATCAAATCTATCTTTTCCTGTCGTTTTTTAGCAGAAACATTATATTCTTCGTCTGTCTTGAATTGAGCGCTTCTTCCACCTTTTTTAACTTTTAGTTGCTTATTCCTAGAAAACACTTTTAGTAGTTTATCCCAAAACATTTGTGTCTGATTTATGATGTTTCCTGTACTATGGATCCTATGAATGGAAAGAATTCCTACAAGCACACCTCCTAGATGAGCAAAATGAGCCGTGCCGTCATCGTTGCCTAACGAAATAAAATCAATAAGGATAAAGATCAATGCCAGAATAATTATGCGAACTGGCAATAAACCGAAAAGAAGAACATTTAAATTAGGTCTATAAAATGCCAATGCCGTAAAAATTGCCATTACTGCTCCTGAAGCCCCAACAACATTCGTTTGTTCAACTTGAAGTAAAGGGAATACAATATGGGCAAGCAATTCAAAAAGGCCTCCGGCAATTCCGCCTAAAAGATAGGTAATCAACAATCTTTTTTGATCAAAAAGCTGTTCAAACATTTTTCCAGAAAAATAGAGAAAGATCATGTTGAAGAGGAAATGCAGAAAACTGAAATGAGCAAAGAAATAGGTGAAAATTCCCCAGGGATGAGTTATGAATTCTGAAAACGAAGTTTCAAGCGAAAAAATGGAGTGAAGCACTTTTGATACAGATGAATCAGTACTTGGTCCGAGTAACCTTCCAAAAACAATTAAAACCTGAATGACCAAAAAAACAAAGGTGTTTGCCATCAGCAATCGTATGGTCATTCCACCATGCTGATACTGATATTTTATATCTTCAATAAATGTCCTTTCTGTTTGCATTTTACCAGAAGTTTTTACGATCTGTACGACGCCAGATTAAAACAATGATTATTCCAACAAGGGCTCCACCAACGTGCGCCAGGTGAGCGATAGAATCATTTGTTGGGTTGAAAGACAAATAAGCTTCAAAAATTACATATGCACCAATCAAATATTTCGCTTTGATTGGAATAGGGGGGAATAATAGCATTAATTCTGTATTTGGGAAAAGCATGGCGAATCCGGCCAACAAACCGAATAACGCCCCTGAAGCCCCAACCATAACAGATTTGCTCATATTTTGGTACACTATCGCTGGTGCATCATAACTAGGGTTATGAAAGATGATATTGTAACTATCAGCTTTCTCGATCTGATCCTTAAACATTAAAGGATCAATCCCAAGTGAGATTAGTTTTTGTTTTGCCTGCATGAGCTCATAGACTCCAATCGCGTTGTATAGAGCAAAAGCCCCTAAGCCAGCTAGAATGTAAAAGATAAAATAGCGTTTCGCTCCCCATACTCTTTCCAAGTGTGAGCCAAACATCACCAGTAAAAACATGTTGAAAAAGATATGCCACGGGGAGTTTAAGCTGTGCATAAACATATGGGTAACGATCTGGTAAGGTTCAAAAAGAGGGGA
Organism: Crocinitomicaceae bacterium; assembly: GCA_023253775.1. Taxonomy (GTDB): domain Bacteria; phylum Bacteroidota; class Bacteroidia; order Flavobacteriales_D; family Crocinitomicaceae; genus M0103. The sequence goes on from JALRFI010000121.1 coordinate 4,075, forward strand.
GTTCACATAATGCACTCCTAACATTCTGATC
>JALRFI010000178.1 GCA_023253775.1 Crocinitomicaceae bacterium
CGAGCATGATCCGATCGAAACCACCTACCCGAAGCGCTTCGTCAAGCTCTTCAAAATCTCTTACCTCGATTTCGATCTTTAGATCTTTACCATTTTCTTTAAGATAGTCATGAGTGCGTTTCAATGCAGGTTCAATTCCTTCTGCGAAATCGATATGATTGTCCTTCAGCATGATCATATCGTACAAGGCGAAACGATGGTTGTACCCACCTCCAATGCGCACTGCCCATTTTTCCAAATAACGGATACCGGGAGTGGTTTTGCGTGTATCAAGTAATTTGCAATTTGTTCCTTCGATCTTTGAAACGATCCTATTGGTTTGTGTCGCAATTCCACTCATGCGCTGCATAAAATTCAGAACCAGTCGTTCAGTTGAAAGAATAGATCGTGAGCTACCTGAAACTACAAACGCAACATCACCAGGGTTAACTGCTTCTCCGTCCTTGATCAGGACTTCAAGCTTAAGATTTCGATCAAAACGATGAAAGATCATTTTTGCCAATTCCACTCCGGCAAGAATGCCAGGCTCTTTTACTAATAGTTTCGCTTTACCTGAAGCGTTTACGGGAACGCAAGCAAGCGTGGAATGATCTCCCTCGCCAATATCTTCCCGAAGGGCATTATCGATGATCTCTTCTAACATGGTGCAAAATTACCAATTCCAAAATACCAATTCCAAATTACCAATTCCAAATTACCAATATGTAAGTTTTGAATCATGGATATTTCGACGAAGTAAATCGTAACTATAAATTGGGAATTAGGAATTGAGTTATATCTTCGCAGAGTGCGCATTGACTATTTCGGGCCAATAGATCTGCTCTCCGGCTTCATCTGGCTGGTGATTATCCTTATAATTGCACGGGCCAAATACACCAAAAACAGAGAAAAGGTACACTACAAGTACTTCATGTACAATGTTTATTTCAAATTGCTTTTAGGCTTAGCATTTGGAATCTTTTATGTCGTGGTCGCCGGAGGTGGAGACACAACCGCATACTGGGAAGGAGCGAAATCATTGAATAATTTACTTTTTCGTTCTGTAGGAGATTTCTACATCGAAATGAGCCATACCGGACAATCTAAAGAATGGTATGGACTTTTCGATATGCAAACAGGATATCCTCCAGGCTGGATCTATCGGGAACCTGAAGGTTGGTTTGTGTCGAAGGTTTCTTCTTTTGTTTCATTGATAACCTTCAAAAGTTATTGGGCAGGGACGTTCATTTTTGCCTATGTATTATCGCAGGCATCTTGGAAGATCTATGACCTAACTATCAGTTTCAAGCTGCACAATCCATTTTATGCAGCACTTGCTGTCTTATTTATCCCTTCGGTTTCCTTTTGGTGTGCTACTGTTTCCAAAGATGCCATCGTTTTGATAAGCACATTCTACCTGATCTACAACCTATTCCAAATCATTTCATTAGAGAAAAAATCAACCCTATGGAACTGGATTGTTATTCTGTTCTACTTGTATTTCATACTCCAAACCCGATCTGCAGTTGCCATGGCTATTTCTGCCCCAATCCTTTTCGCATTTTCTGCCAGGATTAGAAGACGTTATCGCCATCAACCCTTTTTTGCAGGACTCTTAGCTTCCATTATCCTTCTCATTGGAGTTGGGTTGGTGATGGTCTTCATGTACACTCAGGGAGAATTACTTCAACGTTATATTGATCAGGCTGCAGTTGTTCAGCAGGATTTTATTAGCAACAAAACCTATGGCGACAAGCGCTATGATCTAGGTATCACCGATTTTTCTCCTGGTGGATTAATCCGTGTTTTTCCCTCAGCCCTTGTGGCAGGTACCTTTCGTCCTTTCATATGGGAGGCCTTTTCGCCAACTTTAATTATCAATGGCCTTGAAAGTGCCTTTTTCATGTACCTTATGTTGATGTTCTTCATTCGCGGTAATGTTCTCGAAAAAATACGACAGATTCGAAAAAGTGAATTCCTGATGTATTCCTTTTATTTCATGTTGCTCATGGCCTTTATGTCTGGATTTACGGGAGTAATCTTCGGTGTGCTTGTTCGTTTCAAGGCAGCCGTACTTCCTTTTCTTGCATTGGTCATCACAGCCAATCTAAACACTAAAGTTGACAAGGAAAAGTAATACCTTGAAAGTTGAAAATTGGAAGTGTAAAGATCTACTGTTCCGTTCTTCGATATGTCAATTCTAGATGAGCCCTCCATTAATTCAAGTGTTCATATATAATGATATATTTTGCCTTGTCGCCTCCAGAACTGACCGAATTTGAAAAAGAGCAATGGAAATTACCGTTTTCACGGTTAAAAGAGACAACCTGGAGTAAAGACACATCTCTGAATACGGATCACTATCAACTAAAACTCACAACTATTTCCTAACTTCGTAAAATGCACACGCCTCACAAGATAATCGATGCAGATCATAAACGGATTTTTCCTGATTTTAAGGAGATCTTTCGCTACCGTGATCTTTTCATTACTCTCACCTGGCGTGATTTCAGGGTGCGGTATGCTCAGACGACGATCGGTTTATTATGGGCATTGATTCAGCCAGTTATCACTTTGCTAATACTGAATCTTGTATTTGGCCGTTTCGTGGGAGTAAAAACAGGAGTGCCTCACATCTTGTTTACCATTGCCGGAATGAGTACATGGACCTACTTTTCTTATGTCATGTCTAATGCTGGTTCCTCGATCATTGCCGCTCAGGGGATGGTGAAAAAGATCTATTTTCCGCGCCTGATCATTCCTTTATCAAAGGCCGTTGTTGGTCTGATCGATTTCGGGATATCTATTCTGATCATGATCATTTTAATGTTTTGGTATGATGTAACTCCAACTGCCAATGTTTGGTTGGCGCCATTATTTGTTTTGATGGGAATGCTCGCTGCATTGAGTGTAGGGATCTGGCTGAGTGCATTGACGGTTCGTTTTCGTGACTTCCAGCACATTGTTCCTTTTATGGTGCAAATTGGATTATACCTCACTCCTATTGCCTACCCTGCAGAATTTGCGTCAAAACATTTACCAAAATGGGCTTCGACGATCTATTATTTAAATCCCATGGCCGGTGTGGTACAAGGTTTTCGCTGGTCAATCTTTGGTGGTGAGGCGCCCGGAAATCTTATGTTTGTCTCTTTTGGAATGGTCTTCTTTATCTTGTTCACTGGACTTCTTTACTTCCATAAGGTGGAGGATGAAATGGCCGACTATGTGTAAATTCGTCACTGATAGATCATTATCAAAAAATCTTTTGTAAGAAATCTATTATTGATGAGGATTTTTTCAATTCAATTCCTACATTTGAACTATGAGTTTGAATAATATACAGGTATTTATTGTTGAGGACCATCAACTAATTTCTGAGGCGTGGAAACATTTGCTGAAAGATGAAGAAAATATTACTGTCGTTGGAACGGCTGACAATCAAAACGACGCAATTTTATTTGCCAACAATTTAAGACCGGATATTATTTTAATGGATATTAACCTGAAACAAGGAAATGGGATCGAAGCAACTGAATCGATCTGTAATACCCTACCCAAAACTAAAGTGATAGGTTTATCGCTTCATGATGACATTGCTTTCGTAAAGAAATTTTTATCCGTAGGAGCCAAAGGTTATTTGACTAAAAACACAACCAAATCAGAATTGGTCGAGGCCATTAACAAGGTGTCGAGTGGAGACATTTTCATAGCAAATGAGTTAAAAGACAGATACTTTTCCAGTATGTTGATGGGGCAGGAAGATGATAAAAAGAAAGAGCTCACCTTCAAGGAAATTGAAATCGTTAAGTTAATTGCAGAAGGATTCACCTCTCAGGAAATTGGTGATAAATTGTTCATCTCAAAACGAACGGTAGAAACACATAGACATAACATACTTAAGAAATTAGAACTTCCAAACGCCGCACAATTGATCAGCTATGCGAAGGAAAAGGGTATTGTTTAAAACAAAATACGAGACACTTTAACATCAAAAACTATTTCTTTTCAAACCACCTTAACTACGTAGATATACATAGTTTTCATTTTAGATAAACACCGAATTCGAATTTTAATCAATTACGGGTTAATTATTTATCGCTTCATTTTCTTTCCCTTTGATACAAAATCGGAATAAAATGAAAACTTTGAGATCAATTACAGCCCTTTTCATCCTTATTAGTGGAACAATCAGCTTTGCCGGTGAGCTTTCCGTAGAAGCAACAATCCAGCATCCTTCATGTTTCAACAAAAAAGATGGTGCCGTGTCTCTCTCAATCATTGGAGGTAAAGGAGAGATCACGATCATCTGGCAAGATGGTAATTCTTCTACTTATAGAAATCAACTGGGTAATGGTTTATATGCATACACCGTAAGAGATTCAAAAGGTGAAACTGTAGAGGGTAAAGCTGAGTTGAAAAGTAATGGCCCATTAACTGTTAGTTTTGGCCAGAAAACTGATATTCGTATTAATGACACAAAAGTTTTGGCTGATATTCACATTTCTGGCGGTACACCTTTCTCAGACACTGAAATGTATCTGATTAGACTGGATCAGGAAATTATTCACGAAAGATCAGATATCACATCCAATCAAAAATACAATTTAAGCATTCAAGATGCATCAGAATGTAAATTAAACTTCCCAGTTATTATCCAAAAGATCATTGAAAATGAAAATGTTACTTGCGAAAAACCAGAGAGCACTCTTCCTTTAATCACGCTTCGTTTCCCAAAGCTTCCAAAATCTAATTCAATGTCTTTGATTTCGACTTCGCTTATTACTTCAATTCAACCAGAATAAAACGTATGACAAGAGCAGGAAAGGGACTTTCGTCCCTTTTTTATTTGCTAATAAATCGCAATTGCTACAACAAACATATTTAACTCAAAGAAAAAATTCGTTTCATTTGATTGGCAAATAATCAATCTTAGATCAAATTATTTCATCTGAAAGATCTACATCAGCAATCCTTCATTTTTAATTTCCACCTTCAATAGTTCGTCACTGCAAATTGACATGAGCATTAGCGATTACTTGATCTAATTGAAATTACTCTACCATTAACTTCTTTAATGTACGAGTATCGCCGTTCACCATTTCCAGAAAATACACACCACTCTGAATACTGAGTAGTGGAACATGGAATTCATACAACCCTTTCGAATAAGTATATCCATCTGCAAATAAAAGAACAAGTCGACCTCTGGAATCGATCAATTTAAGATCGATCATACTTTCGGAAGTAATGAATAATTCCAGATCGAAAGACTCACTCGCAGGATTTGGATATGGGCCAATGATCACTGGTTCGTCATTTTCTCTGTTCAAACAGACTTTGTTGTTATCGAGGTCCGTTTCAGTTAAATTTAACGCCGTGTAGGGCAATCCTTCTGCACAGATCCAATCCGGTTCGCCATTCTGAATAGACACAAATGACGAGGGCAATGAAGTAAATACCATGATCTCCGTTTGATCGGATTGTAACACTGAAGCATACGTTTCTTTCAGCATGAGCCCTGAACTAAAGACCAATTCTACTTCAACTGAATCGATCAAAGAAGTACCATTGTTATGCAGCTGAACACCAACATTCATGAACCCATCTACCTCATTCAGCAGGATTTTTTGAACCTCGAGATCAAAGTATGCTCTTTCCACCGTAAATGTTCTGATTAAGGTATCTTCACAACCTTCGGAATTTGAAACATACAAAGAAACGTCTATGGTGCTGTCTGCCCACAACTCTCCATACGTATATGAATGATCTGTAAAATAAACATGTTCCCCGTTGCCCATGTTCCAGTCCCAGTATTCTGAACCTGCACCTGTGTAGTCAAATTGAACAGGAACCCCAGTTACAATTGTCAAAGGATAACTATCCCAGTCTGCGCTCAATTCCGGTCCAACATCGAAAATAAACATACCGGTAGCCGAACATCCAAAATTTGAAGTCGTTGTGAGCTCTACATTGTGTGATCCTTCTGTTTGAAACTGGTAATACGCTGTGATTCCCTGAATATTTTCTGTGAGATCAATTTCCCAGTTTGATCCACCAATCCATCCGGTTGTTACTGCAGAGATGTCGTTCAACTCAGTGTATGTCCCAACACAGGCAGGCCCCACACTAAACATTGGAACCGGTGTCGAATGTACGAGGATCTGCACCTGTTCAATGTCCGTACAACCATTGTCAGCAGTGGTGGTCAATGTAATTGTATGATACCCAAAATTCGTATATGATTTGGAAGGAACAGGTAAAATACTGAATGTTCCGTCACCGAAATCCCATAATTGGCTTTGGATCAAATAGGGAGATGCAATGGAAGATGCATTGGTTAGCGGGACATTTGCATTTTCGCAAGCATCATCAGCTGTAAATATTGTTTGTGGTGCTTCGAGAATTGAGAGGACAAAGGTTGTATCATCCTGGCAACCATAGGCATCAGTCACCTGAAAATAAACCATATAATCTCCTGGAGTGCCGTAATCTTTCGATGGACTTTGCAATATTGAAGTATTGCTTCCCGTGCCTCCAGGCTGTCCGAAATTCCAGAACCAGCTATTGATGGTTCCTTCTCCCTCAACACTATTGTCATTGAACTGGGTTCCTGAATTATCGCAATATCCTAAATAAGTCAAATCAGCGAAAGGCAATGTTCGAATCTGCACCGGAACAAATAAATTCTCTCCACAGCCTCCAGCAGATTCCACATAAAGTTCTACCAAATAATAGCCTGGTGAGTCATAGACATGAGTCGGATTTTGATCACTGGATTGATTCCCATCACCAAAATCCCAGCTCCAAGTTGCCAAAGGGTCAGAACCAGCAGCAGTGCTAACATCTGTACATTGCAGGGCATCCTGATAACAGAAATTATCAACCAGGAAATTTGCGACTGGTGCTACTCCACTGATTGTTACAATGATGGTATCCCTTGCCACACAACCATTGTTATTTGTGCTTTCAAGTGTATACTCCCCCGTTGAATTTGGGACAAATGAACCCGGTTGACTGGGAGATGAATCTCCATTCCAAGAATAATTGACTGTCTCAGGTGCGCCTACTTGTAATTCAATGGTATTCCCGAGACACATGGAAGTATCTAATCCTAAGCTTGCCGTATTTGGATAATTGTCAATGGTAAACACATAATTCCCGCTGTTCTTCGAACAACCAAAACTATCAAAAACAGTTACATTATAAGTCCCCGGAGTTGAAATATCAATCGAAGGGGTGGTAGCACCGTTTGACCAGAGGTATGTAAACCCGGGGCCCATGTCGGCATTCCAGGTATTAGAACTTCCTGAACAAATAGCAGTATTCAGAGGAGGTGGAATGGTTGGGTAGGAGATTAAAATAGTATCTCTTTTTGTATATCCAAAAATGTCTTTTCCTTCCACCCAATAAAGACCTTCGTTAACACTAATGGAAGTTGCAGTGCTCCCTGTACTCCACAATATATTACTATACCCTGGAGTTATTGACAGTATTGTATCACAAAACTTTAGATTGAACTTTGTATCAATTCCTAAATCTAAAGGTGGAATATATTTATCTCTAAAATACAATCGAAGAGAATTCTGATCATTTAACGATGTCCCTTCGATAAATACCATTTCGCTAATGTTTCCATTTAAATAAAAAGTCTCACCAACATCATTACTACCATTGAATGCACCAACAAGAAATCGAAATGAACTCTGCATACTATGCAGACTGTTAATACCATTTGATCCAATTTGACTGTTATTTAAATAAATTGTTTTTTGACTGCTTAATCTATTATTGTTATACTGATAAAGACCAAATGAATTATTTGTAGTAGGGCAAATCAAATGGTTATCTGTTATTTCCTGATAGATTGCAGTTGTGCCACTAAACCTCATAAACGCATAGCGACTAGGTGCAGAAACGGAATTGGATTTAGCATAAAATGTTTGTTGATTCCCTGTAAATTGCCCAATAACAAACATCTGTTTACTTGTATTTCCAAGATCCAGAATATCACCACCTTCTAGAACTTGTCCACCAGAAAAGTGAACAGTCTGTATTCCATTCATTCCATTAGCCAATACATTGGGTCTTTTTGCAGAATTTGATTGGTTAAGGTTGAAACTATTAGGGGATAAATCATTCCAATTTGATACTTTGTTATTCAAATCTAGTGTTACACCTGTATCTGCCTTGAGCCATAAATTAAGTTCTGTGATTTGAGAAGGGTCAAATCGCTCAAAAAACTGGGTTTCCCCAAAAACCTGTCCATTTGGGGTATTGGCAATTGCACGCCAAAACCAGTTTCCAAAACCTAATGGTAAAGTGGTCCAATTATTTTCACTTATAATTCCCGAATTGATTTCTATGAACGAAAAATCTTCAGATTGGCTCATTTCTATTGAATAATTAGTTGCTAACGGGTGAATATTCCAGAATAAATTGATGGTATCCAAATATTGATTGCTTCCATTTTTCGGAAGGATACCGGAAAGCTCTTGTGATGATACAAAGAGGGTGGTTAGCGAAAAGAAAAAACCAAAGATTATCTTCATAAACATTTATACTTGTAAATTTACAAAAAATGATATATTGAGATCATTCTAATTAACAATTTCAACGTAAATACTACTCTATATTTGCTACAAAGAAAATAGACAATATAAGCAGTATTCAAAAGAAAAATTTGTGAGAAAGCCCAAACCATCAGCTGAATTTGCTATTCGAGTTGAAAATTTAAGTAAACAATATTTCATTGGTGCAGAAAAATCAGACTCGTTCAGGGAGACTTTAACCACAATGACTGGATTAACACGAGTGAAAAGTAAATTCCTTGCATTACAAGATGTAAACATTAATTTTCACAAAGGAGAAGTTTTAGGAATTGTTGGTAAAAATGGTGCTGGAAAAAGCACGTTATTGAAGATCCTTTCACAAATTACGAAACCCACCTCTGGTAAGATAGAAATTCACGGAAGGGTAGCTTCTTTGTTGGAGGTAGGAACAGGTTTTCACCCAGAATTATCAGGAAGAGA
>JALRFI010000173.1 GCA_023253775.1 Crocinitomicaceae bacterium
AGAAATAAGAAAATTGAACATTAGCCATACTGCCATGATCTCAGAGAAATAACCCGATTCTGCCCAATTGGATCCAAACACAAAAGCGAAAAGCGGCTCTCCCAGGAAGAAGATCAAACCAAAAGGAATGATCGACAAACCGAAAAGCATCAACATCGTCTTCTTCAACAAAGTATAGATTTCTTTGCCCTCATTGATCATGGTCGAACAGCGATTAAAGAAAACTTGTCCTATTGAGGCACCAATCACCATTAAAGGCAATCTAAGGATCGTGTATGAGTGATTAAAAGACCCAAAAATATCCTTCGAGAAAAAGGCTATAATCAATGTAGCAACCAATAAGTCTCTTCCCAAATCGATAAGCGCATGTGGTAAGCTCACGACTGGAAATTGTCTGTACTCTTTACTCAGCACGTACATTTTCTTTTTGGAAACATTTCCGTGACTTTTGGATAACTGGAACAATTCTTTAATAAAGGCCAAACTGGAAAGAAAGAATCCAGTCAACGTTGCGATCAACAATCCTAAACTCCCCCATCCAAGGTAACCGAATAACCAACGCAATAAATTCGATGATAATGAATTCGAGATCTTTGAAAAAGAGATCTTATTGAATTGTTTCATCCGGATCGACCAGTTTGTTCCCAGATTTATCAGGACCATAAAAAGAGAGCTGATAAGTGTGATCAGCACGAATAGTACTTCATGCCATGTGAACGGTCTGAAGAACAAATAGATCATTCCTATGATCCCACAGGCTAAAAGAATGTATCCTGCTATACGTAAGGATAATCGATATAGAATAAATGAATGAGAATCATTTTTAGGTAGTGGTAAGGAAAGCTCATAACGGGCAGTTGCCAAAGCTGAAATAAACCCAACAGCACGCATATAGACACCAAGATCTCCCATTTCTTCTGTGGAATAGATCCTCGTAAGCAATGGCGTGATCAAATAACTAATGATCTGAGCAATAACGGTCCCTGAAGTGAGAACCATTACAGACTTCAGAAATTCATTGTTCTTTATTTTCAATGATCAAGAAGGTTTTTCAAATACTGCATCATACCCTTTTCAAATGGTACAGGATCTATGTAATTGAGATCTCTGGTGGTTTCGGAAATATCTGCAAGAGAGTTTCGAATATCACCTGGTCTGTCTGGCCCATGAACGATCACTGAGTTCGGATTCAATTGCCCCATTAGAGATAGATTCTTTTTGATCTCTTCCACCACTTGGTTTAATGTGTAATATTCGCCACAAGCTACATTATAAACCTTTCCGAAGGCTAGCTGATTATCAGTAGATAAAGCACGAAGATTCGCCTGAACAGCATTCTCCACAAATGTAAAATCTCTGGTCTGTTCACCATCCCCATTGATAATCACTTCCTCTCCTGTCCTCATCCTTTCGATGAACTTTGGAATGGCAGCGGCATAAACACCAAAAGGATCTTGTTTTGGTCCGAATACGTTAAAATATCGTAGTCCGATCGTCTGCATTGCATGTAAACGAGCATATACCCCAGCATATTGTTCATTCAATGCTTTGGTCACCGCATATGGACTTAATAAATTTCCTTCACTTCCAATAGTTTTCGGAGAGATCGTACTATCACCATACACTGAAGAAGACGAGGCATAAACAAATCGTTTGACCCCTGCCTCCTTTGTCGCATGTAGCATATTCAGAAATCCGGTTGCATTGATATCATGAGTTCTATGCGGAAAAGCGATCGAGCGCGGAACCGAACCAAGCGCTGCCTGATGAGAAACTCCATCTATTCCTGCAACTGCCTTTTCACAATCAGTCAAGTTGGTAATATCTCCTTCAATGAAGCTAAAATCAGGATGATCCAGAAATTCCTGGATGTTTTCTTTTTTTCCTGTTTCCAGGTTGTCCAGCACACGAACTTTTGCACCTAAAGAAAGTAAAGTCCCTGCAAGGTTAGAGCCGATGAAACCTGCCCCACCTGTTACAAGAATCTTTTTCCCATTGAAGTCCATTCGGTCTTATTTCGCGTAGTTAACTGATCTCTTTTCTCTAATCACCGTAACCTTCACCTGACCAGGATAAGTCATTTCTGTCTGGATTCGCTGTGAGATCGTGAATGAAAGTTCATCCGCTTTGGCATCAGTTACTTTTTCAGCTTCTACCAATACTCTCAATTCTCTACCAGCCTGGATCGCATATGCCGAAGACACACCGTCATAAGACAATGCTAATCCCTCCAATTCTTTAATACGCTTAATATAGGCTTCAACGATCTCACGTCTTGCTCCTGGGCGTGCACCGGAAACGGCATCACAAACCTGGACAATTGGTGAGATCAATGTTGTCATTTCTACTTCGTCGTGGTGAGCTCCTATAGCATTACATACATCCGGTTTTTCACCATACTTTTCAGCAAGCTTCATCCCCAGGATAGCATGCGGCAATTCTGGTTCCTCATCCGGAACTTTACCAATATCGTGAAGTAAACCTGCTCTCTTCGCTAACTTGACATTGAGACCAAGCTCAGCCGCCATGATCGCACAAAGATTCGCAACTTCTCTGGAGTGCTGCAACAAGTTCTGTCCGTATGAAGAACGATATTTCATTCTACCTACCATTCTTGTCAATTCAGGATGTAATCCATGAATTCCAAGATCCATACATGTTCTTCTACCTGTTTCAGCAATTTCTTCTTCCAATTGTTTTCTTGTCTTCGCAACCACCTCTTCGATTCTCGCTGGGTGGATTCTTCCATCCGTTACCAATTGGTGTAAAGCAAGACGAGCGATCTCTCTTCTTACAGGATCAAAACAAGACAAGATAATGGCTTCAGGAGTATCATCCACAATGATCTCTACTCCTGTCGCTGCTTCCAGCGCACGGATATTTCGACCTTCGCGACCGATGATCCTTCCTTTTACTTCGTCAGAATCAATATTAAATACAGAAACTGCATTCTCCACCGCCTGCTCCGTCGCAACACGCTGAATACTCTGGATCACGATCTTCTTCGCTTCTCTGTTCGCATTTAATTTAGCCTCCTCCACGATCTCCTTGATGTGAGTCATGGCTCCTGTTCTTGCCTCATCTTTCAATGCTTCCATTAACTGATTTTTGGCATCATCAACAGATAAAGCCGAAATTTTCGATAGTTCAGCCACTCGCTTATCCTGGATCTTTTCAAGTTCCTGATGCTTTAACTCAACCACTTGAACTTTCGCTTCCAGATCAGCCTGGTTTTTCTCAAGCTCCTTTTCCTTTCTGCTAACTTCTTCGATCTTCTGAGAAAGCGTCTTTTCCCTTGCTCTTGCTTTATCCTCTGTCGATTGTAAGCGACGCTCCTTTTCTTTCATTGCCTGCTCATGTTCTTCTTTCAATCGCAGGAATTTCTCTTTTGCTTGAAGGATCTTTTCTTTTTTGATATTCTCACCTTCCAGCTCTGCTTCTCGGATCAATTGATCCTTCTTGCTCTTAAGGATGACATTCTGGAGAATGAAGGCAGCTACCCCTCCTCCGGCCAATCCAACAAGTAAACCTATTACTAAATTCATTTACCCTATTATTGAATGTTCAACATAAGGCCATTTCCAGAACTGAATCAAGGGATCATTTACTGTTCAAATCCTCTGAAAGTTTCTTCAGAGCATTTTCAATATCGGAGTAATCAGCTTCATTTTTTCCATTAGTCGGTTGCCCGGATCTTGTTGCAAGTTGCAAGGCTGTCATCGCCAACAAGTCCTGCATGTCCTTCACCGCATAATTTTCCTGGAGCATTTTAATAGCTTTATTGATTTCTTCTGCTGCTTTGGTAACTTTCCCCTCCTCACTGGCATTTACCGTGAGTGGATATGTGCGACCTGCAACGACAACCTTTAGCGCTAATTTGCTCATTTGTTATTTTTTAGCTGACTGATACAGTATTCGATCTCTTTCACCAGTTCATCGATCTCCTCATCATTTCTCTCAGAAGAAATAACCGGATTAATGACCTGTTCTTTAGCCGTTAAAACTTCCTTTTCCAATTCTGCAACCTTTGTCTTTACTTCCGAAAGTTCCAACTCTCTCTGTTCAAGCTCTTTTTTCAGGTCCGCAATCGCATTGGTCAACACTGCATTGTTCTGACGCTCTTCATCCAGTTTTCCTTTGATCTCAAGGGATCTGGAGCGAATTTCATCAATAAGTTGCAGTGCTTTATCAGACATTTTCTCGACTTTATACAAAGTTACTATTGTGATTCAGACTGGCAACAAAAAACAACCCATCTTGTCATTTTTTTTTCAAAAACGTATTTTTGATAATGCGTTCAACTCTTTATTCAGCTCTGATTTCGATCCTTACTTGCTTTTCCAGCTCAGGACAAGGACAAAGAGCAATGAATTATCGTTCGCCTCTTGACATTCCGTTGGTTTTAGCAGCCAATTTCGGTGAGCTTAGGCCAAATCACTTTCATATGGGGCTTGATTTTAAGACCAATGCCAAAGAAGGATATGTGTTACGTGCAGTTGAGGAGGGATACATTTCAAGAATAAAGATTGAATTCTATGGCTATGGAAAGGTCATTTACGTCAACCATCCCGACGGAAACACCAGTGTTTACGCACACTGCCAGAAATTTTATGGAAAGATCGATGAAAAGGTAAAGCAAATCCAGACCTCGAATGAAAGTTATGAGATCGATATCTTTTTCACTCCAGACGAATTCCCCGTAAAAAGAGGAGATGGAATTGCGATATCAGGAAACACAGGCGGTTCTACCGGTCCGCATTTACATTTCGAAATGCGTGACACAGAGACTGAAGCAGCCTTGAATCCTTTGAATTTTGGGTTTGCCGTTGCCGATCATCGTGCGCCCGAGATCAGTAAATTACTCATCTATGCACTGGACTCCAACCATTATTGCGTACCCGGTCAACAAAAAGAATTTCTGGTCAAGAAAAAGGAAGGTAAATATTCCGTTGAGAATGGAATCATCGAAGTGAACAGATCATTTGTTCCCAAAAATGGAGGCATTGGATATGCCGTAGAGGTAGAGGATCGTTACGACATGGCAAATAATTCCTGTGGAATATATGATGCCATCTCAACCATAAACAAAAAAGAGAATTTTCATTACACCATCGATCGAATACCGTTTGAAGAAACCAGAATGGTCAATGAATTGAAAGATCATGCCGCATATCAACGCTCCAATGATCATTTTCAGAAAATGTTTCGATCCCCCAGTAATGAACTTTCTGTATACAAGTCTAATAAGCCTGGCTTCATTCCATTTGAGCAAGGGGTAAAACACGTCGATTACATTGCAAAGGACCACGCCGGAAATTTATCGCGATTGTCCTTCGACCTAAAGTTTGATAATACTGGAAAATTTCTGACCCCTCCTATTTCTAATTATCCGGGAAAAGATCATTTTTTCAAAGGTCCTGGATACCATTTACTCGTGAAAAAAGGTTCACTATATCAACCACAAGTGATTTCGACCTCAACCACTGGAGAAACGCTCACTTTTGGCGACAAATACCAGGGAATCGAAGAACCAATTCACCTTGAATTCATCGGTGAACCAGATCCAAAAACTTATGTTGAGGTTAGCACTTACAAGGGGAAGAAGAAACAATTTTCGCTAAATTGTTTTTCAAAGTCGTGCACTTCTCAGTTATCTAATTTTGGAGATATTTCAGTTTTGAAGGATGAATCTGGTCCAAGAATCAACCTGATCTCCAGTGCAAAAACATTAACTTTTTACGCTGAGGATAAAGAAACTGAGATCGTTGGATTTGATCTCTATATCGATGAAAAGTGGACCTTAGTTGAATACGAATACAAGAACAATACCTTGAAAACAGTTCCATTAACTAACCTTAAAGGAACGAAAAAGGTCCGTCTTATAGTGACGGACCTTGTCGGTAACCAATCTGTTTTTGAAAAGGTAATCTCTTTTTAATCCTCTTCTTCTAATTCTTCATCATCCTCTTCTTCGCCATCCTCTTCGTCGTCCTCATCATCTGAATTTTCGTTGGAATTTTGCACTCCATTAAACTCGGTATGTCTGATCTCACCACCAGTTGAACCTGTAGCCCTTCCAAAATAAACAACCACCAAAGACAAAATAAGCACCGCAATACCTACGATCTTTGCAAATCCTTTTTTCTTCCAGTTGCTCCACAATGCGAGTAATGCAGATACACCAAGTAAATAGGAAAGAATTGCGAACAATTCAGCGGTTTCCTCATGTTCGTGGATAGTACGATGTGAAACTCCTCCAATCTCTTCGACAATTTCTTCAGCGCCTTCGCCCGAAGCAAAGCTTGGAATTGTAAAAATGGCACCGATAATGAAAAGTACATATCCCGATCTTTTAACGATCTCTGATTTAAATAAATACCCTCCGAGCAAGATCACTAATCCGGCGATTGGAAATAAGATCGGAATGTGATTGACCAATAAATGAAAATGTGCTTGATTCATTTTTCTTATGTTTTTAATTATTATTCTTCATCTTCACCAGACATCAGCATCTCTGACATCAGACTATATGCTCCTGAAATTACAATTTTTTGTTGCCAGTTGATTCCAGAGTTTTGAAATTCAATGGCTGTGTAATTATTGTCAGTGGAAAGCACATTTACAGGTTCAGCTCTGAAAACTGTTTTGCCTTGATCCTTTTTTACCTTGATAAATACCACATCCTTTCCATTCAACTCTACCACCGCCTCACTTGGTACACAATATTCATTTTTATCACCTGCCATGATCGATGCCTTAAAATAGGATCCCGGAGCAATCATTTCATTTTCCTTATCCAAATGACAATGTACTTTGACTGTTCTGTCCTTGGCAATCTCTTTCCCAATGAGAAAAACCGTTGCACCAACTTGCCCGTGATTATCGCTGAGATCGATCTTTACATTCTGTCCTTTTCGGATATATTTCAGGTCTTTTTCGAAAACTACCACTTCGGCATGTGAATGCTTCAGATCAATGATCTCAAGTAGATGATCTTTGGGATCCGCATAAGCTCCAACTTGAACATCAACCTTTGTAACTACGCCATTGAACGGAGCAAGAACGGGAACCGTCTGTTGAATTTCACCTCCCTCGAGTTTCTTGAGGTTCAATCCTGCCATTTTTAATTTGACCTCTAAACCACTCTTTTGCGCTTTAGCTGATAAATAAGCTGCTTTTGCTTGTTGATAGGACTTCCCACTTGCCGCATCATTATCAAATAAGTTCTTTTGTCTTTCGTATTCCGCTTTTTGATAATCAAAATTCCCGATGACCTCAAGGTAATCTTGCTGTAATTGAACTAAGGCGGGATCTTCAAGAGAAATTAACACTTGCCCCTTTTTCACTTCCATCCCATCTAAAACCTCAAGACTCTTAACAAAACCTCCGAATTGAGCGGTGATCACTGTTTTATTTTGTGGTGGGACTTCGATGGTTCCATTCGCATAAACGGTAACACCGATCATTCTCAATTCAGCCAAACCTTCTTTCACATTTGCATTTTTGATCTGAAGGTCGTTGAGAACAACTTCATTTGAAACAAACAGCTTTTCTTCAGCTACCTGTTGATCTTCCGATCCACAAGAAAACAAGAAGGTCAATAAAAAGGAATATATAATAGGTTTCATATTACTAGTTTTTATTTGTTAACCAATTCAATTTATATCCGGAAATATTCATTTCAGAAATGGATTGGGTATATTTTATTTTTGTTTCTACAACCAACTGCCTGATCTGCAACAATTCGATCATAGAGATTTCGCCATTCTTATAGGAGAGCTGAGTTTTTAATTCAATTTCTGTCAATTGAGGAATCAATTTGGTCTCATATTGTTCAACTGTCATTGTGATCCCCTGGAATTTTTCAACTTCACTCTCGATGGCAGAATATAACATCGCCCGCTGATATTCCAGATTAAAAGAATTCTGTTCCATTTTCAGATCAATCACCTCTTTTCCTCGTTTATAAGCACCAAAAAAGATCGGAATCTCCAGCGCTATTTGTCCGGATTGAAATCTGTCTCCCTGGAAAAATTCTTTATCCACTCCAAGAACAGAATGCATTCCAACCAGTGTCATATTAACATATCCAAATGATAGATCAGGTAAGGCTCTTGCTCCAATAACTTCTTTCTCTTTAGAAAGCGTTTGCCTGTTCAATTCATAGTATTTCAATTGAGGATGCTCTGAAATTGAAGTAGTATCAAACGAATTCAACTTGATTCTTGCCATCAGCTCCTCATTCACTGTTACTGGTGTTTTAGAACCGATTAAAACCTGTAGATCATTTTCTTTCATTGAGATCTCTTTTTCCATCCTTATCAAATCATTCCGATACTGCATTCTTTTAGATTGAATCAACATAAGATCAACAGTTGAGATTTCGAGATTATCATTTTTTGATTTGGCGATCTTTTCTGTCACCCCAAGGATCGAATCCTGTTCACTCATCAATTTGAGTTGTGTCTTTAAAAGAATAAGCTCCTCACAAACAGTAAGTAATTCCAATTGTAGATCCCGGATTTGCTGGTCTTGTGCGTTGTTTGCTATATCAGCTCGAATGACACCTAATTGTCTTTCCTTAGATAATACTGTGGGAAAGGGTAAGGTCTGAGAAATATTGATGTTGTTGTCTTTATTGTAGAAACTATTCATTTGACCGTATTGCGCCCCAATCGTTGTTTTAGGTAATCCCCCATTCATTTTTCCTGTTAACACTTCAATTTCAGGTTGTAATGTTCCCGATAAGATCCGTCCGTTATTCTCCTTCATTCTGGATACACATTGGTCAATGCTTAATACCTCTTTGACCTGTGTTGATCCTATAAAAGGTGCAAATAGAAAAGGAAAAAGAATTAAAACTGCGCTTTTCATTTTTTTTGTTTTACGTTCTGAAATAAGATAGAAGATGGGCAATACGAACAGTGTCAGAATAGTTGCTGTCACCAATCCCCCAATCACCACAGTTGCAAGAGGTTTTTGAACTTCAGCACCACTTCCATGAGAAATTGCCATCGGCAGGAAGCCCAAAGATGCAACAAGTGCTGTTAAAAGGACCGGTCTTAGTCTGACTCTGGTTCCCATGAGTACAATTCTTAATTTGTTCGTGTAGCCCTCTCTTTTCAATGAATTGAATTCCGAAATCAACACAATTCCATTTAACACAGCGACACCAAAAAGAGCGATAAACCCAACTCCTGCTGAAATTGAAAATGGCATGTCCCTCAACCACAAAGCCAGTATTCCTCCAACTGCCGCAAGAGGAATAGCCGAAAAGATCAACACAGCCTGTTTCAATGATTGAAAGGTCAGGTAAAGTAGGAAGAAGATCATGAACAAAGCGGCTGGAACAGCAATTTTCAAACGTGCTGTTGCATTTTCAAGATTCTTGAAGGTTCCTCCATAGGTAGGATAATAACCTGGCTCGAATTGAACGTTTCTATCAATTGATGCCTGTAGTTCTTTTACAATACTCTGCACATCTCTACCCCTTACGTTAAATCCGACGATTATTCTTCTTTGCGCATCATCTCTTTGAATCTGGTTAGGTCCTTTTTTATATTGAACATTTGCCAATTGATCCAAAGGAACCTTAACACCGGTAGGACTTGTCACCGTAATCGAACGAAGATCATCAATATTCGCTCTACTGGTTGAATCAAGCTTTACGACGAGTTCGAAACGCTTTTCTCCTTCAAAGATCAATCCAGCTGCCTGACCAGCAAAACTTATATTCAAAGAGCGATTGACGTCTTCAATGTCAATTCCAAATCTGGAAAGTGCATCTCTGTCATAGGAAACGATCATTTGAGGGAGTCCGGTCATTTGTTCTACATATACGTCTTGAACTCCATTTATCTTAGAGCATAGACCTCCAATTTTTCCGGCATAATCACTGAGCTTATCGAGATCTTCTCCATACACCTTGACGACAACATCCTGCTTAGCGCCGGTCATTAATTCATTGAATCGCATTTGAATTGGTTGCTGAAAGCCAAAGCTCACTCCCGGTAGATTGTCTTCCAGCATCATTTGCATTTTCTCTGCCAGTTCTTCCTTGTTGCTCGCACTCGTCCATTCATCTTTATCCTTAAGGATGATCATTAGATCGCAGGCTTCCATTGGCATAGGATCCGTCGGAATTTCAGCTGTTCCGATCTTTCCTACCACCTGTTCCACCTCAGGGAAATTCTTTAAAATAATTTCAGAGGCATTTTCAGTGGCTTCAACCGTAGCAGTCAAACTTGATCCGGTAAGTAATCTCATTTCCACAGCAAAATCCCCCTCATCCAATGAAGGAATAAATTCAGCACCAAGATTACTGAAGATCAAACTGCTTATGACCAATAACCCAACAATACTAGCCACAACAGTTCGCTGTTTTTTGAGCAAGAAATTCAAAGACGGTGTATAGATGGATCGAATTGCTTTGATGATCCTATCACTGATCGTTTCTCTTACCACAATCTTTTTACTCAAGAATACGGATGAGATCATGGGAACATATGTCAAGGATAAGATCAAAGCTCCAAGAATGGCAAACATGACTGTCTGCGCCATCGGCTTGAACATTTTACCTTCAATACCAATCAGCACCAGTAGTGGTAAATAAACCACCAAAATGATTATTTGACCAAATACTGCACTTTTACTGAATTTTGACGCAGATTGATACACCTGATCATCCAACTGTTTCTGATTAAGTCGAGTGTTACCGTGGTGATAAATAAAATGTAATGTAGATTCAACAATAATTACGGCTCCGTCTACGATTAGACCAAAATCCAATGCGCCGAGACTCATTAAATTCCCCGATACACCAAAAATGTTCATCAATGAAATAGCGAAAAGCATTGCCAATGGAATGACTGAAGCAACGATCAATCCGGCTCTGAAATTTCCAAGCAACAGTACCAGAACGAAGATCACGATCAGTGCCCCTTCGATCAGATTTTTTGAAACAGTGGCAATTGCCTTATTCACCAGTTTCGTTCGATCCAAATAGACTTCCAGCTTAACTCCTTGAGGTAACGTCTTTTTGATCTGTTCCATCCGATTTTTGACATCCTCGATTACCTTTGACGAATTGGCTCCCTTCAACATCAGGACAATGCCGCCGACCGCTTCACCGTCTGTATTACTTGTCAAAGCACCGTACCTCACCGCTGAACCAATTCGTACCGAAGCTACGTCTCTAACCAGGACAGGTATTCCTTTGACATTAATGGTAACAATTGTCTTTTGAATGTCTTCCACAGACTTCATGATTCCTTCCGTACGGATATATGTGGTTGAAGAAAAACGCTCGATATAAGCTCCACCGGTATTTTGGTTGTTTTTTTCAACCGCACGAAATACATCACTGACAGTCAAACCTAATCCCCTTAACTTGACAGGGTCCAGAGAAATCTCATATTGCTTGACATTTCCACCGAAGCCACTCACGTCAGCAACCCCTTCTACTCCTAATAACTGTCTGCGAATGATCCAATCCTGAATAGTTCTTAGTTCGGTTGCATTGAATTTCTTTTCATACCCCTTTTCGGCTTTAACGATGTATTGATAGATTTCACCCAATCCCGTACTTAAAGGTGCCATCGTTGGAGTTCCGAATCCCTCAGCGATCTGACCTTTGGCTTCAACCAGTCTTTCCTGAACTTGCTGACGCGCCCAGTAGATATCAATATCCTCCTTAAACACAACTGTACAAACGCTCAATCCAAAACGACTGAAGGATCTGATCTCTTCAATTCCTGGAATGGTTGCCATCGTCTGTTCAATGGGGAAAGTAACGAAACGTTCGATGTCCTCAGCTCCTGATGATGGTGAGGTTGTAACGATCTGAATCTGGTTATTAGTGATGTCTGGAACTGCATCAATGGGAAGCTCGTTCAACGAAAATGATCCCCAGATGATCAGTCCTATAGTCAGTACTCCAACGATCAGTTTATTGGAGATTGACCAATGAATTATTTTATTTAACATGAAAATTACATTTAATGAAACGACAGGATATAATTATCCATTTAGAATTTCATTAAACGAGTTGTGGGGGATTCCAGACTGATCCAGAGTGGATCTTCGTACTTTTTAATTCGTAGAAAAACGGTTGGTGTTTTGATTCGCTGATAGAGTTTTCTTCCCGAACGATTGAAATATCCATCACATGGTTGGCAATCAAAATCGTTTGAACCTGACCACTTTTAAATGGCAGGTGTCTGTGTTCCTTTTTGTGATGATCATCCTTTTGATAATGATCGTTTAAAAATGACATGAAGTCTTTGTAGCTCTCCTTTCCGGATTGGTGATTCACGTAATGATCCACTAAATCCAAAACTTTGAAATATTCACTTCCCTGCATATTTGGAGCGAGCGACAGAATCGCAATATAAAAGCTCAATATCCAGGCAACTATTTTCATTATTGAATTATGCCATTGTGTTAGGTGATCCAAAATTCATTGGTGGGATCTGGCTGTCATCTTCCTGAATAACACCGAAATGCTGCTCATATTTCTGCACATTTTCAATCAGTGCTCTCATGAAACGTTTCGCATTCGTAGGAGTCATGATCACACGTGATCTAACTTTCCCTTTTGGCATACCAGGCATGATTTGCACAAAATCACATACAAATTCTGAGGGAGAGTGCGTAATGATCGATAAATTGGAATACACGCCTAGAGCAGTATCTTCCGTTAACTCAATATTCATTTGGTTCTCCTGATTGTTATTCTCCATGATCCGTAATATTTCGAGTGAAGTTAATGATTCTTTTTAAGAAGTATTTGACTTGGATAACAAAAAAGGGGAGCAAATGCTCCCCTCTTTTTATGTTCTGCTCATTTTAATTCTCTAGCAATTCTTCGTAAGCTTCTTTTGAAGCAACAATTACTTTCTGAAAGTCCCGAACACCAGTACCTGCAGGAATCAGGTGACCAACGATCACGTTTTCCTTCAGACCCATCAAATGATCTTCCTTACCAGAAATGGCAGCCTCATTCAATACCTTTGTAGTTTCCTGGAAGGATGCAGCTGAGATAAATGACTGCGTTTGAAGTGAAGCTCTGGTAATACCCTGCAGCAGCGGTGTAGAAGTTGCCGGAACTGCATCTCTTGCTTCTACAAGTTTCTTATCAGTTCTCTTCAATTGAGAGTTTTCGTCTCTTAGCCTTCTAGCTGTAATGATCTGCCCTGGCTTCAACGATGCAGAATCTCCAGCGTCAATCACAACTTTCTTACCGAACACAGAATCGTTCTCTTCCATGATATCTGCCTTGTGAACAGACTGACCTTCAAGGAACTTGGTATCACCAGCGTCAACAACCTCAGCTTTCAACATCATCTGGCGAACGATCACCTCGAAGTGCTTATCATTGATTTTCACACCCTGAAGGCGATATACTTCCTGTATTTCATTTACGATGTACTCCTGAACTTTAGTAGGCCCTTCAATATTCAAAATGTCATTCGGAGTGATCGCACCGTCTGACAATGGCTGTCCTGCACGGATGAAATCGTTTTCCTGAACAAGAATATGTTTTGATAGTGGAACTAAATACTTACGTACTTCACCAGTCTTAGAAGTGATCTGGATCTCACGGTTACCTCTCTTGATCTTACCAAATTCAGCAATACCATCGATTTCAGAAACAACTGCAGGATTCGAAGGATTTCTCGCTTCAAATAATTCTGTCACACGTGGAAGACCTCCGGTGATATCCCCAGTTTTACCTGCGACACGCGGGATCTTAACGATAATATCACCTGCTTCAAGCTTATCTCCTTCATTAACAGAAATGTGGGCATCAACAGGTAGAGAGTACTCACGCAATACAGCTTTCGATTTAGGATCGATGATGTGGATTGCAGGGTTCTTCTTCTTATCACGAGATTCAATGATTACTTTTTCAGTAAATCCAGTTTGCTCATCCACTTCTTCACGGTAAGTTACACCTTCAAGAATGCTGTCGAATACAACCTTACCAGCTACTTCCGAAACGATAACAGCGGTATATGGATCCCATTTACAGATCACATCTCCTTTCTTCACCTTGGTGTTGTTTTCAATCACCAACTCAGATCCGTAAGGGATATTCGCATTCATCACAACGATTCCTGTTTTCTCATCAGTGATCTTCATTTCAGCTGAACGACCAACAACAACAACTTTCTTCGTTCCATCAGCGTTCATCTTTTCGATCGTACGTAATTCGTCGATCTCCAATTTACCGCTTGCTTTCGCTTTCATGTCGTTAACATCCGCAATATTCGAAGCGGTACCACCGACGTGGAATGTACGAAGTGTAAGCTGGGTACCTGGTTCTCCAATTGACTGAGCAGCAATAACTCCAACTGAATCTCCGAGCTGAGCAAGTCTGTGCGTTGCAAGGTTACGACCGTAACACTTTGAACAAACTCCTCTTCTCATCTCGCAAGTAAGAACCGAACGGATCTCAACTTCTTCAATACCTGCTTTTTCAATAGTACTTGCAATTTCCTCAGAGATCAGATCTCCTGCTGAACATACCAACGATTCATTTTCCGGATGATATACATCATGAACCGAAGTTCTTCCTAAAATTCTATCATATAATGGCTCAACGATCTCATCGTTCTTTTTCAAAGCAGTAGCTACAATTCCTCTAAGTGTACCACAGTCGTCAGCGTTGATCACAACATCCTGAGCAACATCAACAAGTCTACGAGTCAAGTAACCTGCATCGGCCGTTTTAAGGGCAGTATCGGCAAGACCTTTACGAGCACCGTGAGTAGAGATAAAGTACTCAAGGATCGAAAGACCTTCCTTAAAGTTCGAAAGGATTGGGTTTTCAATGATCTCCTGAGATGTAGCTCCAGACTTCTGCGGTTTCGCCATTAATCCACGCATTCCGGAAAGCTGACGAATCTGTTCTTTAGATCCACGAGCTCCTGAATCAAACATCATGTAGATAGAGTTGAATCCTTGCCTGTCACTCTTCAATTGCTCCATCAACGTGTGAGTCAATCTAGAGTTTGTATGTGTCCAGATATCAATAATCTGATTATATCTTTCATTGTTCGTGATAAGACCCATGTTATAGTTCATCATCACTTCAGTAACTTCGTTCTCAGCTTTCTTCACCAATTCTTCCTTTTCCTTTGGAATGATGATATCGTCAAGGTTGAATGAAAGACCACCTTTGAAGGCCATCTGGTAACCCAACATTTTAATATCATCAAGGAATTGAGCAGAACGAGAAGTTCCTGAGATCTTCAATACATGACCGATAATATCACGAAGTGCTTTCTTTGTAAGTACGTCGTTAATGAAACCAACTTCACGAGGAACAAGTTCATTGAACAATACTCGTCCACAAGTCGTTTCGATCATCATCAGTTCAGGCTCTCCATTATCATTAAGATCGTAGGATCTTACTTTGATATGAGCATGAAGATCAAGTCTACCTTCGTTGTGCGCGATGATAACTTCTTCAGGTGAGTAGAAAATACCTCCTTCACCCTTAACGATAATGTCACCCGCTGTTTTCTTACCCTTAGTTATATAGTAAAGACCTAGTACCATGTCCTGAGATGGCACTGCGATTGGTGCTCCATTCGCAGGGTTAAGAATATTATGAGATGCTAGCATCAACAACTGTGCTTCAAGAATAGCAGCATTTCCTAATGGAAGGTGAACCGCCATCTGGTCACCATCGAAATCGGCGTTGAAGGCCGTAGTTACCAATGGATGAAGACGAATAGCTTTTCCTTCTATCAATTTAGGCTGGAATGCCTGGATACCCAAACGGTGAAGTGTAGGGGCACGGTTAAGTAACACAGGGTGTCCTTTCAATACGTTTTCAAGGATATCCCAAACTACCGGCTCTTTACGATCAACGATCTTCTTCGCAGACTTAACAGTTTTCACAATACCTCTTTCAATCATTTTACGGATGATGAACGGCTTGTAAAGTTCAGCAGCCATATCTTTTGGAAGACCACACTCATGCAGTTTCAAATCCGGCCCTACAACGATAACTGAACGTGCAGAATAGTCAACACGCTTACCAAGTAGGTTCTGACGGAAACGACCCTGCTTACCTTTCAATGAATCTGAAAGTGATTTCAATGGTCTGTTTGACTCAGTCTTAACCGCAGATGCTTTTCTTGAGTTGTCGAATAATGAATCAACAGACTCCTGAAGCATACGTTTCTCGTTACGCAAGATCACCTCTGGTGCCTTGATCTCGATCAAACGCTTCAAACGGTTATTTCTAATGATCACACGACGGTAAAGGTCGTTAAAACACCTTGATTGAATAAGCGCTTGGGCATCTAGGGTTTTGATGAATAAAGAGCGGTTTAATGACATGATGACGACTTCTGTGATACCATATGGACCTGCGGTTTACAGTTTTGCAATCCAATGTAATTTTTGACGATGTAAGAATTATGCTTTCGTTTTTAGCATTGTTCGGACTGACTCTTCG